>CADCUZ010000130.1 GCA_902806015.1 uncultured Rubrobacteraceae bacterium
GCCCTGAGCCAGGGCGGAACGCCCACCTTGCCCGGACCCGGGTTCGCCGCCTTCTACGTCGCCGCGGTTTTGTTCACCAGCGCGGGACTCCTAGGGTTCCACGCCCTGCAGCAAGACAACTACGGACGCCTAATGAAGTTGACCCACCCCTGCGACGCTTGCCTTTAAGTACAACGCAGGAGGCTTCGGTACACCCGGCATGATAGTCTCAGGCGCAGAAACGAGCGGGTGTCCAATATCATTGCACGCCGCTACGGAGATCAAGTTTTGAGAGTCGACATACTTCCTATTCCGCTCTGTACGCCGTGCTCGTGGCGGGCTCTTCGGTCTTCTGGCCCTCCTTCACGGGAAAAAGCATGCTGCGCAGTGGTTCTCGCTCTCCTGGGGCTCCAGAGGCGGGTTGTTCTCCTCGCAGCAGTCCTGGGCGCGGGGACAGCGGGTGTGGAAGGGGCAACCGCTGGGGGGGTTTCGCCGGGCTTGGCACGTCGCCGGAGAGAACGATCCTGCAGCGTTCACGTTCTTTGCGGGGGTCGGGAACGGGGACGCGCCCCGTTGGGTTACGGCTTCGGGCGGGTCGGACGCAAGAACAAAAGTTTCGGCGGCGGCGATTCCAAGAGCATCCTTATCGATTCATCGGCTCCAAGACATCCACTGGCCGATCTCGGCTATCACGTATTAACTCCCGCTGGCTACCCGGCGCAAATCACACCCTCGGGCCTGCGGTAAGCGTTCAGGGTCACAAACCCTGCGGACAGAAAAGGTCTCGAAGAACGCAGGGCCGATGCGCGCATGGCTGCAAGATTTGACCCTCCGCCGCGAAAGGGCCAGGGATCCACACCACCCCCTACGCGTCGCGGCGGTCGCTGACGAAGGCCTCGTAGGAAGGGTAAGCGGGGCGCCGCGGCCGGCGTCGGGAGGCGAGGGCGAGGATGGCGGCGCCGGTCCCCAGCAGGGCGAGGGCGAAGAGCAGGAGCTCGCCGAGGAACGGGATCAGGGCGGTGGCGGCGACGAGGACGGCGCCCACGGCGGCGGCCAGGGCGTTGCCGGAACGGTATCGGCCCGTGGCGAGCACCACTTTGCGGCCCACGAAAAACGCGGCGACCAGGGCGCCGTAGAAGACAAAGGCTAGGTACGCGGGTGCCATGAGAAACAGCAGCGGCACGCCGACCACGGATAAGGCAAGCGCGACGGAGAGGACGAGGACCGCGGGCACGGAGACCAGGCCGACGAGCAGCGACCGGCCGGGGGCCTCCTCGGCCCGCCGGGCGGCGGCGGAGAGGGGGCGCGGGGCGACGACGGCGGCGAGCACGACGCACGCCGCGAACCCCGCGGCGGCGAAGAACCAGCCCAGGTAGCCGATCAGGTCGTCTCCGGTGGACCCGAAGTCCGGCATCACGCCCGCCCCCACGGGTCCATGCATCACGGCGCCGGGGTCCCTGCGAACCTCGCCGCTGCCGGGGCGGACGTGGCCCATCACCAGCGCGTCGGGTCCCAGGCGGATGTCACCGTGGTCCACGTCGATGCCGCCCTCGACGCGGGAGTTTACGTACACGTTGCCGAACCCGGCGTCCACCTCCCCGGCGACGGGCGCGCGCACCGTGATATCGCCGAAGCCGGAGTTGACGCTCCCGGCGACGGGGGCTTCGACCCCGACGTCACCGAACGCGGAGTGAACGTCGCCGACCACAGGTCCTCGCACGCTGGCGTCCCCGAAGACCGTGGAGACCTCTCCCTCGTACTCGCCGCGCTCGACCACCACGTCCCCGAAGACGCTTCTCTCCCCGGCGTACGCCGGCAGCGGCGGCAAAAATATCACGAGGCCGACAAGGGCGACGGAGGCCGCGATCAGGGGCCGCGCGTCGAACCGCCGGAGGGTTACGGAGGCGTTCATGCCTCGCGCGCGCGCCGGCGGGAGACGGAGAACACCGCCCCCGCTATGAGCAGGTCAAGGACCGCCCCGACGCCCAAGGCCACGAAAAGCGCCGGCCCTGCGGCCACGAGAAAGGCCTCCGCCACCTCCGCGAGCCCCGAGACGAAGCCCCAGAAGGCGCCGACCGAGTCGACCGCGAGGGCCGCCGGGTTCGTCCCGTCGAGGCTCAGCGCGAGGGAGACGGCGACAAGCAGGGCCGTCGCGAGCCCGGCCCACAGAATCCGAACCCCCGCAAGCCGGGTCGGCAGCGCCATCGCAACCTCCCGGCAGACCGACCGGGCCTCCTCGAACTCGAGCGTGCCCATGCAGGTGCTGAGGTCCAGCTCCTCTTCGTAGAGTCTCCTGCAGGTGGGACAGCGGTCCAGATGGTTTCGCACCTCACGCTCGCGCTCCGGGGGGAGTCCCCCGTCGGCGAACTCGAAGACCTTTTTCGGGTCGCAGCGGGGCCCGCCGGGACGGCTCATGCCCGCTCCCCCGCCTCCTCCAGCCTCCCAGCCAGCATATTGCGGGCGCGAAAGAGCCGGCTCTTGACGGCCGGCACGGAGATGGAGAGGACCTCGGAGATTTCGGCGTAGCTCATCCCCTCAGAGTAACGCAGCACGATGGGCACGCCGTAGGTTTCCGGCAGGGTGGCGACCGCCGCCTGGACGCTACGGGAGCGGTCCTTACGCACCGCCTCGGGCTCCGGTCCGTCGGAGACGGCGGCGTGCGCCTCGGGGTTGAACTCTACGGTCTCCCTGCGGCGGCGCAGGGTGTCGATGCCGAGGTTGTTGGCGATGGCGAGCAGCCAGGTCTTGAAGCGGTACTCCGGGTTGAAGGTCTCGAGCCGATCATAAGAGCGCAGGAACGTCTCCTGCACGAGGTCCTCGACGGAGATCTCGCGCCGCGCGTACGGGTAGAGGACCTTGCCCACGAGCCGCTCGTAGCGACGCACCAACTCCTCATAGGAGCGCACGTCGCCGGCGAGCGTCCGCGTGACGAGATCGTTGTCTTCGAGGTCGGCGCGCCGGACCGAGAGGCCCTTCAGCCTCGCCCGCCAACCCCCTACCGCCACAGCAGATGCGTAATCCATATCGGAATGAGTATACGCCCCCGGCCCGGGAAAGTTTCCGATGGGTGTACGCCCGGCACGGGGCCCGCGAAGGGGAATACCCGGCGATCCGGTCCGCCGGGGGAAAGCCCCCGAAAACGCCCTAGATGGAGCTCTGGCCGTCCACGCTTAAGCCGGAGAGCCTGGAGGCGTGCTCCGTGAGGGCGGTGCGGTCGAGGATAACGATCCGGCGATTGCGGTTCTCTATGACGCCCTCGCGCTGGAACTCGCTCATCACCTTGGAGACGGCCTCCCTCGTGGAGGCGATCATGTTCGCCAAATCCTGGTGCGTGAGCCGCACGTCTATGAGCACGCCGCTCCCGTTCTCCCGGCCTAAGCGGTCGCCCAGGTTGGCGAGCAACGTAGCCAGGCGGGTGGAGACTTCCCGGTGCAGCAGGCTCTCTATGACCTCGTCGGACTGCCTGAGCCGCTCGGAGAAGGAGGAAAAGAGCTTGAGGGCGAACGCGGGATCCCTCTTTATGACCATCTCCAGAGAATTTTTCTGCACGCTGGCGACCCGCGCCTCGGTGACGGCCTCGGCGAACACGTTCTGCCAGCGGCCCTCGACGAGGCTCAGCTTGCCGAAGATGCCGCCGTTCTTGAGGAGCGCGGTGGTTGCCTCCTTGAAGTCGCCGTAGATCTTGTAAAGCCGCACGGTGCCCGAGAGCAGGAAGTAGAGCTGGTCGTCGGGGTCCCCCGGCGCGAAGATGGTGTCTTTGGGCGAGAATCGGCGCTCCACGGTCCTAAGACCGGCCTCCTCGAGATCTTCGAGGCTAAACCCCTCGGGCGCGGTGGTCGCGGCGAATCCCCCGGTGTTGTGGCTCAAAAGCATCTGGCTCGTCTACCTCTCTAACAGGCCCCCTGCCCCCAACACCTCGTGCCGGGTGGCACCATTACAACCAAACATTTTAGCGCCTTGCGGCCGCCAAACGCATCTCTTGGTGTACTTCTCCGAAAATCGTTCCGGTAGACGGTCTTGTTCGCCCCGTCAGGCGGCGGTCCTGCGCCACCTGAGCTCGACGCCCTCCCGCTTGGCGACGAAGAGGAGGTCGTCGCGCAGGGCGTCCACGTCTTTGTCGTAGAGGCTGACTATGCAGAACCCGCAGTGCCGATAGGCCCAGGCGAAGGGCGCCACGTCCCCCACCACCTTCGACTCGGAGCCCAGGCCCCAGGCGTCCGCCAACTCCAGGCGTCCCTCTACGAGGTCCAGGGTGATGCGCCAACCTTCGTCGGTCGGCACCTCGAAGTACCCGGGGAGGTGTCCCGCGGGGACCATGCCATCCTGGAGGTCCTTGGCGAAGGACCTCTTGTGGGCCTCGACGCCGGCCAGGTAGTCCGTGTCGTCCACCCGCCGGGGGGATCCGGGCGAATACCTGCGATGCTTCGTGACCTTGACGCCCTCGGGGGGGTAGAAGCCGACGAAGGGCACCGGGGAGCGCCAAAGGTGCTTCACCACCCCCAGGGTGACGTTGCGTCGGGCCGCCGGCTTCCCGACCGACTCGGCGACCCGGACCCCTGCCAGGCGCATGTGGCGGGGCTCCCACGGGTGCGGCTCGCCCACCGTCCTGAGCCTGCGCCGCCTCTTGGTTATCCGACGAACGTCTTCCACAACGGGCGTATTCTACAACCTGTTTGGGCGCGGCGCCCGGGTTTCCCGGAGGTTCGGATCTCGGGTTCCGGGTCGCGTTGCGCGCGGCCGCGAAGATCCCGTTGTAGCGGCGAGAAAAAGGGCGGGGCCTTCGGGCCCCGCCCTTTCGCGTTCGCTCGGGGTTCCCTTACTCGCGGCTCAGCGCGAACAGGTAGATCAGCGTGAGGAGCGAGGTGAGGGCCGCGGCGATGTAGGTGAAGGCCGCCGCGGTGAGGACCCGGCGGGTACCGCCGGCCTCGGTGGCGGAGAGGATGCCGTAGCGCGTCAGCAAGCCGTAGGCGCGGGTGGAGGCGTTTATCTCGACCGGCAGGGTGGCGACGTGGAAGGCGAGCACGCCGGCAAAGGCGATAACGGCGAGCTGGATGAACAGGTTGCCGATGCCCGTCGATACGCCCGTGATGATGGCCATAAAGAAGAGCGGGGTCCACAGCTGCCCCCCAAAGTTCACGATGGGGACGAGCCCGGAGCGCAGCTTCATGGGCACGTAACCCGTCGCGTCCTGGATGGCGTGGCCCACCTCGTGGGCGGCCACGCTGACGCCCGCGATGGTGCTGTCCCTGAAGTTGCTCTCGGAGAGCCTGACGACCTTGCTGCGCGGGTCGTAGTGGTCCGTAAGCTTCCCGGCCACCGGCTCGACGCGGACGTTAGTGAGGCCGTTGCGGTCCAAGATCATCCGCGCCGTCTGGGCCCCCGTGAGGCCGCTATTGCTCTTCTGCTTCGAGTATTTGGCGTAAGAGCTCCTGACCCACAGCGCCGCGGCGCCCGAGATAAGGGCCCCCACGATCATCACGATTATGTAACCGAAACCGATGCCCAACGCTTGTTCCTCCTAAGAAGATTTACTCGCATATTCTACTACACCGAAGTACGTTGGAGCGGCCCGCGAGTTTCCGAGAGACCGCCCGCCAAAAGATAAAAGCGGGGCGGAGAACACGAAGGTCCCCCGCCCCGGCCTCAGACCAGGCCGGTGTCAACGGCACACTACTGACGGGCCGCCTTCAGGTCGTCGACGACCGAGGGGTCGGCCAGGGTCGAGGTGTCCCCGAGGTCCTCCTCGCCTTCGGCGACGCCGCGGAGGATCCGGCGCATGATCTTGCCGCTGCGGGTCTTCGGGAGGTCGGGGGTGAAGACGATCTCCTTTGGCCGGGCGTGCGCGCCGATGACCCGGCGGACCTGCTGGTTGAGCTCCTGGATCAACTCGTCGGAACCCTCCCTGTCGCCCTCGAGGATCACGTAGGCGACGATGGCCTGGCCCGTGTCCTCGTCCTGCCGGCCCACGACCGCCGACTCGGCGACGGCCTCGTGGCCGACAAGCGCGCTCTCGACCTCCGCCGTGCTGATGCGGTGGCCGGAGATGTTCATCACGTCGTCGACCCTGCCGGTCACCCAGTAGTAGCCGTCCTCGTCGCGCCTGGCCCCGTCCCCGGCGAAGTACACGTCCCCGTACTTCTCCCAGTACGTCTCCTTGTAACGGGCCGGGTCCTTATAAAGGGTGCGTAGCATGCCGGGCCAGGGCCTCTTCATGACCAGGTTGCCCTGACCCTCG
>CADCUZ010000131.1 GCA_902806015.1 uncultured Rubrobacteraceae bacterium
TGGGCGGTGACGCGCTGCCCTACGCCGAGGCCAACGCCCTCTTCGAGGGAGATGCGCGGCACGATTCTCTCGAGCGGGATTAGGGCGTGCGACGGGACGTCCCGAGAGCAACGGCTCGATGAGTCGGTAGGACGGAGCTTCTCGGGATCGGTTTCTGCCAGGCGTGCGACGGATATATGTAGCGGCGGCCGTGGCTAGGTTTGCGCTCGGAAGGCCGTCAGGTGGTAGCAAGATGTTCCCAGCGTGCTCCAAACCGGCCCTCACCCGGGTGTCTCGGTTTGTCTCGAGCCGCTTTCACCAAGAATGCGACAGAAGCTAACCTCGCAACCCCCACGCGCAGCCGAGCGTGGCAGAACCGGCGCGCACGACGCTCGCGTCGGGTAATGGGCCTATCGCCCGGTGAGCGGCGAAACTGCACGAAGGTACAGGCCGAAAAGCTGTACACGCGTCCGGCGCGAAGGCTCCCCGTGCCGGCGACCATGCAGTAGTCGATGGTCTGCGCTCGGAAGGAGGGACGGCATGACCGACGGTTTGCTGGCGCGCCTGGAGCGCGAGGTGATGAGCTGGCCCGGCGTCGCCAAAAAGAGGGACGAAGACGGGCCGGGCGGGATCGGCGTCACGGGCTACGGGGTCGGCCGCGGGCGGATCGGCCATGTCCACGACGACGGGCACGCGGACTTCCGCTTCCCCAAGGAGGTGAGGGACGCGCTGATCCGTTCCGGGAAGGTCGTCCCCCACCCGGCGTTCCCCGACAGCCGGACAACTGCCAGCTACAGGATCGGGTCTCCCGAGGACCTGACAGGTGCCCTGGAACTCTTCCGCATGGGCTACGAGCGGGCGAAGGCTCGGGCCGGACAAAGCGTCGGGGTCGCGCGGGGGAAGGGCGCGGAGATGCGATCCCCGGCGACCGGAAGGCACGAGCCGTAAGGATCGAGCTATGGGCGGCCATCGTCCGTCCGTGGCGCCGCATCAGCAAGCAGCGGCCGGGGTGGCGCTCAGCCGGTCCCCCAGTGCTCATCGGCCCGGCGGGGACACGTCCGTGCGACCTCTGAGGGAGGCGCTCCGTAGTGGAGCCTCCTCCCGAGCCGACCGCGTTCCGGTTGGCCGCACCGACGACATCCAGCCGCGGCAAGGAAAGGACCATCAATGACGGAGCAAAGCAAGATCCTCGTGACCGGGGCGACCGGCAACGTCGGCGGCCGGGTCGTCTCGCAACTGCTGGACGCCGGCGCCGCCGTGCGCGCCCTCGTCCGCGATCCCGACGCGTCGCTTCCGGCCGGCGCGGAAGGTGTCGAAGGCGACCTCTCCAAACCCGAGACACTGGAGGCGGCCCTGGAAGGCGTCGACTCCGTGTTCCTGGTGTGGCCGTTCTTCTCGGCCGAGGGCGCGCCCGCGGTCGTGGGGGCGATCGCGAAACACGCGCGCCGCGTCGTCTACCTCTCGTCGGAGGGGGTCAGAGAAGGCGCCGAAGAGCAGGCCGACCCCATCCACGGGTTCCACGCCGACATCGAGCGCCTGATCGGGCGCTCCGGGCTCGAGTGGACCTTCCTGCGAGCCGCCGGCCTCGCGGCCAACGCGCTCGCGTGGGCGGGAGAGATCCGCTCCGGCGCCGCGGCCGTGCGCGAGCCCCACGGGGCGGGGGCCAGGTCGCCGGTCCACGAGCGCGACGTCGCCGCGGTGGGCGTGCGCGCGCTCACCGCGGACGGGCACGGCGGACGCAAGTACGTCCCAACCGGGCCCGAGCTGCTGACCAAGGCCGAGCAGGTGCGCGCCATCGGCGAGGCCATCGGCCGGCCTCTGCGCTTCGAGGAGGTCCCGGTGGAGGAGGGGCGACGGGAATGGATCGCCGCCGGCTTGCCCCCCGCGGTGGTGGACGGGATCTTCGCCGCCCACGCCCGGTTCGTGGAAGAGCCGGAGCCGGTCACGACCACCGTCGAAGAGGTCACGGGGACGCCGGCGCGGACCTTCCGCGAGTGGGCGCTAGACCACACGGGCGATTTCCGGAACGCGACGAAGGAAGGGCCGGCGAGCGAGTAGGTACTCGTGGGTCCGATCTACGCGACGCCTCTTCCACCTCCGACGATGCGGCCCGTGCGGTCCACCGGGAGACCAGACCGGGAGGCGAGGGGGTTGGCCTTCACCCCGGCCGTCCACACGACGGTCCCGGCGCCCAGCTCCTCGCCATCCGAGAGGACGACGCGACCGCCCGCCATCGACTCGACGGTCGTGTCGAGCCTGACCTCCATGCCGCGCTCGCGCAGGCGCTCGACCGTGTACTCGCCCAGCGACTTCCCCACCTCCGGCAGGATCCTCCCCGTCGCCTCAACCAGCACCCACATCATGTCCGACAGGGACAGTCCTGGGTGGAACCCTAGCGCGTATCGCGCCATGTCCTCTAGCTCCGCGAACGCCTCCACGCCCGCGTACCCGCCACCGACGAACACGAATGTGAGGGCCTTACGGCGAAGGTCCTCATCATCCGTGGTCGAGGCCACGTCCAGCCGGGAGAGGATGTGGTTGCGCAGGTGTACGGCCTCCCCGATGGTCTTGAAGCCGATGCCGACCTCCGCGAGGCCGGGGATGGGCAGGGCGCGGGATACCGAGCCGGGCGCCATCACCAGCACGTCGTAGGGAAGCTCGAACGCTTTCCCCCTCGGAGGGATGGAGCATGGCGACCCGCCGACCGTGATCTACGCTCTCCACCGTCGCGGCGAGCACCTCAGAGCGACGCAGCACCCGCCTGAGGGGCACCACGACGTGGCGGGCCTCGATGGAGCCTGCCGCGGCCTCGGGCAGGAACGGCTGGTAGGTCATGTTGGGTTGCGGGTCAACGACCGTGATCGTGGCCTCGCCGGGGCTCAGCTTCTTCTGTAGGCGCAGCGCGGCGTACATCCGACGTAGCCGCCGCCTACGACGAGGACGCGTGGCTTGGCTATGTCCGTAGCCATATCTTCGACTCCTTTATTCGTTGGGCGTATGTTTGCGGTGCTCTTCGTAGTACTCGCTCATCAGCTGCCAGTAGACGAGCAACAACGCGACCTCCGCTACCGTGCAGAGGGCGGCCGCCGACGGCCTTCTCTTCAGGGCGCCCACTACCCCGCCGATGCCAAACGCTGACGCCGCCACGTTCACGGCCATCGCCACGCCGATCGGCCTTTCGGCGACCCACATCTCCTCCCCGAGCATCGCCCTTGTCGCCCAGGCCGAGTCGTTGTTCGGCTTGGGGAACACGATCGGGTTGAGCAGCATCCACGTTCCGACCAGAGCAGCGTGTTTCCGGCTCCGGGTCCAGAACGGGACGAGGACGAGGGGCGTGCTCAGGAGGCGGGTCCACGCGCTCCACGGGTTGGAGTGGCGCTCGAACACCTTTCTGGTCAACCTTTTCAGCGGTGAAGACACACGGATCTCCTTCTTCTTCGGGTCTTCGGTCCACGGCCGAGCTAGTGCAAGAAGCCGTCGGCTTCGGAGGAGGCGGGCGGCTGGCGCCGGGGGCGTCCGCCGCCCGGGACCGGCCCGGGTCCGAACCGCCGGCCTGCTCCAGGAGGTTCCGCACCACCCGTCGATGCACCGGCGCGACTCCCGTCCACCCCGCCCGTGCGACGACACGTCCTCCTGGTGCACGAAGACGGCGAACAGCGCCTGCTGCTGGCGCTCCACAAGCAATTCGGTCCGCACCCGGAGGCGAGAGCTGGCAGCGAGGAGCGCAAAGTCAGGGGCGCTACGCAGAACGCGGCCTACCGGGGAACGCGTGTATTCCACGCCCGTTCGATCTCTCGCATGAGTGCTGGGTAAACGATCCAATACCGGAACGGCTTGATGAGCGCCATGTATCCCTTCCCGAGCAGACCGCGTGGCTTGACGTAGACGGCCATCTGTCCTTGGTAGCGGCCCTCGCCCTGATCGACCCAGGCCAGGTGCCCCACGGCGTGCACGGTTCGGTTCGACATCTCCTCTGCAAACTCGATGTCGGTGCGATAGAGGGGCGCGAAAGGCACGGAGTCGAAATGCACATCCGCCGCGGTGTTGCGCAGATCGTATGGCAGTCGGTCGGTCAGTGAGGTTTCGTCGGTGCCCGGAATCGGCAGTTTGCCTGCGGCATCATCCCGACCGCTGTCGATCGGGACCGAGATCCTGCCGAGGCCGAACCAACTGCCGAGACGATCGCGGACACGCCACAGGACGCGAGTCGGGAGGGACTCCCAGTTGGCCGGATCAGGTAGGCCGGAAGTCATTAGCTCGAGCAGCGTTTGGAAGTCCTCGGCGCCACCGTGCGCGGGAAGGGCCCAGACATCCTCCAGAGTAAAGTCGGGCACGATTTCGCGGATACGCCAGGGGCGAGATTCGTGTGCTGCGTTCGGAAGCCTCATGCTCATCCTCGATCCATGCGGAGTCGTATGAGGGCGGCCCTGATGGAGTCGATGATCGGGGTGGTCGGCCGTCCGATGAGGTGGCTCAAGTCGCCAGGGGTGTGTGCCAGCTCGCCGCGGGCGATCGCGGCGTCGGCGTCGACCAGGGCGTCAGCGTCGTGGGAGGGCACGCCCTCGCCCACCATGAACGCGTGATACTGCTCACCGGTCAGGCTCGGATACGTGATGTCCCTGCCGGTCTGCCGAGACACCTCCGCCGCGAACTCGGCAAGGCTCCAGGCCACGTCGCCGCTTAGCTCGTACACCGCGTCGTCGTGGCCCTCGCCGGTCAGGACGATGGCAGCGGCCGCCGCGTAGTCGACGCGGGCGGCGGTGGCGACGCGGCCCTCGCCGGCAACGCCGAAGACGCGGCCATGCTCGAGGACCGCGTCCAGGTGGCCGGTGTAGTTCTCGTTGTACCAACCGTTGCGCAGCAGGACGTACGGCAGGCCGGAGGCGAGGATGATCTGCTCAGTGGCATAGTGGTCCTCGCCGATCGAGAAGGTCGCCGTGGGGGCGGCAAGCACGCTGGAGTAGGCGAATAGCGCGACCCCGGCCGCCTTCGCGGCGTCGATGACCGCGGTGTGTTGCGCGGTGCGCAGTTCACCCTCCTCATCAGAGGAGATTAGCAGCACCTTGTCCCCAACCTGGAACACGCTCTCCAGTGTGTGCGGCTCGTTGTAGTCGGCGATCCGCAAAGCCACACCGCGCGCGGCAATGTCGGCAGCCTTGTCAGCGTTGCGCACGACGGCGATGACCTGCTCGGCGCGAATGCGCGTCAGCAACTCGTCGATGACGAGGCGGCCAAGTTTCCCGGTGGCTCCGGTGACGACGATGCTCATGGTAAGCTCTCCTATCTCGTGAGGATTCGGCATTATGCGCGTAATCTGGAAATCCGTCTTTCTCGCCTCTTCGCTCCTTCTATCTCGGACAACTCATAGTCCGGGGCGGTTCGTCTTCATGGTCGAGCCTGTCATACGAGGGCGATGGCGAGGGCAACGACGCTCATCGCCGACAGTATCGCGCGGACGACGTGTGAGTATTCCCAGCGGTTGCGCAAGGAGATCCAGTCGTTCTGATCGCTCGATTCGCGCTCCGACGCGAACGAGAAGAAACCGGAGCCGAAGCCGCTGAGTTTCTCGTCTTCGAGCCAGAATTTGTTGACCGGGTGCGTCAATACCCAGTACGCCGCGTGCATGCCGACGAGGCCGAGGAGAGCGGCGAGCGTCAGCCAGAAATCAGCGGTTCCGTACGGGGTGGCGAACACGAGAATGGTCGTAAAGACCATGCCTCCCACCTCGCCGATACCCCCGGCGACGGTGAACCCCGGATAATATACGGGCTGAATCGTGTTATATGCTTCTTTGGAGAGCCGCATCTTTCCGGGCAGTTCAAGGGCGTGGGCGAGGGCGGGTGACATCGCCAGAACTACCAGGAGCAACGTCAGGATTTGCAGGATTTCAAACATCGAGATGACCTCCTTCATAGGGCCGGACGACGATTTCACTACGCGGCCAAACGTCGCGCGGCTCCGGGCATCGGTCTGACGGCAGTGAATACCCCGTACAGCCACAGTCAGCGGGCCTAGGTCCGAATTGCAGGAGGGCCGAACGAACCGCCGCGAGCCGCGCTTCG
>CADCUZ010000132.1 GCA_902806015.1 uncultured Rubrobacteraceae bacterium
TCGGGGGACATGTTGGCGATGGTCGCGCGGTCCGGGAGGGAGAGCCTTGAGAGGCCGTCCCCGTAGAACTCGACGAACTTGCCGACGACGCCGTGGGCGCGGAGCATCTGGGTGACCGTGAGGACGAGGTCGGTCGCCGTCACGCCCTCCGGCAGGGCTTTCGTGAGCTTGAAGCCGATGACCTCGGGGACGAGCATGTAGTACGGCTGGCCCAAGGTTACCGCCTCGGCCTCGATGCCGCCGACGCCCCAGCCGAGGACGCCGAGGCCGTTGATCATGGTGGTGTGGCTGTCGGTGCCGACGAGGGTGTCGGGCATCGCGACGCCGTCTTTGACGATGACGCCCTTCGCGAGGTACTCCAGATTGACCTGGTGGATGATCCCCGTAGCGGGCGGCACGACGGAGAAGTTGTCGAAGGCCTGCTGGCCCCACTTCAGGAACTCGTAGCGCTCGCGGTTGCGCTGAAACTCGCGCTCGGCGTTGAACTGCAGGGCCGCGTGGCTGCCGAAGGCGTCCACCTGGACGGAATGGTCGATGACGAGGGCCACCGGGACGAGCGGGTTGATCTTTTTCGCGTCCCCCCCGACATTCTGCATGGCGCTGCGCATCGCCGCCAAATCCACGATGGCCGGGACCCCGGTGAAGTCCTGCATGACCACCCGGGCCGGCAGGTAGGCGAGCTCCCCACCTATGGACTCCGGCCAGGAGGCGAGCGCCTCGACGTCCTCCCGCGAGACGAACTTGCCGCCGGCGTTTCTCAGCAACGATTCGAGCATCACCCGGATGGAGAATGGGAGCGAAAAAACGTCGCCCTCCACCTCCTCGTCGAGGGTTTTCAGGCTGTAAAGCTCTACCTCACCGGAACCGGTGTTCAGCTTGGTGCGCGCGCCGAAAGGATCGTTCGCCATGCTCGCAACCTCTTCTCCGAAACTCGTCTGCGTGGCCTGGGAAGATTATAGATGATCCGGGATGCTTTACGGGGCCGGAACGCCCACGTCGTGCAACGGTGCCGAAGGCCGGGAACCGCCTATCTGAGACCGCCTGCCGGCGTCCTGCCTCGTGAGATCGCCCATCCCCCTTATCGGGCGAAGCGTCCTTGCGCACCTCCTCACGTGCATCGTCCAACGGCTCCCGACCCATTTACGACGAGCCTCGCTCACCGGGGCACGAGCTCGTACAGGAGTCCACCTTTGCCGACCGGGACCACGGCGAACCCGGCCCCCCTGAAGCGGGCGAGGTCCGCCCTGTCGTGGTCGAGAACGTAGACGGGGCCGTTCCCGGCCGCCTTACGCGCGGCCTCGACGCCGGTGGTGTCGTCGGTCCCGTAGCGGGCCGCGGACTGCGCCGCGGTGAGGTTTTCGGGCCAGACGAGGTCGGTGCGGCGGTTCCAGGAAGTGCAGAAGGGGTCCACCAGGGTGAGGTCTTGCCTGCGTTCCTCAGCGAGGACCATGTACCAGAGGGGGCTCCGGTGGTGCAGGACGGTTGCCCCCCTCTTCGCGTTGCGGGCCACGACCTCGACCACCAGGCGACCTTCGCGGGTCGCGCTCCGATCCCGCTCCTGGTAGTCGCCCCAGGCGCCGAGGAGCGGCAGGGCGAGCGCGAGAACCGAGAGTAGCGCGAGCGGGACGTTGCCGGGTCTCGCGTGGAGGTTCTCCACAAAACGCAACAGAAGGTCGAGACCGACGGCGGCGCAGAGGGCGAGGACCAGGAGGGCCGGGATCAGGAACGCCGGGAAGTCCTCGATGCCGAGCCAGCGGTAGGCGAGACCGTGCGCGAGGGACCCCAAGAAGACCACCCCTAGGAGGATCGCCGCCGCGCGGTCCGAGAACACGAGGTAGGCGAGGCCGAGCCCCGCGAGGATTAAGAAGACGAAGGGAAACTGGACGAGCACCTCCCGCCCAAAAGTGGTGAGCTTGACGAGGGTCCCTTCAAGCGAGAGGGCGGACGGGTTGCACTGCCGGCCGACCTCCGACGACTCGGCGAGAAAACTGCCCCCCGTCACCAGGGTCAGGAAGCGTCCGGGGGTGGAGGGGTCAGCCTCGTTCAGAGGCGCCTCCATCATCGCCCGGATCGGGAGATACACAAGCGGCAAGAGTCCGAGCGCGAAGTGCCAGAGCCCCCTCACCAAGAAGCCCGCCTTCGAGAACACGCCCCGGTCGGTCAGGGCGACGAAGCCCAATGCCGCCGGGACCAGCAACGCGCTCGACAGGTGGTGGGTGACCGAGAGGCCGACGAGGGAAGCGGTGGGGAGCAGGATTCGGTCGTCTCGGCGCTCTCGCCAGAGCAAAAGCAGGCAGAGGGCGAGGGCAAAGAAGGAGGCGTTTAGGGTGTAGACCTCGGCCACGACGGCCTGCGACCAGAACGCCCCCGAGAGCCCGAAGGCCAGGGAGCCCGCCGCCGCGGCCACGACCCGTCGGCAGAGCAGCAGCCCCGCCGAGTAGGCCGCCGCCGCCGCGACGACGCCGTAGGCCGCAGAGGCGAGGTTGACGCGGTAGGCGAGGTCTCCAAAGGGCAGGTAGGTGAAGAGGTGGGTCAGCATCATGTAGGTCGGGTAGCCGGTGGGATGGCCGACGCCGAGCACCGTGACCGCCGCCTGCAGCATCGGGGAATCCAGCGTGTAAGGGGTGTCGTAGGGCAGGACCGTCGGCGTCAGGGTGCCCAAGTAGATAGCTCCGACCACCAGCGCGACCGCGGCCCCCGAAAACGCGGCGACCCGCCGCGACGAAGCCCTCGCCTTGTCAGAAGGAGCCGGTTCCATGCCAGGGGCAGCATACTACGGCCTGTTTCGGGGGTGCGCGAGGCCGTGCCCCGAGGTTTACGGAGGGCCGGCGGCGGAGGGCTGGCGGCGGAGGGCTATACTGCGTCTGTGGCGAAGCGGGGGTACACGCGGGACACGATCCGGGGCGGCGCGAGCGACTGGGACGTCTCGCGCCCCTTCTCCAGCTACGGGCGCCTGCTCTCCACGCTCCTGGTCCACCCCGTCCGCTTCTTCGAGCTGCTGCCGAAGGTCTCCGAGGTGAGGGCGCCCGCGCTGTTCCTCGCCTTCTCGGGGCTGCCGGCGGCGGTTGTCTGGTTCATTTTCGGCGGGCCCTACCAGGCGCTCCTCGTCCTGGTGCTGCCGCTCGCGTTCTCCCTGCCGCTAGCCGGTCTGTACCACCTTGGGGCGCTGGGGGGCCGGTACGGGTTCGTGGTTACCTGGCGGGCGCTGGTCTACCCGTTCGGTTTCCTCCTGCCGCTGGCGGTGGTGCCGGGCCTGCGGTGGGCGGCGCTGGCGTGGGCCGGCGTGCTGCTTGCGCCCCTCGGCATCGTGAAGGCCCAAGAGGTGCCGGCGTGGCGGGGGGTCGTGCTCGGCATCGCGGGCTCGGCGGCGCTGGTCGCGGCCCTCGCCGTCCGGGGCGGTTGGGCCTGAGGAAGTTACCGGCGGGCAGCGGTTGGCCCCTTTTCGGCGTCTTCGGGTCGACGGTCGGCCGGCCCTACGCCCCGTCCGGCGGGTTCCCGTTGTCGCCGACGAACTCCAGGGAGACGACGTCGGCCTCGACAAAGCCCAAGGACTTGTAGAACTTCCTCGCCGCGACGTTGGCCCGTGTGGCCACGAGTTCTACGACGGAGGCTTCGTTATCGGCGGCGACCTCTCGGACCCGCGCCATTAGCAGCTTTCCTATGCCCCCGCGGCGGTGTTCGCCGGCGACGACCAGCATCGGTACCTCGACGACAACGTCGCCGTGGGCGAGGTCCGGCTTGATCCAAAGCGTCGCCAACCCCGCCACCTCGCCTTCGACCTCCGCCACGAAGACCCGCGCCCGCGGCTCGTTGAGAAGCTCCCCCAAGCGCGCCCCGACGGACTCCTCGTCGGGGCTCGCGTCGCCGACGGCTTCGGCGAGCTCGCCGGCCAGGGCTTGTATCCCCGCCGCGTCCCCCGCCGTCGCCTCCCTCACGCTCTCCCTAGAGCCCATGCCCCTCCTAGATGGTCGTGTGACCGGTTACCTACCCTACGGAGCCCGATGACGAACGGACGCGTCCGGTGACCCGGGAGCACGGTCCGGGTTCCGCCCTATCGGGAGGCTTCGCAGAAAGACGGTCTTTTGACGAGAAGAGGCGAAAAGCGCGGGTTCGGCGGGGTGCAGGGGGCGAGCCATCACGAACCGCTCTAGACCGCAGAGCCCATCGGTTCCCTTGCAAGCCCGTCCCGGCCGGCGGTGGACCTTGTTTTCGCCTTACGGGCCATCCTTTGCGGCCCCCGCCAGCCTGATGGGCGGCGCCGTAGACGGTATCCTCATCGGATAAAGCTGTTCGCACGGTTCGCCGCGCGGTCGGCTTTCGGCCCCCGGCCTTTTGCCGGCCGCTTCGACAAAGGAGAGTCACGGGACGCAGAGCCGTGGTAGGCAGCGGGGACCTCTGCCTCTACTGTCCCCCGGCGGCCCAATGGGTCCAAACCTTATCCGGTCAGGTGGAGGTCGGCGAAGACGGGGTAGTGGTCGCTCGGGTAGAGGCCGGCCTCCTCGTCGGCGTCGCGCGGGATCCGGTGCGAGCGTACCTCTATGTGGTCGTCCGGGTCTTTGACCAGGATCCAGTCGATCCGCCCGAAGGGCTTGTCGGTGTCGCTGGGCTTGAACCGCGAGCCCTTGAAGGCGTGAAAGGTGTAGGCGTCCGCCCCGTCCCTGTTGCCGGCGGCCAGGAAGGTGTCGGTGAAGCCCTCTTCGAGAAAGACCCCGTACGGCGCGGAGCCCGGCTTGCAGTTGAAGTCGCCGGTAACGATGGTGGGCGGGTGGCCGTGGTTCGCCAGGGTCTCTTGCGTCTGGCGGACTATGAGGCGGTTGCCTTCGACGCGGGCGCGCTCGCTGAGGTGGTCGAGGTGCGTGTTGGCGTGCAGGAACGCGACGTCCGTCTCGCGGCAGCGCAGCACCGCCCAGTTGGCTGAGCGGACTACCTCGTTGCCCCAGCTGGCCGAGGACTCCTTCGGCGTGTCGCTGAGCCAGAACCCACCTGAGTCCAGCTTCTCGAACCGGTTGGCCTCGTAGAAGATGGCGGCGAACTCCTCCACCCGGTCCGTGCCGTAAGCCGGGCCCATGATGCGGTTGTAGCCCGGCAACTCCTCTTCGTAGACCGCCAGGTTAGCGGCGTGGACCTCCTGGAGGCCGATCACGCCCGGCTCGTAGCGCTTTATGGTGCTGACGTTGAGCGCGGCCCGACCTTCCCACACGTTGATACCATCCCTGTGCGACGCCCCCCTCACGTTGAAGCTCATGACCCTCACGGGGCAACTGGCCAAGATCCCCTCCTCTCCGGTGTTGCCGCGAATTCTACCCGGGCGTAAACCCCGCGGTCTCGCGTGCGCAACGAAAAAGTCCGCGGGGGTACATACGCGCAAAGAGACCGAGCGAGAGGAGACGCTGTTGAAGGTTGCGGTGCTAACGAGCGGGGGCGTCGCCCCCGGTATGAACGCGGCCGTGCGGGCGGCGGGGCAGGCGGCCTTCGCGCGGGGCTGGGAGGCCGTGGTCGTTGAGGACGGGTACTACGGGCTCCTCGAGGGCGAGATCCGCCCCGTGAAACGCCCCGAACTCTGGGGGTTGGTCCAGCAGGGCGGCACGGCGCTCGGGACGGGGCGCTCCTCGGAGTTCGAGGAGGGGGAAGGGGGCAAAGAGAAGGCCCTGGACCGGCTGCGGGAAGCCGGCGTCGGGGGCATCGTCGTGATCGGCGGCGGCGGCAGCCTCGCGGGCGGCCTGGAACTCGACGAACGCGGCCTCCCCACGGTCGGCGTCCCGGCGACGATAGACAACGACATCCCCGGCACGGAGCTCTCCATAGGCGTGGACACCGCCCTGAACACCGCCGTGGCTGTCATAGACCGCATAAAGGACACCGCCACCGCCCACCGCCGGGCGATGGTGGTCGGGGTGCTGGGGCGGGACTCCGGCTACCTCGCCGTCATGAGCGCCATAGCCGGCGGCGCCGACGCGACCATCGTCCCCGAGTTCGATACCGAGCCGCAGGAGCTTCTCGACCTCCTGAACGAGTCCTACGAGAAGGGCAAGCCGCGCTTCACGGTCGTGGTCGCCGAGGGCGCCTCGCCGACGGCGGAAGGGTTCTGCGAGTTCGTCAACGAGGCGGGCGGCGGCTACCAGGCCGACCTTACGACCCTCGGCCACATCCAGTCCGGCGGCACCCCCACGGCCTTCGACCGCGTCCTCGCAGCCCGCCTGGGCGCCGCCGCCGTGGAGGCCCTCGCCGACGACGCCAACGGCACGATGGTCGCCCTCTCCGGCGACAGCATCGAACGCGTCCCCCTCAAAAAGGTCGCCGGACAGAAGCGCCCGCTCGACCCGGACCTGTACCGCCTGGCCGGGGTCCTCTCCGCCCTGCCGGAGCGATAGCCGTCGGCTTTCGGCTTTTTGGCGCGGCTTCGCCAACGCCCGAAGGATCGGTCGTCGTTGTAATGGCGGTAGGGAAACGCGGAGAGGGGGACCCGGGCTGGGCCTCGCGCTTGAGGCCATCCAAACACAAAAGCGGGGCGGGAAGCTCGCAGGGGACGTTATCAGGGACGTGGTCGCGGGGTACACCGAAGGCTCGGTGCCAGATATCCAGGCGTCCGCGCTGCTGATGGCGGTCTTTATCGGGGGATGACCTACGGGGAGACGCTCACCCTGATCCGGGCGATGGCGCAGTCGGGCGAAGCGTACTCTTTCCCCGACTGCGTGGACAAGCACCTGACGGGCGGCGTCGGGGACAAGATAGGCTTGACCTCCCTGCCCTTCGTCGCCGCCTGCGGGGCCCCGTCGCCAAGCTCTCCGGGCGAGGCCTCGGCACGACGGGCGGCACGAGAGACAAGCTGGGGTCGATTTCGGGCCTCTACGTAAACCTCTCCGAAGGGCGGTTCTGGCGCCAGGTCCAGGAGGTCGGGCTCGCCATCATCGGGGCCGGGGGTCTCGCCCCAGCCGACAAGGCCATCTACGCGCTGGGCGACACTACCGGAACCGTCGACTCCCCCTCCTAGTCTCCTCCATCGTCTCCAAAAAGGCCGCCACCGGCGCTGGCCGCCTCATCTACGGCGTCATACAGACGGGCTCGGGCACATTCGATGAAGACGCCGGACGAGGAGGCCCACGGGTTGGCCGACCTCCTCGTCCGCCCCAGCGGGTCCATGGGCATCCGCACCTCCGCCGTCATAACCGGCATGGACAGCCCCCCGGAAGCACCGTCGGCAACGCCCTCGAAGTCCGCGCTCTCGCGGACTTCCTGCGCGGCAACGCCGTACCACAAGACCTCGCCGACGAGGCGGGCCTCGTCGGCACCAGACTACTGAAGCTCAAGGAAGAAGGGTAACCGGAGCGGTCCGTCGAGAGGGCCCTCTTCTCCGGTGGCGCCTACGAGTAGCTAGCGCGATTCGTCCGGGCCCAGGGCGGCGTCCCGGCGCCCTCGAACAACTGCCCACCTCCGGAACCAGCCGGGAGGTCCGGCCCCCCCGCTAAGGCCACGTGGCCGGCTTCGCCCCCTTCGGACACGGTCGCCCGCCTTCACGAGGAGCCCGCCCCTGCTATCCTGGACGGCCTGTAAAGGGGGGTTTCAGGCTACGGGCGTCAGCAATTACCTGAAACCTGACCGCCCGGGCCCCGAAGCCTTTAGACGACCGAAGGGAGCCGACTTGAGTCCTGTCCATCTGCGCGTGGAGCCGGGGGACTTTGCCGAGGGCGTTCTTCTGCCGGGGGATTCCCTGCGGGCAACTATCGTGCCCGAGGAGCTGATCCTGCTCGGGACGAAGAACCTGCTCAGGGCGGGGGCGTGCGGGGGGTACGACCCGGGCCTGCGCTTAGGGGACCTGATCGTGGCGACGGCGGCCACCCCGCAGGACGGGACGGTCTCCTCCATAACCCGGGGCGTACCCACAACGCCCCAGCGGCCCACTTCGACGTGGTCCACGCCGCCGAAGGCGCCGGCAGGCGGACCTCCGTGGGTCCCATAGTATCCTCGGACCTCTTCTACGACTCGACGGAGAAGCCGACCGCGTTGTGGACCACCCTCGGCGTCTTGGCCGTGGAGATGGAGGTGGCGGCGATCTTCGCCATGCCGGCGATGCGGGGCGTGCGGGTCGGTTGCCTGCCCATGGTCTCCGACATCATAGGCGCCGAGGTCGTCTGGATAGGCGACGACGAGCTGCGAAGCGCCGTGGACAACATGATGGCCCTGGCGCTGGACACGCTAGACGCCTTAAACTAGGAACCTTCGCGGGGCGTGGCCAGGGAGCCGGCTCGCACAAGAGGTTTAGGGAGATGTTTTGACGATCCTCAACGAGTCGGGGACACCGGACGTCTTACCCCCGCTCCACGCCGTGAACGGCCTGGCAGAGAGGCTTCCGGGCGTGCTCGTGGTCGTCGTCGGCACCCGGGCGGAAGCCCACCTGGTCCGCTCCTTGTCCCCCGGTACCCCCCGCTCCCGCGTGGCGTTCGCCGTCCTCGACCCAAAAAACCCGCCGCGGCAGGGCGGGGTCGCGGGCCTCGCGGTCGAGGCCGCCGGCCGCGAGACAGACCTCGTCCTCCTGGTCTGCGGGCGGACGGCCTCCTACCTGGGCGTGGACGCGGCTTTCGAGGCCCGCCTCGCGGCCCGCAGGTTGGATCTGCCGGTCGGGGCGGTGGAGCCGGACGCCCCGTACCTCACGCCCGGCGTTCTCTCCACCGACCTCGAAGACCGCCTCCTCGCCGCCCTCGTCGGCCTGTGCCCAAAGCGCAGGACCTCCGAGCTCTTAGAGATCCCTTCGCAGGCCAAGCGCGGCGGGCTCTTCGGGCTGCGGGGCCGAAGAGGGGAGGCGGCCACCGGGCAGGACCGTCCGGTGGTGCTTCTCGGGGCCGCCCTGTCGCCGGGCTCCGTCGCGGGGATTGTCGCGGAACTCGCCCGAAGCGGGGTGGAGGTCTCGGGGGTCGTGCCTGCCATCGGGGGAGCCAAGCTACCCCCGGTGGGAGAGGGAACGGTAGTGGGGGCGATGGACCCGAACCTCGGGGCGGCGGCGAACGCGGCGCGGGACCGCGGCGCCAGGGTCGTCAGGACGCTGGTGCCCATCGGGGTAGACGGGACGGCGAGGTTCTTGCAGGATGTGGCGTCGGAGGCAGGAACCGGGTCGAGCGAGGTGGTGCGGGCGCGCTCGGTGTGGGAGGAGCTCGGCTTGCTCCGCAACCGCGTGAGGGGGAAGAGGATCTTCTTCGCCGGCGACACGGGGTTCGAGGTCCCGCTGGCCCGTTTCTTGGCCGACGCCGGGGCGGTGGTGCTGGAGGTCGGCGTCCCGAGGCTGGACCGGCGGTTCCTGGCCGAAGAGCTGCAGACCTTGGGTTCGGGCGTGGACGTGGTCGTCTCCCCCGACTGGCGGGGCCAGATGCAGCGCATCGAGGAGGCCCGGCCGGACGTGGTGGTCGCGAGCCCCGGCCTGCACGCGCCGCTCGTCGCCCGCGGCCACCTGTGCCGCTCCCCGCGGGACTTCATGCGCTCCGGCCTTCACGGCTACGAGGGCGCCCGACGCATCCTGGAGCTCCTGGCGCGGACCTTCGACCGGGCCGAGGGCCTCGACTCCCTGAGCCTGTGAGCGGCGAGGCGCCATGAGGCTCATCGGGGGCGTCTACGAGGGACCCGCGAGCCACGGCATCCTGCGCCTGGCGGCGGGCATAAGGGGCGTGCACGCGGTGCTGCGGGCGGGCCCGGGCGAGGGGTACTTCCCGGCGCTCTACGCGGGTCGGGAACGGGACGGGCGCCCGGCGCCGGTCACGTTGAGCCCCCTGCAGGAGGGACGCAGGGAGTCCTACGCGCCGGGGGACCTCTCGCGGGACCTCTCCGGCGTCGCCCGGCGCCACCCGGGGGTGGAGGCCGTGATCTTGGCCCGCTCGGAGTCCGCGCTGCTCTCCGGGGAGGCCGTCCCCGACGCCCCCCTACCTGAGGTCGGCGGGCACGAGCCGGCCCTGATTACCTGCGCCTGGCAGACCCCCGGCATGGGCGAGACGGAGGCGGCCGAGCTCGCGCTCGAGGACCTCGTCCGGGCGCACGTCCGCACGGGACTCGAGCGCACCCAGTACCCGACGGTCAACCTCTTCGGGCCGCCGGTCTTCGGGCCTGGCGCGGCGGCCGAGTACGACGAGGCCGAGCGGCTCCTGAATTTGGTCGGGGTGGAGGTCAACGCGCGGGTGCCGCTCGGGGCCACGGTCGAGGATCTCCGCCGCCTCCCCCGCGCCTGGGCGAACGTGCTCCTCTACAGGGAGGTCGGAGAATCCGCGACGCTCTTTCTCCAAGACGAGCACGGCGTCGGCAGGGTGACGACCCCCATGATCGGGGCCGCCGGCACGGGCGCGGCGCTCCGGGCCGTCGGCGAGCTGTGCGAGCTGGACCCGAGGTTCGTCGAGCGGACGGTCTGGTCGGAGCTCTCCCACACCTCGAAACTGCCTTGGTATGCCCGGCTGGGGAGGCCGGAGACCTTCGTGGGCCGCAGGACCACCGTCTTCGGCGATTTCACCTACCCCCTCGGGCTCGGGTACGCCCTCGCGCGGGAGGTCGGGCTCGAAGTGGTCGCGTGCGGCACTTACCTGACCCACCTGCAGCTGGACTTCCTCTTCCACGCCCAGACCTTCACGGCTGACGGTTTCGTCGAGGACGACCCGCAAGAGGTCGCCAACAGGATAGAGGCCGCCCGCCCGGACCTGATCGTCGGCACCGAGCTGGAAGCGCCCGTCGCCCAAGCCCTGGGCGTCCCGTTCCTCCCGCTCTGCTACCCTGCCGGGGACCGCCCCTTCGTCGAGAGGCCACTCATGGGCTACGGGGGCTCCAGCATCCTCGCCGACCGGCTAGACGGGGCGCTGGGGTAGTAGGGGGTCGGGCATCAAGCCCGCCCGCGCGAGGGGCGCCGACTGTTAGGAAAACCGGTCTGGGCCGATATAATTCTGGGCTGTGGGCATCCGCGACTTTATCCAATACCTGACGGAGCACAGGGAGCGGCTCGGCGGCGGAAGGGCGCTCTCGGAGGCCGAGCGCGAGAAGACCCTGCGCGAAGCGGAGACGATGGTAGGCATGATGGACGCCGCCGTCAGGGAGCTCGATTCCGTTATAAAGAACCGGCGGGTGAACCTGCCCGAGGAGCACGCCCTCAGGTTCGCCCAGGACGTCTTCAGGTACCTCCGCGAGGAAGAAGAGAGGGTAAAGGCGGAGGTTCGCGGGTCGGGACATTGAGCCCGCCGCGCCGTTCGTGACGGCCACCAAAGACGGAGGTTACTCGTGATAGAGCTCTACGGCAGCCTGGCCGATTGGTGGCCGGCCGTCTCGCCGCCTTCCGAGTACGCCGAGGAGGCTGCGCTGTACGTGGGCATGATCCGCTCCGCGGCGCGCCGCCCGGTCCGCGAGGTCTTGGAACTCGGCAGCGGCGGCGGAAACAACGCCTCGCACATGAAGCGGGCGTTCGCGCTGACGCTCGTCGAGCCCGCCGAGGGGATGCGCGGGTTGAGCCGCGCGCTCAACCCAGAGTGCGAACACGTGGCCGGCGACATGCGAACCGTCCGTCTCGGCCGCCCGTTCGACGCGGTGTTCGTGCACGACGCCGTCATGTACATGACCACCGAGGAAGACCTGCGCGCGGCTTTGGCTACCGTCGCGGCGCACCTGGCGCCCGGCGGCGCGGCGCTGGTGGCGCCTGACGCGACGGCCGAGACGTTCTCCGGGGCGACCGAGCACGGCGGCGGCGAGGCCCCGGACGGGAGGCGGGCGCGCTATCTGCAGTGGACGCTGCCGCCCGAGCCCGAACAGACCACCTTCCAGACGCACTACGCGTTCCTCCTGCGCGAGCCCGACGGGACCGTGCGCTCGGCCCACGACGTGCACCGCGAGGGTCTGTTCCCACGCGCGACGTGGCTGCGGCTGTTTCGAGAGGTGGGTCTCGCCGCCTCGCTCGCGCCCCGAACGATCGAGGACGGAGAGTACGACGCCTTTGTCGCGTTGCGCGACGCGCCGTAGGGACGATCGGCATCCTTCGATCCCGCAACTGACGGTCCTGCCTCTTCGTATAGACTCTGTGTCGAACCACGCGCCCGTCGGGTGCCTACAGGAGGTACGTAACGTTTTGAATCCCGGAACGAGAACACGCCGGCTTCTCTTGCTCGTGGCGGCGGTGACGGCGGTCCTGCTCGCCGGCTGCTCCGAAGAGCAATCAGGCTCCAACGAGGCCGCCGCGGCGGCGCAGACACCCCGGGAAGAGGCCCCTTCGCCCGCCGGGATACCCAGAGACGAGCCGGTAGCCCGGGTGGCCGCCGCCGTCGGGCCCAGCGTGGTGCAGGTCAACGTGCTGGTCTCCCAGCAGACGCCGCTCGGCACGCAGCCGGGCGAGGGGCTTGGGAGTGGTGTGATCTACCGCGGAGACGGCTACATCATCACCAACGACCACGTCGTCAGGGACGCCTCGGCGATCCAGGTCGCCTTCGCCGACGGCAGAACGGAGCCCGCCGAGGTCGTCGGCGCCGACCCGAACAGCGAGATCGCGGTGCTCAAGGTGGACCGTAACGGCCTGCCGGCCGCGACCTTCAAGACGGACGAGCCGCCCATCGTCGGCCAGCTCGCCGTCGCCATCGGCAGCCCGGCCGGCTTCGAGGCGACCGTGACTTCGGGCGTGGTCAGCGCTGTAGGACGGGACTTTCCCCCCGAGCTTACGGGCGGCGACGACAGGGCCGCCAAGGCGCTCTCCGACCTGATCCAGACCGACGCGGCCATCTCGCCCGGCAACTCGGGCGGCGCCCTCGTGGATCGCGACGGCAACATCGTCGGCATCAACGTCGCCTACCTCCCGCCTTCCCAGACGGGGGCGGTGAACCTCGGTTTCGCCATCCCGTCGGACACGGCGGTCTCCGTCGCCGACCAGCTGATAGAGACCGGGGAGGTCACCACCCCCTACCTGGGCGTCGGCACGGTCCCACTTCCCACCGAGGTCGCCGAAAGCTTCGACCTCCCCGTCGACTCGGGCGCGCTGGTCCAGAGCGTCGAGCCGGGCAGCGGCGCGGACGAGGCCGGGGTGCGCAAGAACGACGTCATCACCGCCCTGGAAGGCACCGAGATAGCGAGCTACGGGGACCTGTTCGGCGCCCTGCGCGACTACCGGCCAGGCGACACCGTGGGGCTGACGGTATTCCGAAACGGCGAGGAGAGAACCCTTGACGTCACCCTCGGCGAGCAGCCGTAGAACCCGTGAGGAATCCGTGGGCGAGCAGGGCGGCCGAGACCTTCGCCGTCCTTACCATCGGCGACGCGACAATGGAGCTGGTCTCGCCTAGGGGGCACTCGCTTCCGTGGGAGACCGGCCCGGAAGGGAACCGCAAGGTCGCCCGCTTTTTCGCGGAGAACCCTAACCTCATGCGCCTCCCCGGCGCGGCCCGGCCGGCCATCGGCCTCTGGCTCGCGCTGCGCCAGTACCGCGGGCGGTAGTCTCGGTAGCACGCGAGAAGCGGCCATCCACGGGGTAAAATACCGGCATGCACCACGACCATCACCACCACGCGGGACACGAGCACGCAGGGCACGACTACGGCGGGCATTCGCGCGGGGCGGGGCGACGGGCACTGACGTTCGTGTTCTTTTTGACGACGGCGTTTTTGGCCGTGGAGGTCGTCGGCGGGTTCCTGACCGGCTCGCTCGCGCTTCTGGCCGACGCCGGGCACATGGCGTCGGACGCCGTGTCCTTGGGGCTCGCGCTCTTGGCCGTCTGGCTCGCGGAGCGGCCGGCGACCCCGCGGCGGAGCTTTGGGTACAAGCGGGCCGAGATCCTGGCGGCTTTGGCGAACGGGGTGACGCTGGTGGCGGTTTCCGTCTGGATCTTCGTCGAGGCCTTCCGGCGTCTGCAGGACCCGCAGCCCATCCTCGGCGGCTGGATGATGGCCGTGGCAGTCGTGGGGCTCCTCGTGAACGTCGCCGGTGCTGCCGTGCTCTCGCGCTCCGGCGGCGAGAGCCTGAACGTCGAGGGTGCCCTGCGCCACGTCCTGGCCGATCTGCTCGGCTCCGTCGGGGTCATCGTCGCCGCCGGCGTGATCCTGCTCACCGGCTGGCGCTACGCGGACCCGCTCGTTAGCGCCGTGATCGGGGTCCTGGTCCTCGCGAGTTCCTGGAAACTCTTGCGCGACTCCACGAACATCCTCCTCGAAGCGACCCCGCGGGGCGTGGACGCCGAACAGGTGGGCCGCAGTATGGCCTCCGCCCCAGGCGTCCAGGAGGTCCACGACCTCCACATCTGGACGATAACCTCCGGTTTCCCGGCCCTCTCGGCCCACGTGCTCGTCGGCAGGGACGAGAACTGCCACGCCCGCCGCCGCGACCTGGAAGCCGTCCTCGCCCGCGACTTCGGCATAGAGCACACCACCCTCCAGGTGGACCACGCCGGCGACCACCACGCCGCCCTCCAGGCCCTCCGCTTCCCCACCCGAAGGGATTAGGCCTCGGTCAATGGGCCGTTTCGAGGGGCTGAAACGTTGGGCAAGGCGGCTCAAAACCGAGTTGTGTGCGCTGTATCTAGCCTACGGAGACCCGCGGGTGCCGACGTACGCGAGGGTCTTCGCGGCCTTGGTGGTGGCGTACGCGTTCAGCCCGATAGACCTGATCCCTGACCCCATCCCCGTTCTCGGCTACCTGGATGACCTGATCCTGGTCCCCCTCGGCATCGCCCTCGCCGTCCGCATGATCCCGCCCGATGTTCTGGCGGAGTGCCGGGCGAAAGCCCGCGAAGTCGGGGTCCAAGCCGGGCCGAAGGGCACCGCAGCGGCAGTAATCGTCGTGGGGATCTGGCTGCTGCTGGCCGCGCTGGCCGTCTACCTCGTGGTCAGGATCGTGGCCCCCTGATGACCCCGACAGCGGGGCCCGACCGCGAGCGTGGCTTCTCGGAGGCCGGGGGCCGGCGGCCGACGACTAGGAGCTGACGGCTATGCTAATCTCTACCCGCCGGAAAGCTAAAAAGAGGCAGAAGATTGGGTAACAAGGGAAGCGGGCAGGTCAGGACGACGCCGTCCTCGGGCGGTTCGAGAAAGACTTACATCATCGTCGGCGCGGTCGTTTTGGCCTTCGTGGCCGGTTTCGTGGCGCTGGTCGTGCTGGACTCGCGTCAGCAAGCGGCGAGCACGCCCCCGGGCGAGGTCCGGACCTACGACGTCGGCCAAGTGGGCCAGCACACCGACGGGGACGTGGACTACGAGCAGACCCCGCCGGCCGGCGGCGAGCACGACGACGTCTGGCAGAACAGCGGTTTCTACGAGCAGCCCATCAGGGACGAGAACGCGGTACACACCCTGGAGCACGGGGCGGTCTGGATCACCTACGACCCCGACCTCCCGCAGGACCAGAAGAACAGGATACGCGGTCTCGTCGAGGGCCAGACCTGCATGCTCGCCAGCCCCCACCCCGACCTGCCGAACCCTGTCGTGGCCTCCGCCTGGGGCAAACAACTGACGCTGGAGAGCGCGGACAGTGCCGACCTGGAGCGGTTCGTCCGGGCCTACCGCCAGGGACCGCAGACCCCCGAGCCCGGCGCCGCCTGCACCGGCGGCACGTCAGACACCGTCTAGATGCCCCGCAAGGGATCCCAAGACACCGGGCCGCTGCTCTTCGCGCTCGCCGCCGCCGCGGTGCTCTTGGGTGCCCTTTCTTTGTGGCTCTACCTCTCGGGTCAGCGGCCCGGGGACGACTCGGCTGAGGCCGGGTTCGCCCGGGACATGTCCGTGCACCACGCCCAGGCCGTGGAGATGGCCGAGATCGTGCGGGATAAGACCGAGAGTGAGGAGGTCAGGCTCATGGCCGCGGACATGGCGCTCACGCAGCAGGGCCAGATCGGGCGCATGCAAGGCTGGCTCGACGCTTGGGCCCTCCCCCCCACCGGCACGGAGCCCGCGATGTCCTGGATGGGCCACCCGACCGAGGGCCGGATGCCGGGCATGGCCTCCCCGGATGAGATAGAGCGCCTGCAAAATGCCTCCCCCGAAGCGGCCGACAAAATGTTCTTCGGGCTTATGATCCCGCACCACCAGGCCGCCGTCCCGATGGCCGAGGCCGCCATAGAACAGACGGACCACCCGGAGGTCGAGAACCTCGCCTGGGCCATCGTGGCCTCGCAGAACGGCGAGATCCGACTGATGAAAGACATGCTCATAGAACGCGGCGCCAAAGCCCCGAAGGGCCCCCACGCAGGCGCTCACTCGCACTGATCTTCGTGATCCCGGCTCAAGCCGCCGGGTCGCCGCGGTAACTGCTAGCCGAGGGCCAACCGCCGAGAGTTGGCAGCCCTAATCCCTCCGTACGACGCCCTGGCGCCAAGCGTAGACGGCGGCCTGGGTGCGGTCGGCGAGGTGGAGCTTGCCGAGGATGTTGGAGACGTGGCTCTTGACGGTCTTCTCGCTCACGTAGAGGCGGCCCGCGATTTGGGCGTTCGAGAGACCGCCCGCTATGAGCTTGAGCACCTCCAGTTCGCGCTCCGAGAGCTCGTGGAAGACGTTGGGTTCGTCGCGCCGGGCGCCGTAGAGCTCGCGCACCACGCGGGCGGCGACGCGCGGGTGGAGCACCGCCTCCCCGGCGGCGGCCTTGCGGACCGCGTCGGCGAGCTCTTCGGGGCCGATCTCCTTGAGCACGTAGGACAGCGCGCCGGCCCGGATGGCCGGGAAGACGTGCTCGTCGTCGTGGTAGGAGGTGAGCATGACCACGTTGGTGCGGGGGGAGGACGCCGTCAGCCGTCGCGTCGCCTCCACGCCGTCTATACCAGGCATGACCAGGTCCATCAGCGCCACGTCTGGCGCGTACTCGGCCGCCAGCTTCACTGCCTCTTCCCCGCCCCCCGCCTCGGCGACGACGGTCAGGTCCGGCTGCGTCTCAAGAAAAGCCCGCACGCCCTGGCGCACAAGCGCGTGGTCGTCGACCAGCAGTACGGTTATGGACTCGCTCACGGCCTCTAATCCCCTTTCGGTAGGTCTTTGAGCGGGCAGACGCCCGTTACCCGCGTGCCACCGTCCGGCTCGCTGTCGACGGTGATACGGCCGCCTAGCTTTATCAGGCGCTCGCGCATGCTCTGGAGGCCGAAACCCCCGCCGGAGCCGCGGGAGGGGTCGAAGCCGCGGCCGTCGTCGGAGACGCGGAGCGTAGCGGCGTCGGCGGCGTAGGAGAGGTCCACCTCCGCGTGCCCCGCCCCGCTGTGGCGGGCGACGTTGGCCAGGGCCTCCTGGGCGACGCGAAAGAGGGCCTGCTCCACTTCGAGCGGGGCCTCGCGCTCGCCGCGGACGCGGAACTCGGCTGGGATCTCGGCCCCCTCCGACCAGCGGGCGACGTACTCGCGCAAAGCGCCGGCGAGGCCTTTTCCCTCCAGGGCCGCCGGCCGCATCTCGGCTATGAGTATGTTCAGCTCCTTCTGCGTCTGGCGGACCAGTTCGTCGGCTTGGCCCAGGTGGGATTCGGCGGATCCGGTGTCCTTTTGGATCAGGGCGCGGGCGGCGGCAATCTGCAGCGAGACGGCGAAGACCTGCTGCTTGACGGAGTCGTGCAGGTCGCGGGCGAAGCGATTGCGGGCCTCGAGGGTGGCGAGCTCGCCGCGAGCCTGCAGCAGGCCCTCGAGGTCAGCGGCCATCCGGTTCAGCTCGCGGCTGAGTTGGCCGAGTTCGTCCTTGGAGCGATCCTTGGCGGTAACGGAGAAATCCCCGCGGCTCCAGGCTCGGGCGGCGCGGGCGAGCCCGCCGATGCGGCGCGTGATCCCCCACGCCGTGAAAAAGCCGAATATCAGGCCGAGGAACGCGGCCGGGATCGTCAAGAAGATCGCGCTTAGGCCAACCGCGATGAGGAGCGGGCCGGTCATGTTCGGCATCCTGAAGGTGCCCACGAGCGCACCGTCCACGTCGCCGTTTTCGTCTTCCACGGGGACGGCCATAAGGATGCGGTCTTCGGGCGTGTGCGTGGAGAGGTCTCTGGCCCGCTCCTCGCCCCCGAGCGCCGCCTGGACGAGCGGCGCCAGCCCGGGCACGCGGTCCGCCTCGAACCGCTCGCCTTCCTCGAAGTCACGCACCTCGGGCGCGGAGGCCAGCAGGCGACCGTTCTCATCGACCACGAACAGGGCGCCCTCGTCGGGCGTCAGCCTGAGGTTGATGTCGGTCCCATCGGGGGGGCCGGCGTCGGCGCCCCTGACGCCCGAGCCGTTGGCGAAGAGCGTCAACTCCTCGCGCAACCTTTCCTTGTCTGGCGGGTCTTGCCGCAAGGGCTTCTCCAGGTTCGGGACGAACTCGTCTCTCACCTGCTGCGCGATCAGGGTGGGGAGCAGGTCCGAGCTCAGGAAGATCACCAGCCCGCCTACCAGTATCAACTCCAGGGAGAGGAGCGCCACCACGGTAACGAGGGTGTAGCTGAGCGTGAGCTTCCACCGCAGCCGCCGCAGCGAGAAGATGCTGCCCTTCATGTCCGCCCGCATGCCATAGTGGGGCAAGTGTAGTCCGGCGCGCGCCGGAGCACATCGGCCCACGGGCCTAGCGGCGGTAGGTCCCGAGGATGACCCAAGCCCGCGCATGGCCCCTGCGGCGATGCCCGCCCGGACGTCGGCAGCGCGGCGAACCCGAAAAGAGGATCGTCCTCAGGCCCGACCCCGAATGGGCCCTTGGACCGATGACGCCCCGGCCGCCCCCGGGCATCATCTACGGCGTCGATCCTAAACGTCAAGGAAAGGGGAAAGTCATGGTAGAGGGAGTTTACGGGGCTTCGGTCGGGCCGGAGACGCGGGTTATCGGCCGGAGGGTACTGGCAACGATACTCGACCTGATGCTACTGGGCGTCGTGACGAGCCTGTTCACCGCGCCGGCGGCGCTGCTCGACGGGTGGGAACGCGGCGGGGTCAACGACGCCGTGTCGGGGGTGTTCTTCTTCGCGGGGGGCCTCGCCGCCCTGGTCGTCTACCTGGCGTATTACACGATAATGGAGGGCCGCTTTGGACAGACCTTGGGCAAAATGGCCCTCGGCATAAAGGTCGTCCGCGAGGGCGACGGCCGTGCGCCCGGAACCAGGGCGGCCCTCCTGCGGACCGTGTTTCGCATCGTGGACAGCATCGGCTCCTACCTAGTCGCCTTCGTGGTCGCCCTCGTCTCCGACAAGAACCAGCGCCTCGGCGACATGGTCGCGAAGACCCTGGTGGTCCGCGCCTAGCGTCAGATCCTATCGCCCCCACGAGAGACAATCGCTGGCCGCGTCCCTGGGTTAGGGGACGCGGCCTCTTGACCGCCCGCCGGCATCGCGTGATGGGACACGAGCCGCCGCTTTACCAGCACAAGCGTTCTCCGTAGCGGGGTCGCGCGTAGCGTTCGGTCTTCGGGCGCCTCGTCCGGACGGGCCCCTCCGCAGGCCCGGCCGCAACCGCCGGGCGAGGGAGACGAGATCGGCCACTTCTTGCCGCCAAGAACTCATTCTCGAAAGGAGGCTCCTCCTTCGTCTACCTGACGCGCGGAACGCTGGGTCGCTCTGCCCCCGTCGGACCAGACGGCGTAGCCTACCGTCACCCAGGCGGCCCCCAAGGTCCCGGACGACCCCGGGGAGAACGCCGAGTCCGCCGCCAGCAACCCCGTTACGGCAGACAAAATACCGCCAAGGACGCCGATCGGCAACCAGATAGCCGCCAGCAGGCCTCCGAGGCGCGGTAGCATCCCCGCCCTCAAGGCGGCAACGCCGAAAAGCACCGAGCCTACGACCAGGAAGAGCACCCCTAGCAGGAAGAGCCTTCACGAAGTCCGCCATTGGCCTGTGCGTAGGCCTGCGTCGTGAACAACCAAGACCCCGCCACGTTGCCGGCGACCATGAACGCGAGCCCGACAAAGGAGACGATGAACCCGGCCCTCCCTCGCCTCCCGTAGGCTCCTGCTTGCGCGGCGTGGAAGCCGGACAGCCTTGCCAGGGGCACAACAGCAGTACGACGGGCATGAGCGTGTTGTAGGTCTCGTAGCTCTCATACTCCTCCCCGACGAGGGGAACGCCCACGTACCAGAGTGTCCACAGCACCCCACCAAACGTGCCGGCCAAGCCGCTCCATCGGATGAGGCACTAAGACGACATGGTCCCCTTCTCCACTCGATGAGATCCTTACGGGCGGATGATGCCACCCCGAGAGGCGCGGCGCATCCGCCGAAACGCTAGTCACTCAACGTAGGGAAGGCGAACCTGGGCCGGGGCGCCATCCCCGCGGCCGCCCCTACCGTGTGCGCGGCTGCCCCGACGGAGAACGCTGGGAAGGGAGCGCCAGGAAGGTGAGGGAGCAGGAGTTGATCGACCCGGAGCACAAGTGGCTGTGGGCCATCTCGCACAACGATGCGGGAAAGTTAGAGCGCATTGCGGGCCCCGAGCAAACGCTGACCGGCAACGGCTCTCCCGGCGGTAGGACACGCTTGGACAGGCAAGAAGAGTGGATGGCCACGGTACCCGCCTCCGAGGTGCACTCCCACGAGTTCCGAGACATCGTCGTACGAGCCTACGACGGTGCGCCGTGGTTCTCGCCGGCGTTGACTTGCGGGTGACCGTCCGGGGGAGGACAGGAGCGGCAACGTCGCCGTGACGGACGTGTCAATCAAGAGAGATGGACGTTGGCAAATGGGGGCGAGAAACTCAATTTTACCCCGATGGCCCCTGCCACGTAGATGCCCGCGAGAGAGTTCGACGACAACCCGTGTTGCAAGGCTGGGAGAGTAGCATGTCTCGTGACCGGAGCTATCGCAGTGGGGCCCGCCGCGTCCACGCCGGGGGCCACGGCCTTCGGCGTGGATCTACCTACTCGTACCGCAACGCCTCGGCCGGGTAGACCTTAGACGCCTGGCGGGCGGGAAGGAAGGTGGTGAGCAGGGAGGCGAAGTAGGCGAGGCCCACGATCACGCCGAGGGTGGTCCACGGCACGGTGTACTGGATGCCGGCCATCTGCTCGGCGAAGGAGTCCACGACCCCGACGGAGACCGCCGCTCCCAACCCCACGCCGAGCCCGATGCCAAGCAGGGCGACGAACGAGGACTCTATGAGGAAGGCGAGCCGCACTTGCCGGCGCTGGAATCCCAGGGCCCTGAGCATCCCGATCTGCTGCCGCCTCTCGACCACGGAGCGGGCGGCTATGACGCCGAGGGCCGCGATGCCTACCAGCAACCCCAGCCCCATGAAGCCCATGAGGAGGTTGCTGAAGAGCCCCTGGGAGGCGGAACCGTCCCGGATCTCCTTCTCGACCGCCACCGCCTGCAGCCCGTTCTCCGCGAAGGCCTTCTCCAAGGCCCTGGCCACTGCCCTCGGCTCTGCCCCGGCGGCCAGGCGGAACTGGAAGCCCTGGGCCGGCAAGGGCGAGCCTGCTATCCCCTCCAGGGTGGCCTTCGAGGACATCACGCTCGGCGCGAAGAAGGCCGAATCTTCCAACACCCCGATGACGCGCAGGTCCCGCGTCTCGCCGGATTCGGGATCTTCTACGCGTACGTACAGGTCATCGGGCAGCGTCGGGTCGTCCCCGTAGAAGCCGGAGAGCTTTATAGAAGGCTGGCCCTCCCCGACGGTGAAGTTCGAGCGGGTGGGCGCGAGCTGGGCGGAGATCACCGCGGTGTCCTCCTCTTCTCGCAGCGCGGTCCACACCTGTTCGCGCGTGTCGTAGCCGGCGACGGTGGTCTTGAAGCCGTAGCCGACGCTCTTCGTGTAGCCGCCGTCCACGCCCTGCACAAAGAGGGTCTCGGCCTTGCGGTCGGTGCCCCGCTGCTTCGCGTCGAGGGGGAGGCCGGTGAGGGTCCCGACGGCGGCGACGTCGTTCTCGTCCACGCCTTCGGCGTCCCTCAAAGCCTCGTCCATGTCCGGTATCGGGACCGCGTAGCCGGCGTCGGCGCGGATGTCGAAGCCGCCCGAGAGACGGTCGGTGTCCTCGAAGATGGAGCCGAGGGCCGCCGTGATGAAGCTCATGGTGACGATGGTGAAGACGACGAGGGAGAACATGGCGAGGGTCATGCCCGTGCGAAAGCGGCTATGCAGCGGGTAAGAGACGGCGGCGCGCAGGACGGGGGGCATACCCCTGATCCAGCCGAAAAGGACGACGACGGCCCCGAGGAGCAGGTCGGAGTTGTGCATCACGATCCACACGCCCGCCAGCACGACCATCACTCCCGAGATAAAGAAGAGGTCTATCCCCTCGGTCATGCCCCCCGGCGCGAACGAGACGGGCAAGAGCCAGAGCGCGAGCAGGATCAACCCGGCCACGGTAAAGGCGATACGCTCAGGCGCCCGCAATACCCGCGCGATGAGCGCCGCCCCGACCACGGCGAGCGAGAGCCCGAGCATGTACAGGCCCATCTGCTCGGCCCGGAGCCCCTGCAAGACGAGCAACGCGCCCACGACCGGGGTAAGGAGGGCGAGCAGCACGCCCTTGACGGTGCGGCCCCTGCTGTCGGGTTCGGGGATGTCGCGGATGGCGCGTACCACGTTCAGGCGGCTCACGCGCCAGGAGGAGATCAGGACGACGGCGAAGGTGAGAACCATGCCGAGGCAGAAGGCGATGACGACGTTCTCGGGGCGGGTGGCAAAGCGGATCTCGAAGCCTGAGCCGGCGAAGGCCTCCCCGATAACGCGCACCATCAGCCACCCGACCCCGACGCCGAGCACGCTGCCAAGGGCGCTCGCGATCCCGGCGTACAGGGCGCCCTCGAAGGCGAACATGCGCATGAGGTGGCCCCTGCGCATCCCGACGGCGCGGGCTATACCTAGCTCGTGCTTGCGCTCGGCGGCGAGCATCACGAAGATCAAGAAGATAAGGAGTACCCCCGCCGCCACGGAGAACTGCCCGAAGAGCAGGAAGATGCTCGTGAAGCTCTCCCCGCCCTCGTCGGCCTGCTCTATGGCGTCCTTCTTGACGGGCTCCGCGTTGAGGTCGTTCTCCCGCAGCACCGGCCCGAGCTCCCCGACCGTGGCGTCCGTGCCGGCGGCCCCCTCGACGGCCGGGCCCTCGTGGGTCACGAGGACGGAGTTGATGCGCCCCTTCTCCCCCACCCGCTCCTGCAACCGCCCGAGCGGCATGACCATGGACGACGAGGAAGAGGGGTTCGCCCCCCTCTCGTACACGCCGGCAACGGTCAGCTCCGTAGGCTTTGGGGCGGGCGCCGCGCCGGCGGCCAGGGCCGCGGCGGCGACTGCGTTTGCATTAGCATTCGCGCCGGCGTCGGCGTTATTACCAGCGTTCGCCCCGGAGGTCGGGGCGGAGGCGAGGGTGGTGCGGACCACGTCGCCCCTCGACACGTCGAGGCCCTCGGCGGCGGCGGCGCTCACGTAGACCTCGTTTTTCCCGAGGTCGCCGACGTCGAGGGTTTGGCCGGTGGCGGTCGTGAGCCTGTCGAAGCCGGGCATGGAGCCTTCATCGATGCCGAGCACGTCTACGGTCGGCTCGCTGAGGTCTGTGCCCTTGGCGGTGACGGGGACGGTCTCGGTGGCGAGGGGGGCGACCCCGGCGACGCGGTCGGTGTTCGAGAGCCGGTCGCGTACCTCCTCGGCGACGCCCCGGTCGAAGTACAGGGCCCGCTCGGCGGTGGTCTCGCCGAAGGGTTGCTGGCCCGAGGAGCCGGAGCCGTCGGCCCGGACCTCGACGTCCACCTGGCCGAGGTTCTCCAACGCCTGGAGGCGAAGGGAGTTGGTGAGGGTGTCGCCGGTGGTGAAGGAGGCGGAGAAGAGCATGGTCGCGAGCATCAGGCCGAGCACGACGAGCGCGGTCTGAGCTCGGCGGCGCGGTATGTTGCGGGCGGCCATGCGAAAGGAGACGCGGTTGCGCAGGGCGCTCAGGGTGAGCAGGACCAGGCCCACGCCGAAGACGGCGAGCAGGGTCCACATGAGGCGATCCGTCGGAACGCCGAAGAGCTCTTCCATCCTACTCCCCTTCCCCGTTCGGCTCGTCGCTCGTTATGTGGCCGTCGCGCATCAGGATCGTGCGGTGGGCGCGGGCGGCGACGGCCGCGTCGTGGGTGACGAGGACGAAGGTCTGCCGCTGCTCGCGGTTCAGCCGGATCAGAAGGTCCATAATCCCGGCCGACGTCTCGGAGTCCAGGGCGCCGGTCGGCTCGTCGGCCCAGACGATGGCGGGGTTGTTCACGAGGGAGCGGGCGACGGTAACGCGCTGCTGCTGGCCGCCGCTCATCTCGGCGGGGCGCCTGCTCGCCTGCTCCGGGAGCCCGACCATCTCCAGCGCGTCTAGCGCCCAGCGGCGGGCCTTCTTCGGCTTCTTGCCCGCGACCAGGAGCGGAAGCTCCACGTTCTCCACGGCCGAGAGGACCGGGATCAGGTTGTACGACTGGAAGATGAACCCCATCTTCTCGGCCCGAAAGCGCGTCCGCCTCTTGTCGGACATCCCCCCGATGGCCTCGCCGTCGACGCGCACCTCGCCGTCGGAGAGCTCGTCGAGGCCGGAGAGGACGTTAAGGAGCGTCGTCTTCCCGCACCCGGAGGGCCCCATGATGGCGACCATCTCCCCGCGCCGGATGCCGAGGTCCACGCCCCTCAAGGCGCGCACCCGCAGGCCGCCGGCCTCGTACACCTTCTGGATGCCTGCGGCCTCGATCATCAACTCGTCC
>CADCUZ010000133.1 GCA_902806015.1 uncultured Rubrobacteraceae bacterium
GTGGATTCCCTCGGCTGGCTGGACACGCTCCTGGCCATAATCGTGCCGTCGGCGGCCGGGGCGTTCGGGGTCTTCTTCCTCAGGCAATTCTACCTGTCGCTGCCGCAAGAGCTGGAGGAAGCGGCCCTCATAGACGGGGCGAACAGGTACCAGATCTTCCTCCGCATCATCCTGCCGATTTCCAAGGCCCCCCTTGCGACGCTTGCGGTGCTGAGCTTCCTGACCAACTGGAACGACTTCCTCTGGCCTGTCTACGTGCTCCTTAGCCCCACGAGCCAGACTCTGCCGCCGGGGCTGGCCATCCTTCAGGGCGCCTACAACACGAACTACACGGTCATCATGGCCGGCGGCGTGATCGCCAGCATACCGGTCCTGATACTCTACCTATTCGCCCAGAAGTACATAATCCAGGGCGTCTCCCGCAGCGGCCTGAAAGGATAGAAATCGTAACGACGGTAAGTCACTCCGGCGTCATCCGACACCTCGGCCTTGCCGTCGTGCTCTTTCTCTGCGTGCTGCTGGCATAGGGGACTGGCTCTGCCCAAGAGACGGGCGGCACGTACGCGAACCCCGTCTCGAAGGGCTTCCCAAACAACTTCGCCGACCCCTCGATCGTCAGGGCCAAGGACGGCTACTGGTACGCCTACGGGACCAGCGACCCGCCGCTCGAGGCGAGGGTAGGTCGCACACCATCCCGATCTCGCGCTCCAAAGACCTCGCCCACTGGAACTACGTTGGCGACGACTTGGCTGCGCCTCGCCCACCGGATCGACCTGGCGATCGACGCCGATGTGGCTTCGCGAAAGCCAGAGCGGGTAGCCTGAAATGCCGCCCCTTTCCCGAGGACGGCATCCAGGGAGACCGGCGGCGGTCGTGGTACCCCCTCCTGGGTAGCGGCCTCCGGACCGTTTCGCCGGGCGCAGCATCGTTATCGTGGTTGCGCTAATCTTTGCCCTAGGATCCCTGGGTTCGGCGCTCCCGCCGAACCCGACTCGGCCTAAGGGCGTAGCCTGGAAGGGATAGAGGTCGCCCTCCGCCGAAGGGGCAGGTACGAGGCCGACATGGAGACGACAGGCGCCAACCGTGCGCCAGGAGGAGAGGAAGGACGGAGTCGTGCCAAAACGTAGCCGAGGCCGATCCGAGCAACCAGATCGGCGTTCCCGCGCCGCAAGCTCAGAGAATGATGCTCGGCGCACGTGCGGTGTTGAGGGTTGGGACGAGGGTACGTGCCTTCCGCAAGTCAAACCATCCAAAGGAGTTACGTGGACCTCTTGAGTGTTCTTGGTCGGGAGCCCGCAATGTACATCGGCGGCTCCTGGGTGACGGCGGACGAGAAGCGGCCCGTTATCAACCCCGCAGACGAATCGACCGTCGTCGAGGTGCCGGAGGCCGGCGCGGAGCACGCAGAGAGGGCTCTTGAGGGAGCCAGAAAGGCCCAGAGGGCGTGGGCCCGGAGGAGCGGCGTGGAGCGCGGAGCGGCCCTGCGGTCGATAGCGGATGGGATCCGGGCGCGGCAGGAGGATCTCGCCCGGCTCGTCGTGACGGAGCAGGGCAAGACGATCACCGAGGCGCGCGGCGAGATCGAGGCCGCGGCTGGCTTTTTCGACTACTTTGCCGGCTTCGACCGCGCCCAGGTCGGCACGATGTTCGCCCCGGACGAGAGTGGCGAGCACCTACTTATAAAGGACGTCCCCTACGGCGTGGTGGTCGGCATCATCCCCTGGAACTACCCGGCGGCGAGCTTCGCCCGCAAGGTCGCCCCGGCGATCATGGCCGGCAACGCCATCGTCCTCAAGCCGCACGAGGAGACCCCGCTCACCGCCCTCGCGCTCGCCAGGATCATCGACGAGGCTGGGTTGGCCGGCGGCGTCGTCAACGTCGTCACCGGCGGGGGCCCCACCGCCGGCAACGCGCTGGTGCGGAGCCCCATTACGGAGATGGTCACCGTCACCGGCTCGGTTCGGGCCGGGCGCGAGATCCTCGCTGCCGCCGCCGACAACATCACCCCGGTCTCGCTGGAGCTGGGCGGTAAGGCGCCGTTCATCGTCCTTGACGACGCCGACCTGGACGTCGCGGTCCAGAACGCGGTGAACGCCCGCTTCTGGAATTGCGGCCAGGTGTGCACCTGCAACGAGCGCACCTACGTACAGAGCGGCCTCTACGACGAGTTCGTGGACCGCTTCGTCGGTGTGGCTTCCGCCATCAAGATGGGCCACCCGATGCGCGATGACGTGCAGATGGGGCCGAAGGCCAATGGGGCCGAGTTGAACAAGGTGGAGGCGATGGTCGAGGAGGCCGTCGGGCAGGGGGCCTCCGTGGCGCTCGGCGGTAAGCGGCCAGGGGGCGAGGAGTTCAAGAAGGGCTACTGGTTCGAGCCGACGGTCCTGACCGGGGTGAAAAATGACATGGACATCGTGCAGAGCGAGGTGTTCGGCCCTGTGCTGCCGATACAGCCCTTCGACGACTTCGAGGAGGCCGTGGGCCTCGCCAACGACTCTCGCTACGGCCTGACCGCCTACGTCTTCACCTCCGACCTCCGCAAGGCGATGCGGGCGATCGACGACATCGACTTCGGCGAGGTCTACGTCAACAAGATAGGCCCCGAGCAGCTCCAGGGCTTCCACCAAGGGTACCGGCTCTCCGGCATGGGCGGCGACGACGGGCAGTACGGCTACGAGCGGTACTTCCACCGCAAGACGGTGTACCTCCGCTACGGGGACGCCGCCGTCGACGAACGGCCGGCGAACCTGTGATGCCGGGAACGACGGCGACCCGCCGCGGATTCCCACGGTGAAGCGCAAGCCTCTCCCGGGATCACTGGGGCGCCACACCCGAAGGCCCTCCGAGGTCCCTTCCCTACGGTCTCGTTCTTGCCCACGGGTTGTGCTTCGTCGGAGAATGTCGGGGAACGGTTCGCGGCCGTCGCGGTGGGGCCGGGTGAGGGCTCGCGACCAGACCCCTCGGGTGCGGACGGGAACGCGATCTGATCGTCGAGCGCGCCGGACGGCTGGTCGGCGCCGCGCGTGGGGTGGCCGCTACGCGATGGGCCCTGGAGCAGGAAGACCGGGAGGAGCAAAAGACGCATGGAGAAGCAGATGCCGGCCCTGATCGCCCTGAGCGCCGACGAGGCGAGGACGGCCGCGGCGATCTTCGAGCGCTTCTTCCCCGCCGACGAAAGCGGACCTGGTGCCACGCAGATCGGCGTCCTCGCCTACGTGGATCGGGCCCTGGCGGGCGCGTATCACGACAAAGTCGAGGCCTACCGGGTTGGCCTGGCGGCGCTGGACCGCGCCGCCAGGGTGCGTCACGATGCGCGCTTCGCGGACTGCGGCACCTGGCAGCAGGACGCTCTGCTGGCGGACCTGGAACGGGGCGCGCTCCCGAATTTCCGGGTGCCGCCCCAGGGCGGCTTCTTCGACATGCTCCGCGCCCACCTGCAGGAGGGGCTCTTCGCCGACCCCGCGCACGGCGGCAACCGCGCCAAGTCCGGCTGGAGGCTCCTGGGGCACACGGGGGTGTGGTTGGAGAACACCGCGGAGGAGAACCTCTCCGAGGAGCCCGTCACCAAGGGCGGCGAGATCCTGGCCCTGGCCGACGTGGGCTACTCCTTGGATGGTGCCCCACGCGAGCCCACGGAGATCCCCGGCTACGACCCCCAGCGTGGCGCCGATGACCCTGAGGGCTCGGCGGACGTCGTGCTGGTGGGGGTGGGGGCCGCGGGCGCCCTGGCGGCCCGCATCCTGGCCCGCGCGGGCCTGCGCGTGGTCGGGCTCGAGGCCGGACCCTGGCGCACCGGGCGCGACTTCGTGCCGGACGAGCTTGCCTCCACCTACTACTGCCGGGGAGGGATGGGGCCGAAATTCCTGAGCGAGGTGCCGCGCTGGCGGACCAGCGAGGACGAGCCCACCCGCGAGGCCAACTTCACGCTCGGACGCATGATGAACGGCGTTGGCGGCTCGGTCATCCACTGGGGGGGCGCCCTGCGCCGCAACCACCCCCACCACTTCAGGTACCTCACCCACGTGCGCGAGAGCTTCGGGGAGAGCGCCTTGCCCGAGGGGCACACCCTGGTCGATTGGCCCGTCGGCTACGACGAGCTGGAACCGTACTACACGCAGGTCGAGTACGAGATCGGCGTGGCCGGCGACGGCGAGGCCAACCCCTACGTCGCGCGCAGCAGGCCCTACCCCATGCGGCCCATGCGGCCCTTCCGCATGGGCGAGATCTTCCGCAATGCCACAGAAGCCATGGGCCTACGCCCATACCCGACGCCGGTGGCCGTCAACAGCGAGCCCTACAACGGGTACCCGGCTACGGGCTACGGCGCCTGGAGCGGCGGCTTCGGCCCCTTCAACGACGAGCGGTGGCACCCCGGCCTCACCTGGGTCCCTGAGGCCCTCTCGACGGGCAACTTCGACCTCCGCACCCACTGCCGGGTCGTCCGCGTCCTCACCGACCGAGACGGGCGCGCAAGCGGGGTCGAGTACGTGGACGCCAACGGGGACGCGCGGGTGCAGGAGGCGCGCACCGTCATCCTGTGCGGGTACACCTTCGAGAACGTGCGGCTTCTGTTCCTCTCTGGGGACGACCGGCATCCGAAGGGCCTGGGCAACAACGCCGGCCAGGTCGGCAAGCACTTCATGACCAAGATGTGGGCGGACGTCCACGGATACTTCCCCGATACGATCTTCAACGCCCACACCGGCCCGGCGGCGCAGATGTGGAGCCTGGACGACTTCGAGGCCGCGGACTTCGACTCGGCCTCGCACGGGTTCGTCGGCGGGGCCACCCCCAACGTCGAGAACCAGCGGTTGCCGATCCAGATCAGCCGCGAGGCCCTCCCGCCCGACGTTCGCCGTTGGGGTTCGGAGTACAAGGACCACCTCCTCCGGTGGCAGCACCAGGCCGCGGTCCGCCTCCAGCCGGACAACCTCTCCTACCGCACCAACTTCCTCGACCTCGACCCGCGCTACCGCGACAGGAGCGGGCTCGGGCTGCCCGTCGTGCGCGTCACCTACGACATGCAAGACAACGAGCACCGCGCGGCCGAGTTCATGGAGACGAAGTCCGAGGAGATCTTGCGCGAGATGGGGGCGACGAGGGTGTGGCGTGGCAGGCGCTTCGGCGGCGTGCTGAGCAGCCACGATCAGGGCGGTTGCCGCATGGGCGAAGACCCCGCCGGGTCCGTGGTCGACCCGGACCTGCGCGTACACGACACTCCCGGGTTGTACGTCTACGGCACGTCGGTGTTCCCGACTTGTCACGGCATCAACCCGACGCTCACGATGTTCGCCCTGTGCTGCCGGGCCGCCGAGCGCCTCGCGCAGCGCCTACGTCGGGGAGAAGAGTAGCGATTGCCGCACAAGATAGTCGGCGAAAGGACGCCCCGCAAGGAGGGAGGATCATGACCCGGGCCGCCGAGCACCAGGCGTCGGGGACCATCGCGCCTGAAACACCCCACCTCAGGCCGCCGTCGAGGCGTCTGCATTTGGGGCCGACGAACCCGGCGCGCGCACCGGTCGCGTCGAGCCGCTGTTCGTGCGCCCGCGTAGCCGGTCCGGGGAGAGGCCACGGCTAGTCGTCCACCGAAAAAGGAGAGCCGCATGAAGATAGAGAGCGTCGAGACGGCCTACTACCGCCTGCCGCTGGAGCCGATGGGCGACGCGGGCCACGGCGCCATAGACACTGAGGAGCTGATCACGCTGACCCTCCGCGCCGAGGGCCTCACGGGCCACGGCTACACCTACACCATCGGCCGCGGCGGCCGCGCCGTAAAGGCCCTCATCGACCACGACCTCGCGCCGCTGCTCGAGGGCCAGGACGCCGACGACATCGAGGGGTTGTGGGACCTCATGTGGAAGCGCCTGCTGTACGTCGGGCGCGGGGGCCTGGCGTCCTTCGCCATCGCCGCCGTCGACGTCGCCCTGTGGGACCTGCGCGGCGAGA
>CADCUZ010000134.1 GCA_902806015.1 uncultured Rubrobacteraceae bacterium
AACTGGTCTTTCTCCCACGTGAGGACGAGGTACGCCTTGAAGTGGGACGGGGACATGGTGCTCACCCCGCAGGGCGAGCGGGTACTGCGGGACCTCCCCTGGCAGCTGCGGGGCGTGGACGGGACGGTGAAGATGCGCCGCTCCCCGGTGTACGTGGAGAGCGAGAGCGTCGCCTACGTGGACGTGGCGCTCCCGCCCGGCGAACTCTGGGGCTGGCGCAACTCCCCGAACCACACGTTCGTCAAGTGCTTCGACTGGGAGTTTATACGGCCCTGGGCTGACTACATGCTCCAGTTGCCGGACTGGGTGTGCTTCGAGCTCAAGTGGCTCGACCGGGACCAGTTCGGCCACTGGTCCCGTACCGATTTCCAGAACGTCCCCCACTCCCGCAAGCGGCGCGAGTGGCAGGTCAACCGAGCGCTCCTCGAAGGCGACGAGATCCCGAAGGGGGTAGTTCGGGTCGAGAGCCCGAAGGGGACGCACGTCGTCGAGCACCTCCGGCAGGTCTACGTTAAGTTGCGCCAAGAGAACCCGACCGGGGCGCTGCTCGGCGGCCCTGGCCGGGCCGCCATCGCCGGGCCGGGTTCGGTCGTCGGTCGCTGGGGCGGTGCGGCGCCGGGACGGGGTCCGTCTCCCGTTCCCAAGCCTACGAAAAACGAGGAGATCCCGTATGAGTAAGGACCTGCTGCTGGTGGCCGGCTCCGGCCGAAGCGGCACCAGCCTGTTCGCTAACATCGTCGGCAACCTCGGCTTCCACGTGCCGGGGCCGCACGTGGTAGCCGACGACAGCAACCCGCGCGGCTTCGGCGAGTCGCAGTGGGTGGTGGACAGGCACACGGCGCTCCTGCAGCGGGCCAGCGTGCAGGTATCCGACGCCCGCCCGACCGCCTGGGCGCAGACCGCCAGGCTCTGCCTCGACGAGCGGGTCGGTGAGGAGGTGAGCGGGTGGCTGGAGGGTCAGTTCTCCCGCCACGAGCAACTGGTAATCAAGGACCCGAGGCTGCTTTGGTTCCTGCCGCTGTGGACCCGGGTCGGCGAGGAGCTCGAAGCCAGGGTTCATGTGGTCACCATGCTCCGGCACCCGGCCGAGGTCGTGCGCAGCAAGATGAACTGGTACGCGAAGATGCCCCTGGTAGACGCCAACCGCGTGGCAGGATGGGCCAACACGATGTTGTTCACCGAGCGGGCGACCCGCGACTACCGGCGGGCCTTCGTCCGGTTTGAGGACCTGCTCGACGACTGGACTCAGCAGATCGCGCACGTAAGCGCCCGGTTCGAAATCCCGAGCCTGGTCAACGCGCAGGCCAGGGCCCAGGCGACGGCGGGCAGCCTCGTGGACCCCTCCCTGCGCCGCTCGACGGCGAACTGGGAGGACCTGGAGGACGTACCGAAGGGCCTGATTTACCTCTGCGAACGGGCCTGGAACGACCTTCTTTTCCTCTCCGGCACGGAGGCCCGCGACGTCACTGAGACGCTCGCCAGCCTGGATGGCCACCGCGAGGAGTACGTGACGCTCTACCACCACGCCGAGCAGGTCGCCCAGTCGTCCATCATAGCCGCGACCCGGCAGGCCACCCGGGAGGCCGCCGTGAAGGCGCCCGCCGCCCAGCCGCAGGGGTCTCCCGCCGACTTTCTGCTGGGCCAGGTCAGGCGGCGGATCCCGGCCGGGGTGCGGGGCATGATCCCCCTCAGGGTAAAGCTGGCCCTGGTGAACCTGTTCAAGTGATCCGCCACCCAAGGGAGACGGCGACTTGGCGAACATGAGCGTGCCGACAACGGCGACCAACCGTGAAGGGCTGGACGAGTACGCGGTCCGGTGGCACTGGGTCACGGGACCGTCTGGGTCCGGTTTCACGGCCGTGCTGCGCGTCAAGGACGAGGCCCGCTCCCTGCCCTGGGTCCTGCCGGGCGTGCTCCGCTCGGTGGAGCGGGTGGTCGTCGCCGACAACGGCTCCTCCGACGGCACCCCGGAGGTCGCCGAGAGGGTGGCCCAGCAGGCCGGCCTCGCAGGAAAGCTCGACGTGGTCTCCTACCCGTTCGCGGTATCGCGGTGCGGCCCCGAGCACCTGTGGACCCACCCCGAGTCGGTGCACAGCCTCACCTACTTCTACAACTGGTCTTTCTCCCACGTGAGGACGAGGTACGCCTTGAAGTGGGACGGGGACATGGTGCTCACCCCGCAGGGCGAGCGGGTACTGCGGGACCTCCCCTGGCAGCTGCGGGGCGTGGACGGGGCAATCACGCTGCGTCGGGACCCCGTGTACGTGGAGAGCGAGAGCGTCGCCTACGTGGACACCGCGCCTGGCAAACCCGAGCCGTGGGGCTGGCGCAACTCGCCAGATTACACTTTCGGTAAGGCCTTCGACTGGGAGTTGATGCTGCCGCGGCCGGGAGACCCCGTGACGCGGCTGCCCGACCCCGTGTGCTTCGAGCTCAAGTGGCTCGAAGCCGACGAGTTCGCGCACTGGTCCCACGCGGATTTCAAGGCCAAGATCAACGACCGCAAGCGGCGCGACTGGCAGTTGTTCCACGCCCTGCGCCAGGGCTCCGCGTTGCCGGAGAACCTCGTCCGGGTCGAGAGCCCGGAGGGCGTGCACGTCGTCGCGCACCTGCGCGACACCTACGCGTCGCTGCGGCGGGGGCTCAAGCCGTCGAAGGCGGGCTCGCCCGCAGCGCGGGGCCGCTGAACCGTGCTCCTCGCCCCCGGCAAGGGTTTCGTCTTTCTGGCCACACCGAAGACCGCCTCGACCTCCATCGAGCATGCCTTCCGACCGCACGCGGACGTCTTCATGAAAAGCAACCCGTTCAAGCACACCCGCTACGCCCACTTCCAGCGCTTCCTGCAGCCGTGGCTGAACTCCGAGGGGTTCCCCCGTGGCTCCTACGAGGTCGTGTGCGTGGTCCGTGAGCCCATCGACTGGCTCGCGAGCTGGTGGCGCTACCGATCGCGGGGGGAGTTGGCCAACCCCTCGTGCCGCAACCACCCCAACTACGCGGGCCACCTCTCCTTCGAGCAGTTCGTCCGCGCCTACATGGACGGCGAAGCCCAGTTCGCCCAGGTCGGGCGGCAGGCGAAGTTCGTGCGACCGCGCGGCGGACAGGCGGGGGTGGACCGCCTCTTCCGCTACGACCGCCTCAACCTGCTCGTCGCGTATCTTTGCGAGAAGGTCGGCGAAGAGGTGAAGATCGGGACGAGCAACGTCTCGCCGAGGCGGTCTGTCTACTTGTCGGAGGAGTGCGAGCGCGAGCTGCGCGAGTTCTTCGCCCCCGAGTACCGCATCTACGAGGGGGCCATCGCCGAGTGGGTGCCCGGTACGGTCGGCCGAGCAGACGGCTAGGCGGTGCCGAGGGCCGGATATGCAGGTCCGTTGACAACCTGCGGGCAGCGTTAGTAGCCTTGTGGCCGGACCGCGGGACGAGCAAATGGCGGGAAAGGGGTGTAATTTGCCGATCTTCGGGCTTAGCAGAACCTTCGGCGTGGGACGGGGCATAAAGATTTTTCTCAACCTGCAAGGCGGTGCCACGCGGGGCGCGGTACCGAACCCCTGGCATCGCAGGAACCCGTCGAAGACGTCGAACGAGAAAGACCGGCAGATCTATCGGCTCAGAAAAAAGGTCAAGGAAAAAAATGAGAACCTCTTTCAGCTAAGGAACGAGCTCAAAGCAACGAACGAGTTGGCAGAGGACGTGCATGACGCTCCGTCGGCCCTCCAGACGACGGGCGAAATGGTAGGCGCGCTACCCGACTTCGTAGTTATCGGGGCGATGAGGGGCGGAACGAGCCGATTTTACGGGCTCCTCATCAAGCACCCACACGTCAAGCGTGCCGCGTCAAAAGAATTGCACTACTTCGACCGCCCCGGTCGCCTGGATAAGGGCGTCGAATGGTACCGGAGGTGCTTCCCACCGCCGGAGTGGAAAGACGGGCAGAGGACCATCTCTGGGGAGGCAACGCCACAGTACCTGTTCGACCCTCTGGTACCCGAGAGGATGGCGCAGGTGGTCCCGCAGGCGCGGCAGATCGTACTGCTCAGGAATCCGGTCGACAGGGCTTACTCTCATTACCACCTGTCAGTGAGAAGAGGGCACGAGACCCGCAGCTTCGAAAAAGCCGTAGAAGTGGAGCGAGCGCGGCTGGACGATGGAGGAGAGGAGCCTCCCGGTCTCGCGCGCAGTGCCGACGTTGGCCGTAGACGCTCGTCAGCGCTACTTGCCAAGGGCATCTACGTGGATCAGCTCCTGCATTGGCGGCGATTCTTTGGCGAAGAGCAGATGCTCGTGTTGCAGAGCGAGGAGTTCTACAAGCACACGGCTGAGACCCTAAAGCTGACCCAAGACTTCCTCGAACTGCCTTACCGGGAGATCAAGCTCTCACCCCGCCATACATCCCCCAAGGCGACCTACGAGTACGAGCCGATGGACCCGGCCCTCAGGCAAAGGTTGAAGGACTTCTTCGAGCCCCACAACCGAAGGCTCTACGACTACCTCGGCAGGGACTTCGGCTGGTAGGCCCGGCCCCTCAGGAGGGGTAAAACCGGCGCGGGCCTACGTACGTGGGTGAAGGGATAACGGGCGCCGCGCCTAACTGGATCTCGTCCGTGCAGCGGCCGATGAACCCGCCGAAGTTGGACCTCTTCTGCTGGGCATGGCGCCACAGCCTGTTCTGCGGCCTCCCACCGTGCTTCTTGAACTAGTGGCGCGCCCCGAGCCAACGCACATCCTCAAGCTCCGCATTCAAAAGCCCGGAGGCAGTGCTCCCGACCGGCTTCTAGATGTGCACGAAGACCAGCCTGCGATTTTCGGAGGCAAGCACTCCTGCCCCGTCCTTTCTCAGGTGCCATTTAGCGCGCCCATCTTACGCGGCGAGGGATGGCCGTTCCGGGCCGGCCTCGGATCCTTGCCGGGAGGGCTAACCCCCCTTCGCGAACCTGTCCCACAGCGACGGGTCCGGCCGTTCGAGAAACGGGGCGACGGCGTCCCGGAGCGCGGGGTCGAAGACGGTCTCGTGCGGGGTGCCGTACACGTCGAGGCGGCCGTCGTCGCCGTAGCTGTTAGCCGCCCATTCGTCCTCCAGGTAGCCCTCGTCTTTCAGTTTTTGCCACCGGCGCGCGTGCCAGCCCGGACCCAGGGAAGCACCGGTGCCGAAGCGGCGGTCCGCGGAGGAGGCCCTGGCGTCCAGCTGGGCCAGGGAGCGCAAGGGCGCGTGGAGCAGGACGAGCCCGTCCGTCTCCGCGACGGGCCCTTCGACGCCATCGAGGGAGTGGGCCCCCTTCACCATCTTCATGGCCTCGGAGGCCCGGCCGACGACCTTGTGCAGCCGGGCCATCTGGACGTAGGAGATCTTCCCAGCGGCGAGGAGCTCTTGGGCTTGGGCGCGGGCCACGGGCTCGAAGACGCGGCGGGTCATGGTGAGCAGCTCGTCGGGCGAGGACTCCCTCTGCCCGCGGCGCTGGATAAAGTCCAGGTGGCGCACCCTGAGGGCCGCCGCGCCGGAGTCGGCAAGCACCTCCTTTATGGACGAGCCGCGCGCGCACCAGAAGTCGTCGGCGTCGACGGGCGCTACCCAGTCGGCGCCCTCCGCGAAGGCCTGGCGGGCGAGCTCCGTGAAGACCTCGCCCTGGCGGAAGGAGCCTCTGTCGCGCGTCCAGCGGACCCTGGGGTCCCTGCCGAGCTTCCTCAGCGCCCTGCGGGTGCCGTCCGTCGAGGCGTTGTCCACGATCAGGAGCCGGTCGAAACCCGCAGCAAGGTGGTAGAGGACGTTGGCGCGGACGATGTCCGCCTCGTTGCGGACCATCGATACCCCGTAGAGTTGCACCCTCACCTCCCCGTGATGGATCTTCCGTAGGTCGCACGCATCCTACCCGACACCCGTGGTACCCGGCCGCCGGCCGCGCAGGCTTCCGGGCCCGATGGTAGTGTAGCTGGAGAAGATTCGGCAACGACACCCCTGGAGCGTGCGAGAACTTGAGGATAGCCCACTTCGGAACTTTCGACGTCGAGAACTACGGGGACCTCTTGTTCCCACTGGTACTGGAACGGAGGCTCGCCGACGTCTGCGATGACTTCGTCCACGTCTCGCCCGCGAACGGGGCCCCCGACTGGGAGGGCTGCGCGCCGACGGTCGGTTTCGACGAGTTCCTGCGGGAAGGGCCCAAGGTCGACGGCGTGGTGATCGGGGGCGGCCAGATCCTGCGCGCCTCGCCCACGCCGCTTGGGATCTACGACCGGGGCGGCGTCTCCCCGTTCGTGACCTACCCGAGCCTGTGGCTCGGCGCCGCCTACGTGGCCGCCAGGGACGGCCTGCCGCTATGCTGGAACGCTCCCGGCGTCCCCGCGCCCTTCGACCCGACCGCCGCCCGCTTCATGCGGTGGACGGCCTCCGTGACGGACCACGCGAGCGTCAGGGACCGGGAGAGCCGGCGCCTGCTGGAGGAGGCCGGGGTCGAGGTGGGGATGGGAGTCGTGCCCGACACCGCCGTCGAGGTCTCGAAGGTGTGGCCGGAGGGGGGAATCTCCGCGGCCTACGAGGACGCTTTTAGGAGCCGCGGTAAGGACGTGCCAGCACGCACCGTCGCCTTCCACGTCAACGCCAGGCTCGCCGGCGAGGACGTCGCGGCCGTCGCCGCCCGCACGGACCGCATCTGCGCGAGGCTCGGGGCCTCGCCCATCCTGCTCGCCATAGGGCCCTCCCACGGCGACGTCGAGACCCAGCGCCTCGTGGCGGCGAGGATGGCCTCGGACCCGCTCCTGGTGGACCGGCCGCGGGGGCTGCGGGAAGTCGCCGCCTGCGTCGCGCGCTCGGAGGTCTACGTCGGCTCCTCGCTCCACGGCATGATCACCGCCTGCTCCTTCGGCCGGCGATGCGTCCTGATCTCGGCCAGGGAGGACCACAAGTACGCCGGATTCCTGGACCACCTCGGGCTTGCCTCGTGGAAGGTGCACTCCTGGGCCCGCGCGGAGGAGAAGATCGGAGCCCTCCTCGCCACCCCCGCCGACGCCTGGGCCCGCGCCCTCGAAAAGACGACCTCCGCCCTTGACGAACACTGGAACGGCCTACGCAACGCCCTGCTCTGCGGCGCGAAGAACGCCGCCAAACGCGATGCGCTGCAGGCCTTCAGGCGCATCTCGGCCGAGCAATCGGGGCACATCGGCTGGGACCCCGCCGGGGAGACGGAGGTCTTCGCGGGCTTCGTGACCGGCAGCCTCCGGGACGCCCACGCGCGGCTGCGGCGAGCCGAGGGGGACGTGGCGAAGCTCAACCGCTGGATGGAGACGCTGGACGACCAGGTCTCGGCCCTGGTGGCCTCCCGCCGCTGGAAGATCGGCGACGCCCTCGTGAGCCTCCCCCGCAAGGCACTCCGAAAACCCAAAGAGCCCGTGGTCACCCAGCAGATGGCCGAGGTCCTGGACCGGTTCCGTACCTGGCGCGAAGCGGACGATCCTCCGGAAAACGCTCCCCCAAAGTAGGAGAAATTGCCCATAGCCAACCGAGCGCTCCGCCCGTTACCACAGACTCCGGAAAACCAGGGCCCCGACTCGGCAAGCGCTGTCGACCCCGCAATCTGCCCCGGATCCAAACGCTTCCGCACGCCGGGGCAGGCCCTTCCGGCGCTTCGGGTTCCCCTCAGACCCCCGAGCCTGAAATCTGACGCCACGGATTGCCCAAGGCGTAGCCTTCCGCAAACTGCTCTAGGCGCCCTCCCCCGCCGGCGGGAGGCTTGGCAGTGGCCCGCTCTGGGGCCTCGCCTTGCGGGGTCCCCCCCACTCCTCCCACAGCGGCGAGCCCCACAGCGGGTAGACGACGCTGCCGTCGGGCGGCTCCTCGGGGAGCCGCTCCGCGCAGAACCGCCAGAACGAGGCGTAGCCCCCGAAGCGCCTCTCCAGGGCCGCGTTCTCGGCCAGGTAGGAGCGGGCAAGGTGGGCCATGGGCCTTGCGGGCGCACTGCCCGTGGACCGGGTGTGGACCTTGGAGTCAGCCCGCGGAGGTTCGAAGGAGGGGTCCACGCCGAGGAAGCCGTAGACGGCCCGCAGGAGCTCTTCCGGGAAGAAGTGGACGTCCTCGAGGAAACCGACGAAGATGCGTTCCGGCGGGTAGAAGGCACCCCAGGTCTCAAGCGTGCGTAGATAGTCCGTACGCCGTCTCGCGCCTTCGCCACCGAAGTGGCGGAGGAGTTCCTCTTCCGTGGCAGCGTCTATGGACCTGTCCTTGCCCCGATCAAAGCTCATCACGGTCTGCGACCAGACGCGCTCCATAGGGTTGCGCATCATGAGGATTATCTTCGCGTCCGCCATGAGCCCGTGGACGCGGGCGACGACGTCCCGATCGAGAGTGGAGTAGGCGGGCGTGATCTCACCGACCATCCTCCCCCTGCCCGGCTCGAAGAGCGAGGCGTACCACCCGTCGTTCGGGGCGCCAGCGTAGTACTTGAGGTCCCACCGGAAGTCCTCTCCGGAGAACTTTTCCAGGTGCTTCTTCGTCCGGCGCCCGACCTGCGAGCGCCACCGGCGGTTGGCCGCGCCGCCGCCGAAGACCCTGCGGGCGAGCCTGAGGGGGGCGTTCTTGGGCTCGTGGATCTTCTCGTCGAAGTAGTGGACCTCCTTGAGCCGGGGCATCCACAGTTCGGGGTGCGCCTGCAGGTTGCGACCCAGCCAGGTGGTGCCCGCCTTCTGCGCGCCTATCCCGATAAAGTCCGGGTACAACGCGCTCCCTCTACGAGGTGGTTCGCAGGGAGGAGAGCGGCCCGCTCTGGGGTGAGATGTTCCGGGAGCCCTCCCACGCCCCCCACAGCTTCGACTCCCACAACGGGTACTTTATCTGCTTTTTATTCCCCTTCGCCGGCGGTCTCTCGGCCAACCGATCGGCGCAGAAGCGCCAGAAGGAGGCGTAGCCCCCGAAGCGCTCCTCAAGGAGTCTCGTGTCCTCCCGGTAGGAGCGGGCCAGGTGGATGGCGAGCTTAAACGGCATCGTGCTCACGGAGCCTGGGTGGATCCTCTCCCTGATCGCCCCCCTTGCCGGCGACGGGTCGACCTCCAGAAAGCGGTACAGTCCGCGCAGGGTCTCCTCCGGGAAGAAGTGGACGTCCTCCAGGAAGCCAACGAAGATCTGGTTCTCCCGGTAGAAGGCGCCCCAGATCTCGAGCGTGCGCAGGTAGTCCGTCATCCGGCGCACCCGCCTGTTCTTGACCTGCCGGCGGACGTTCTTAACGGTCGTGTCCTCCATGGATTTGCCCCGGATGCGGAAACCCATGTTCATCACCGACCACGGCCTCTCCACCGGGTTGCGCATCATAAAGACTATCTTCGCGTCCGGCATGAGCCCGTGGACGCGGGCCACCCCCTCCTTCTCCAGTATCGCGTAGTCCGGGGTCACCTCCCCGGTGACCCTCCCCGCTCCCGGCTCGAAGAGCGAGGCGTACCACCCGTCGCCGGGCGTCCCGAAAAAGTACCTCAGGTCCCACGAGAGGTCCCGCGACGAGAGCCCCTCCAGCGGGCGCCGGAACCGGGTACGGATCTGCCGACGCCAGCGCGTGTCGGCCGGGCGGTCGCCGCGGAGCCTGGTGACGAACCCGCCTTCGAGCCCCGCCTTCTCGTCGAAGTAGTGGAGCTCTTTTATCGGGGGCATCCAGACCTCGGGGTGCGCCTGCAGGTTGCGGTGCAGCCAGGTGGTGCCCGCCTTCTGCGCGCCTATCCCGATAAAGTCCGGGTACATCCAACCTCCTGCGTCTCTTGGCAAGCCGCGTGAACGACGCAACGGAGCATATCATCGGGAGGGGCGGCCGGCCCGCCGGATCGCGCCTCACTCGCCCTTGCGGGTGAGCTCCAGGGAGGCGAGGGGGCCGCTCTGGAACCGGGGCCTCGCAACGCCAGTCCCCGAACCCCGCGTCCACTCCTCCCAGAGCGGCGAGCCCCACAGCGGGTAGGCCACGCTGTCGTCGGGCGGCTCCTCGGAGAGCCGCTCCGCGCAGAAGCGCCAGAACGAGGCGTATCCCCCGAGGCGCTCCTCCAGGCGTTCCGCCTGCTTGCCGTAGGCCCGAGCCAAGTCGACGGCCACGCCGGCCGGCATGCTGTTCTCGGAGCGGACGTGCACCTTTTTCTCCGGTTCGGGGGGCCTGAAAGAGGGGTCGACACCCAAAAAACCGTAGACGGCTCCGAGCAGCTCCTCCGGGAAGAAGTGGACGTCCTCCAGGAAGCCGACGAAGATGCGCTCGTCGGGGTAAAACCGGCGCCAGGTTTCCAGGGTGCGCAGGTAGTCCGTCAGGGTCCGGGAGCTGTCGCGCCCGATCTTGCGCAGGAGCTTTTTCTCGGGAACCGAACCGACGGACCCTTTCTCCGCCTTGTCGAAGCTCATCACGGTCTGCGACCAGACGCGCTCTATGGGGTTGCGCATCATGAAGATTATCTTCGCGTCCGGGGCGAGCCGATGGGCGCGGGCGACCCTGCCCTCGCCGAGCGCCGAGTAGGCGGGTGTGATCTCGCCGGTCACCCTACCCCTGCTCGGCTCGAAAACCGAGGCGTACCAGTCGTCGTCGTAACGCCGCAGGTGGTACTTGAGGTCCCAGAGAACCTCCCTGTAGGAGAGGGTCCTCGCGTGGAGCCCGAGCCAGTGTCCGGTCTGCCGGCGCCACTGTTTGTCGGCCGGGCGCTTGCCGAGGAGCCTCGAAACGGCGTTGGAGCGGTCGTCCATCTTCCGGTCGAAGTAGTGGACCTCTTTCCTGGGCATGAAGACCCCGGGGTGCGCCTGGAGGTTGCGGTGCAGCCAGGTCGTGCCCGCCTTCTGGGCGCCTATACCTATGAAATCAGGGGACAACGCGCTCCTCCCATGCGTACGCGGCGCGGGCGGGACGTATGATCGGGGCTCCTTGCGCCTTTTTCAAGCGGTTTGGCCTGCCCGTTCTCGGCCGTCCAGGCGGTCCGTGAGCCGGCCCAAGAACCGGCCGAAGAGTTCCCCCTCCCTGGGGAGGGTGTGCCGCCCGGTCGTCTCGTACCCGCGGCGGCGCAGGCGTTCGATCTCCTCGGGATCGGTGGCCTTCAGCGAGGACAACACCCCAACGTAGCTCGCCGGGTCGTCGAACTCAACCCGCAGGCAGTTCTCCCCGAAGTCGCAGTATGCCCGGTTGCCCCCGGCGTCCGGGGAGAGCACGATGGCCCCTGCGGACATCGCTTCGAGGCCCGGCAGGTAGAAGCCCTCCTCGGCGAGGGGGGTGGCGAGAAAAACGTCGGCCCAGTGGTAGAGGTCGCGCAACTCGTCCCATCCGACGGGGTTCCGGATCGCCCTGAACTCGAACGCTGGGTCCCGCATCGCCTGGGTCACCCTGTCGCCCACGTCGGACTTCCAGGCGGTGTAGGCCACCTTTATGCGGGGTCCGAGCCCGCCGGACCGCTCCCTAGCGAAAAACGCGGCGTCGTGGCCGAGGTCTATAACCTCCGTCATGGAAGTTTCGTTGAGGTACGGACGGACCGCACCGAGGACCACGTCGTTGGTCATGATACGCGCCATCGGGCGCGAGAGCAGGCGCAGAGCATAGCCGTTCGTGAACGTGGGGTTCGCCCAGCGGACGTTCTGGACGATGCAGATCACCTGCTCGTGGCGCGTCCACCGGCTGAGGCGGGGTGCGAGGACCTCGTAGTTCGTGGGCCACGAGACGAAGGCGAGGTCGTGGGAGCCGACGGAGACCTTCTCCAGGTCGATGAACCTGAAGCCTTTCTTCGGGGAGATATCCGAGAAGCGCGAGATCTCGAACAGGGGCAGGTCCTCCTTGAAGGGCTCAGGACAGCAAATCACGGGCTCCAGGCCGAAACCGCGGGCGTGGTTGACGTAGTCGAAGATCTTGACAACCCCGCCGACCGGCCGGAACGTGGGGGTGAGAAAGTAGATCCTGCGCCACCTCTCGACCAACCTCACAGGGCCTCCAATATCTTCAGCAGAGGCTTCACGGCCTCGGCGGGGTCGAGGACCTCCGAAGCCAACGCGCGGGCGTTCTCCCTCTTGAGCCGCACCGCCCCGGGGTCGCCTATGGCCTCGTCGAGCGCGGCCCCGACCGCCTCGTCGTCCCGGGGGTCCACGAGCCACCCGGCGTCGTACTCGGAGATCATTGCCGAGACCTCGGTGAACGGGGGGTGCACCACGGGGACCCCGCAGGCGAGCGACACGACCGAACGGGTGACCATGGCGTACTCCCTCTCCAGGTTGTGCTCAAAGAGGTCGACGGTTACGTCGACCCCGGAGAGAAACCGCCGAAACTCCGAGAAGTTCATGGTGCCGTGGGCCGTCACGGAAGGGTGGCGCGAGATCCTGTCGAGGTCCCCCATGGAGGCGTGGCTCCGGCCCGCGCCCCCGCCCCAGTGCCGGGGCACGAGCAGGTCAAGGCCCACCCCGGGCCGGTCGAGCCTGCTCTCCAGCGTCCCCACCCAGCTACCTAGCGTGCTCCACGATTGGAGGTAACCCGCGACCGCGAGCCTGACATCTCCACCATCTCTGGTTTTACCTGCAAGCGACGGCGGGACGCACATGTTGACCACCTCGAGCGGCAGCCGGCGAACGTCGCGGTCTGCCTGGAGCATCCAGGCCAGGAAGTACGGGAGCTTCTTCCGGCCGTTGCAGATAAAGGCGTCGGCAAGCTCTATGGCCCGGATCTTGCGCTCCCGCAGCCGCCTGAGCTCCCTGTCGGGGTAGCCCTCCCCATGGTGGTAAAGCTCTTCGAGCATCTTCGGCGCGAAGAAATCCAGGACGTACCGCACGCCCTCCATCGGCCGCAGGTGCTCCACCTGGTTGCTGTTGATCATGACGGCGACGGCTGGCGCGTGGGCCTTCAGGTAACGCGCCAGCGCGTTCGCCCCCACGATGTCGGTGTCGGGGGCAGTGGGGTGGGGGACCGAGCGACCGAAGCGCGTCCACTGGCGCTCCACGAACCCCCTGGAGACCAACGTCTTGGTCCTCACGCCGTGCGCGCGCAGGCCCTCCGCGAGCCCGAAGGCCCGCAGCCCCGGGGCGGCCACGGGCATCCCGAGGCCCGGCACGACGTCGTTGGAGATGACGAAGACCTGCCCGTCTACCACGTCTGCGGCGTCCCGACCTTGGAGAGCGCAAGCAGCCCGCCCCTGAAGAAGGGATCAGCCGGGTACCGGAGCGCCTCGAAATGCTCCAGCACCACCCTTCCGGCCGTGGCCTCCAGGACGATGCCCACGAAGCTCTGTATCGACACGACATGCTCGGCCTCCCCAGAGACGAAGTCTTCGAGGAACATGAGCCGTCCCCCCGGGCGCACCACGCGCCACATCTCGGAGACTATCCTCTTCTTGGCGGTCGCGGGGTGATCTTGCAGGACCGAGACCGTAAACGCCAGGTCGAAACCTTCTTCGGCGTGGGGAAAAACGAGGTCCTCACCTAGGAGATCGAATCGTCCCCCCGGGAAGTCGACGCGGGCGGCCCCTAGTGCTTCTTCGCTGAGGCCCAGCCCTGCGAACCCCGTTGCCGGGTCGAAGCTCGACGCCCAGCGGCCGGGTCCGACGCCGACCTCCAGCACGTCGAAGGGGGCGTTTCCGGCCCGCACCCCGCACGCGGCGGCGAACTGCGGCCCCAGCGCCCCCGACCGCACGCGGTAGACGGCCTTGTCCTGAACGGGCCCCGCGGCCTCCTCTTGGAGACGGGCAAGGACCTGCGCGGCGGCCTCGTCCGGGCGGGCGGTGTCGAGCTCGATGCGCTGGCCTTCCGTCCAGCGGTATCCCTGCCTGAGCTCCTCCCAGAGGGCCGGGTTCGCGGTGGCGACGCGGTCGAGGGGGCCTAAAGACTCGAGGAGAGCCTCGCCGAACACGGTTCTCAGGAACGGGGCGTCGAACCCGGGGGGAGGGACCACGATCAGGGGAACGTCCCGTCCCTGTCCCCTCACGGACTCGAAGGGGAAGGAAAATGGGTCAAGCACGACGAGCGCGGTCGCGCGCTCCAGAGCTTCGGCAAGCCGGAAGGGGAGGACTTCCCAATCGTCGAGGACCTCGCAGTCTCCGGGTAATCTCGCGGACCGTGTCCCGTCGGCGAACCGTCCGGCGTAGACTACCGGGCGGGGGGTGACGGCGGTGTCCTTTCGGGTCGGGGGCACGGCGGCTAGAGGTACCGCTGTTCCAGCGCGCGGAAGGCTGTTCTGCGGCGGAGCACCCGCCCGAAGGGGCTCGTGGACATGCGCCTGAGAAGGAGGATCAGGTCCCGCTCGGCCTCTTCGAGGTAAGCCAGGCGCTCGGGGGAGGAAGAGCTCCGGGGCCGCGGCGAGTGGAGGTATTTCTGCTCCAACGTGCGGAAGCTCTTGGCGCGGCGGAGGATGGGACCCGTGGGCCTGCCAGAGAGGCGCCTGAGAAGGAGGATCAGGTCCCGCTCGGCCTCTTCGAGGTAGCCGAGGCGGTTCAGCGAGGTCGTGGAGCCGGGGATCTTCGCCGGCTCTCCGAGGCGGGTTTTCAGGAAGCGCACCTCGAACGCGAGCAGCTCGTTCTCCATCCTAAGGAGGTCTATGTCGTCCGGCGCGTAGAACTCGTTATCCGGCAATCGTCGTCTCCTCCAGCATACGTGCGGTCCTGGCGCCCAGCTCCTCCAGGCTCCGCCAGGTATCTTCGACCTCCCCGATGATACGCCGGTCGGAGACGGGCTGCCTGCGGGGCCTGTCTACGGTCGCAGCGGGATCGAATACCTCGCCCACGGGCACGTCCTCAAGGCCGAGGTTCCAGCGCCGCTCCACGGCCCAGACGAGGGGAAATCCGTCCTCGATCATGTCCATGGAGACGGCTAGGGTGTCCTCAGGATGGGCCCTGGCGAAGGCGAGCAACGCCCTGTTGTGGACGAGCCACATGCGCAGGGCGAGATCCGGCTCCTCCCAGAAACGCCGGTGCAGAAAGCCGCTGATCGTGCCAGAGAACAGCAGCGCCGAGTGGCGCCGGGCCAGCGAGTACGTCGAGCCAGAGAAGTGCCGGTAGACGAGCAGGACCTTGGCGTTGGGGAGCAGATACTTCCAGAGCGGCAGGAAGAGGCAAGCCCTGGGGTCCTTGAACCCCCAGAGCCGGTAGCCGGTGTTTCGGCGCTCGGCGAGCTCCTGCATCTGCCGCCAGCGGCGCCCGTCCACCACCGGAACGAAAGGCCGGTCCACGAGCCAGGTGAGATCGTTGTCCGCGAGGATCCCGTGGTGGAGGTCCACCACCTCTTTGTCTTCGAAGTGGCCGTAGGGGTTCGACGGCAGGGCCTCGAGCAGCTCGTGGCCCAGGAACAGCCCGGCCCGATGCAACAACTGCGCGGTCGCCGAGGTCCCGCTCCGATGGAAACCCGCGACGATCAACTGGTCGGTCAAGCTGCCCTCCGGCGTACGCTCGCCGGGCACTATACAAACTAATGGCCCCAACCGCTCATTGTAGAGCACCGCCGCCCCGGGACGGGCAGCCCGTCTACCGGCGAGGGCGGTTCAGCGCCGTGGTCTGCGGAAGGTCGCCGTGTAGGTCTGCGGGTCCTCCGTCGAGTCGATCCTGTGCGCGGTGGTACAACCGTCGGACCAGGACTCGAAAACCCACAAGCGTCCGTCTGCGTCCTTCTGGCATGGGGCGTAGACGTTCGGATCGCAGCCCACCCAGGAAGACCAGCGTGCGCGGCACCCGGAACGCCTTCTCGTTAACCTTCAGCCTCAGATCCAGGGGCTGCATCAGGAATGTGAGATCCACCGTGTCGGGACGCAGCTCGATGGTCGTTGTCTTCTTGAGGCCGAGCGAGGCGGTGGCGTTCAGCCGGACCGCGAGGTAGTTCCCCGCCGGGTCGGTGGTGTCCAGGCCTCCGCCTGTCCTTGTACGAATACTTCTAGCCCGGCTTGCTGGTAACGACCTTGCGGCCGCCAGGCGTGGAGTCGAGCGCGGTCGGCAGGGGCACGTCCGTCACCCCGGTCTCCGAGAACCCGTCGCGTAGGGCCCGCGCGGAGCTCGCATACAACGCGCAGGCGAAGAGCCCTACAAGCAGAGATAAAACTAGGGGGAGGTAAGGCGTCCGATCATCTCAGGTCCTTATTGCTCTGCGGAGCAGAGTCGGTCCACGAGGGCAATTTAGTTTCACTTTTCGGGGCCTATCGTAAAACGTCTTTCTTTGTACATCGCTACCGCCGGATGGGATGGCGCCTCGGACCCCGGCACTCGCGCTCGTCCTCGCCGGACGGGCCGCAGGCTACCAGCCGTCGTCCCCCTCGTAGCCGAGCCCGACGAGCAATTCTCCGGCCTTCTCCTTGAACACCTCTCTGTCCCGTCCGGTAAAGACGTTTTTCCAGTCGCCGGCCACGCCTTTCCTGAAGAACGAGGTGGCGTCCTCCTCGCCCCGCGTCCTGCCCCTGGAAAGCCTCTCGAAGCTGGCCGTGCCCACGCACCGCCGTACGGTCCCGGGGCCGGCTTCGGCCCCGAGAAAGCCCAGCAGGCGGGCCATCTCCGCTTTGGGCCTCTCAAGGAGGTCCTCGTACCTGACCTCGGAGTAGTTGTCGCCGAGAAGGGCGGGGCCGTCCTCGACCGTCCGGCCGACCCTGGCCGCCCATTCGGCGGCCATCCTCCCGAGCGAGTTACCGGCGAACACGCTCTCGCGCGTATCCGGGGGGCTGTTGAGGTAGGCCTCGCGTCTGGCTGTGGTGTCCTTTCTCTTTCCGAAGTTCCAGGAGTGGTGCACCGCCGAGACCGCCGCGTCCCTGCCGTCCCTGATTATGTGGATCACCCTGGCCTCGGGGTAGACGGAGGAAATCTCCTTTATCGTGTCGGGGGTCAGAAGCGGGGACTTGTCCCCCACCAGCCTCTTGCCGGTCTTGGAGAGCTCCGCCATGAGGAAGTAGTCCACGGCCATGCGGAGGAGGTTGTCCACGTGCTCGTCCGGGTCGTCTTCCCTGCTCCAGACGGACCTCTCGATCCAGAGCCTAAGGTATTCGGCGTCGAGCACGGCGTTGTAGAGCGAGCTCGGCGGCCTCTTCGCGTCGATCCTCTTGACGGACTCCTGCCTCCACCCGCGTCCGAAGAAGCGGCCCTCTCCCCTGCACAGGATCTCCGGGTGGGCGTCGAGCATGCGCATGAGCCAGGTCGTGCCGGACTTCTGCTGGCCCACGATAAAGAAGACGGGTGTCTCTACGAGGCCCGGCCGCCCACCGTCGCCACCGGTCCGGGCCAGCTCCTTCCTGAGAGCGGCGATCTCCGCGTCCTTCACGGCGATCTGCCTCCGGGCCTGACTGCTAGCCCTCGACCGCAGGGCGCCCGCCGCGGCTCCAAGGGACGCCTTCGCCCCCCGGAGCGCCTCCACGGCCCTGCGGCCCCCGTCAGCCACGGGCGACGCCGCGGCCCGCGGCCTCCCGCTCCACGTAGTCCGCGAGCGCCTCCCTCCAGCTGCGAAGCTCCGGGTTCCCCAAGGTGGAGAGGACCCCGTTCGCCGGCCGCGCCGCCGGCAGGGGATACTCCGAGGCGGGGACGGGGACTACCTCGACCTCGACGCCGGCGAGGCGGAAGATCTCACACGCGAACTCGTACCAGGAGCAGGACCCGGCGTTGGTCACGTGGTAGAGCCCGTAGCGCCCGGCCTCGACGATCCCGGCGATGCCCTCGGCCAGGTCGCGGGCGCAGGTGGGCGAGAGGTACTCGTCGTCCTTGACCCGGAGCCGGTCGCGCTCCCCGGCCACGCGCAGCATGGTGCGTACGAAGTTGTGTCCCAGCCCGTAGACGCCTGCGGTGCGGACGACGTACCAGCGGTTCGTGAGCCTCATGATGTGCTCTTCGCCAGCGAGCTTGGTGCGACCGTAGACGCTTACGGGCCGCGCGGGGTCGAAGGGCTCGTAGGGCCTCTGGCACTCCCCGTCGAAGACGTAGTTGGTGCTAACGTGCAGCAGGTCGCAGCCCCGGCGCCCGCAGGCCTGGGCCAGGTTGCGCGGCCCGAGGGCGTTGACCCCGTACGCCAGCCGTGGCTCCTCCTCGCAGCCGTCCACATCCGTGTAGGCCGCGGCGTTAACGACGAGTCCCGGCGAGTGCTCCTCCACCGCCCGTTCCACGGCTTCGGCGTCGGCGACGTCGAGCGCGCGCCGGTCGAGCGCCGTCACCTCGTGGCCGCGCCCTGGCAGCATCCCGGCCAGCTCGCGCCCGAGCTGGCCGTTCGAGCCGGTTATGAGGACCTTCATGCCGACAGAATCTCCGCTATCTCCCTAGTACCTCGACCGCTCCTGAAGGAGCGTATCATAGAGTTCCAACAGCTCGTCCGCGTACTCGCCGACGGTCTTTACGGGCCCGATCCCGTCGCGGAGCTTCGCCAGCAGGCCCGTTTCTTCGGCCAGCCGCCGCAGTTGCCCGGCGAGGTCCTTGGGGTCTTCGAGCCCGAAGAGCAGGCCGTTCTCTCCGTGCTCGACGAACTCGGACATTCCCCCGAGGTCGGTGGCGACCACCGGTATCCCGGCCGCGAAGGCCTCGAAGATCACGCCCGGCGCGTTCTCGTACCAGCGGGACGGCACCACGAGGGCGTCGATCCCCTCGAGGACGCCGCGCAGCTCCCCGCGCGAGAAGGCACCGGGAAAGGAGATCCTCCTGTCGCCCGCGGCGAGGCCGCGCAGCCCCCGGGCGTAGGGCTCGTAGCCCTGCTCGCTGCCGTGGACCGATAGGGTGACGTCTATCGAGCCCGGCAGCATCCGGAAGGCCCGCACGAGCGTGTCGGGGCCCTTGTGGGGCGCTAAAGTACCGACGAACCCGAGCCGGAGCGTCGGGGAGGGGCGCCGCCCGGCGGAGGCCCCGGCGACGTGGGAGGTGTCCACGCCGTAGTGGGAGACCCGTATCTTCTCCCCCCCGATGCCGTTTGCGCCGAGCAGGTCCCGCGCGAGCCGGGTGTACGCGAGGACCCGGTCCACGAGCTCCATCTTCTCCCTTATGTAAGTCGGACGCTCCCGCACCGCCCCCACCTGGCGCAGCGGGAAGGAGCCGCGCGAGAGGGGCGTGCGAGAGAGCCTGTCCGCGCCGGCGGGGACCACGCCTGGCATCAGGCTTGCAACCCTCCTCACGCGCCCGTCCGCGCTCCGGCTGGCTATGCACCGGATGCAGTGGGAAACCTCGGGCCCCTCACACATAACGCCGTCGTGCCTTTTAAGGTCCACCACGGGACACACCGTCCAGAAGTCCGCCGCCGTGAAGACTACGGGCAGCCCGGCCTCCTTGAAGACAGGCAGGACGCCCGCCGAGAGACCCTGAAGGTGCATGGCGTGGATCACGTCCGGGACCACCCGCCGCACGTACTCCCCCGTCTTACGGGCCATGTCGTCGTTCCGGTAGTTCAGCTCGTAGGGGCGGGAGAGGCCCTCCGCGGGGCGGCCGATCCTGCGGACGGGCACCCCCTCGTACTCGTAGTCCTCGGTCTCGCCGGGCCCGAGGTCGCTGTGGGGAGCGGTGCGCCTGGCGGCCAGCACGTAAGGCTCGTGCCCGCGGGCCATAAGCTCTCGGGCCAAGCCTAACGTAACGACCTCGACGCCGGCGCGGCTCTCGGGGAAGAACTGGTGGGCGACGAACAGGACCCTCAAACCCCATACCCCGGCGTCGCAAGCAGGCCCCGTCGCCCCGGAAGCGCCATTCCTCGGCCTTCGTCGCCGCGACCGAGCCCTTTTCCAACGTAAGCGCTGACCTCCTTCCTGACCATGCCCCTACCCTCTCACCAAGCTCCGGCGTAGCCGGCAAACCGCGCCCCGTCTCCGACCCGGAAGGCGAGGCTAGGTACCGGCTCGCGTTTCTCTCGCGCGTAATGAATAGTACACCCGGCCGCACTGGTTGCCCGTGTCGAGCCCGCCTCCGGTCGGTGGGGGGACGGCGGTTGCAGGCATGTTCAGATGCCCTTGCCGAGAAATTCGTGGAGGCTGGCGGAGATCCCGAAATCCTTTCGTCTTCTCCGGCTTCTGCGGGTTGCCAGGTAGGCGCCGGCCTGGGCGCAGAGGGCGTACCTGGCGGCTAGCAGCAGGGACCGGGGAGGCGACGGCGCCCCCCCGCCTTCGCGGCGGAGGCTGAGGTAGAGGTGGGCGGCTGTGCGCAGCGCGTTCAGGAGCAGTCGGGCGAGGCTCGGCGTCGGGACGAGGCCGAAGAGGTCCATCAAGAGCAGGCCGTCCGCGTAGTGACGCCTGAGGTCGTAGAGGGCGCCCCGTTCGTGTGAGTGAAGGACGGCGGAGCGCGGCTCATACACGAGTTTGTGGCCCGCCTCGACGGCCCTCTTGCCCCACCGGAGGTCTTCGCCGAAGGCCGTCCTCTTGAAGGGGATGCCCTCCCACACCGAACGGCGCACGCATGAGCTCACGTTGTCGAAGGTGGCGAGCGAGCGCTGGGCGGCCGGGGGGAGATCGTGGTAGTGGTCGCCGGCGTACTGCTCCCTGCGCTCGGGGGCGGCGGTGGGCCATCCCTTGACCAGGGCCCGGGCCAGCGGGCTGCTCCTAGGGTGCGGGATCTGTCGTCCGTACACGCCGGCTACCGCGTCGTCCCGGTCGAGGACCTCGACCATGGTCGCCAGCCAACCGTCATCCACCGGCAGGGCGTCCTGCACGACAAAGGCGACGTACTCGCCAGCGGCGAGGAAGATGCCCAGGTTGCGGGCCGCCCCGTGATCGAACGCTTCGTGCGGTATGCGGTGGACGGCGGCGCCGTGGCGCCCGGCCAGTTCTGCGGTGCCGTCCGCGGAGCCCGAATCAACGACAAGGACCTCGTACCCGAAGTCCGTCCGCTGGGCGGCGAGCCTGCCGAGCAGCTCACCCAAGCAGGGACCGGCGTTGAAGGTGAGTACAACGACCGAGGCCCTCGGCGCGCTCAACCTTCGGGGTAGAACCTCTCAAGCAGGGAGGCGGTTATCTTCTCCACCACCTCGGCCTGCCTCGGGGTCAGGTCTTCCCTCCAGCCGCCCGGCGTTCCCTTGCGGTAGAATTTGCCCTTGCCCTTCTCCCCCGCCGGCACGTTCTTCCACGAGTGCCTCTCCGCCACCCGGGCCAGCTCGGCCTCTCCTACAGGGATCCGCAACTCCGAGTAGATGCGGCGCAGGCAGCCCGCGGTGTCCGCCAACAGGTCCTCGTACAGGACCAGCGCCTTCGGCCCGCGGTGGTCGTCGTAGGCGCGGCTGGCGTTCTCCGCGCCCCTGCGGTAGGCGCGGGCCCGCATGCCGACGAAGGCGTTGGGTCTCTTGCCGGCCCTGCCGCCGTTCCGGCTCTCGTAGAGCCAGCCCCCTTCCCCGGCGGCGTCCAGGACCGAGGCGACCACGTCCCTGGGGTCTCTTATGAGCAGGATCATGCGGCTCTCGGGCAGGGCCTCCATGATAAGCGAGGCCCCCACGGAGCCGTTGGGTTCCTTGACGATGAGGTATTCGTCGGCGCCGAGGCGGGGGTTGGAGTACGAGGCGCCGTCCAGGACGAAGTTCCTTATGGACCGGACCCAGCCCCTCCTGATGGGATCGCCCATGATGAAATCGGCAGAACGCCTGTTCTCCTTCGGGGCCCAGGCGTAAAACTCGCCGAACAGGCGGCCGACCATCGGCTCCTCCCAGACTCTGGCGCCGCCTACCTCCCCCATCATGCTGCGAAGCCAGGTGCTGCCGCTGCGCCCGGAGCCGAAGATCCAGACCATCTTCTCCGGGTCGATCCCGCCGGCCCTGATGCCGCCCCCACCGAGCCTCGACCGCAAGCGGCCCAGCTCCAGGTAGGCTCGCCGGCGCTGGCCGGAGAGCCCTTCGTAGAGCCGGACGAGCGTCCGGCTGCTCTTGCCCGCCCGTCGCAGGTCCCGACCGAGCCGCCGGGCCAGCTCCTTCAATCCCTCAGTCATCGTCTCCACCGGGCACCGTGGACATACTCCCGGACTGCCGTCCCTCCGCCGTCTTCGCGCCCTCCGTCGTGAGAGCTTTCCGAGAGTGTGTCATAGAGCCCTTAACATTTCTCCGCCGTTCCCCGATAATAGGCATCAGTACAATGCCACGTGTTGCCCGGAGGGGGAAACTTGTGTTACGAAGCATCGGTACCTTCGTCCGTTCTGTTGGCCTCAGCCATGGTGGCGCGGACGCCGCAGGGTTTTGCCGGCCCGACGGTGCGAGAAACCCGTTGGGGGGCGTTGCACGGGAGATGAAAGAGGGGGGAGATGTTTCCTGAGAGCGCGCGCACGGGTATGGACCGCAGGGATTTTCTGAGGCTCGGCGGCGCGGGGCTGGCGGGAGCGGTGTTGCTCGGGACTGGGGTCACCGCCGCGAGCAGGGCCGCGGCCCAGACGGGCCCCCCGCTAGAGGCGCTCTTCGACGACGCCGCCGCACAGTACGCGGTTCCGGAGAAGCTCCTCAAGGCGATGGGCTACGTTAACACCCTGTGGGAGATGCCCCCGGCGTCCGCTACCCCCTACGATCCCGACGACCTGCACGGGCGCGGCGCCTACGGGCTCATGCAGCTCGTACGGAACCCCTCCAAGGACACCCTGGGCAGGGCCGCCTCGCTGATCGGGCTCTCCGAGGAGGAGATCAAGACCGACCGCGCGGCCAACGTCAAGGGCGGTGCCGCCGTTCTCTCGGACCTCGCGGGTTTTGACCGATCCTCCGACCTAAACGGCTGGTACGAGATCGTATCCGGGTACGGCAGCGGCCCGCTCTACGCCCACGACGTATACGACGTCCTGCACGGCGGCGCGTCGGCGACGATCTCGACGGGAGAGCGGATCGAGCTGGCGCCGCAGCCGGAGGCCGAGACCCGGATCGTGCCCGCGTCGCGGACCCGCGCCGACTACGAGCAGGCCACCTGGTACGGCAACAACGGGGAGAACTCCTCCAGCTGGTACCGGGGCGCAAAGATGATAGACAAGATCGTCATCCACGTGGCGCAGGGCTCCTACTCCGGCACGCTCGACTGGTTCCGCAACCCGAGCAACACAGGGTCGTCGACCCATTACACCGTCTCCAAGCAAGGCGCCATCGGCCAGTCGGTCAAGGAGAAAAACGTCGCCTGGCACGCCGGATGGTGGGACACCAACAAGCAGAGCATCAGCATAGAGCACGCGGGCTACATAGGCAACCCCGATTGGTTCACGGACAAGATGTACGACGCGTCGGCCCGGCTCTCGGCTTACCTCTCCAAGAAATACGGTATCCCCCTGGATCGCCAGCACGTCATCGCCCACAAGCAAGTGCCGGGGTGCAACGGCTCGGGCGGCGGGGTCTCCTGCCACGTGGATCCCGGGGACCACTGGAACTGGAAAAAGTACATGCGTTGGGTGAAGTACCACAGGAGGGGTCTCTAGAGCATCTGTCATAGCAGTTGGGCCGCAGCGCGGTAGCCGCGGTGCTCGAAGAAGCCGCGGGCGTCCTTCGCCGTAACCGCCTCCAGCGCTCGGCCCATCGCCTTGATCAACGCCTCGCGGGTGCGCGCCCCGGCTTTCCGCAGCAGCGCCTTGACCTTCGCGAAGGCTTCTTCGATGGGATTGAGGTCGGGCGAGTAGGGCGGCAGGTACAGAAGCTCGCAACCTTTGCCTTCGATGAGCTCCCTCACCCTCTGGCCCTTGTGAGAAGAGAGGTTGTCCATCACCACCACCTGCCCCGGCTCGAGCGAGGGCGCCAAGAGCCGCTGCAGGTAGGTCTCGAAAACTTCCCTCGTGGTCGGGCCTTCGACCGCCAGAGACGGGCCCATCCCTGCCGCGCTCATGCTCGCCACCAGCGTTGTGTTCGCCCCCCAGTTGCGTGGCACCGAACAAAGTGCTCGCTCTCCTCGCCGAGACCAAGCGTACAGGGGCGCCAGCGAAGTGTTGGTGGAGCACTCGTCCACGAACACCAGCCGCTCGGCGTAGATCTCCCCGGCGACCATCGACTGCCAGGCCGCCCTCAGGAACTCATCTCTCTCGCTCGCACCCACCGATCTTTTTTTCGGCTGAAGCCCATGCGCTTGAGGACCCTGGAAACCGTGGAGTCGCTGACCTCCACCCCACGCACGCGCCGCAAGAACTCACGCCTCTGTGGCAAGGTCGCCGCTGGACGCTCCTCGAGGTCGGCCTCCAGCAGCCTTCTGGCACCTTCGTCGAGCTTGGGTTTGGAGCCGGGGCGCTTCTTCGGGGCCAGTGACCTTCCTTGACGTGCTGCGGCCACGTAGCGTTTGACCGAGGAGATGCCCACGCCGAAGGTACGGACGGCCTCGATCTTAGGCATCCCCCTCTCCACGGCCTCGACGATCTTCTCGCGTAGGTCTTCTGAGTAAGCGTTCATCCTTTCATGATGCCGGATAGCCCAGCTGCGCTGCAAGGGGCTCTAGTAGTCCTGGCGCTTTTTCTGGTCGCTTTGAACGGCCTGTTCGTGGCGGCCGAGTTCGGGCTGGTCAAGATCCGCTCCACGCAGGTGGACGGGCTCGTGCGCGAGGGCCGCCGCTCGTCCGGGCTGCTCAAGAAGGCCACCGACAAGCTCGACGCCTACCTCTCCGTGTGCCAGCTCGGCATCACCATCTCCTCCCTGGGCCTTGGCGCCCTGGGCGAGCCGGCG
>CADCUZ010000135.1:0-4554 GCA_902806015.1 uncultured Rubrobacteraceae bacterium
CGGGTGCGAGAATAAAGGCACCCGATGCTCCGCACCGTCACCGCCACGCGATACGTCACGCCCTTGCGCGAGGGGGGCTCGTTGCCGGCCATCGTCGAGGCGGACGACCTGGGCACCTACGTCCTCAAGTTCCGTGGCGCGGGGCAGGGACGGAAGGCGCTCATAGCAGAGTTGGTCTCTGGGGAGATCGCGCGCGTGCTTGGCCTTCCGGTGCCGGAGATAGTCCTCATGCGCCTCCACCCCGAGCTCGGACGGGCGGAGCCCGACTCCGAGATTCAGGACCTTCTGCGGGCGAGCACGGGCCTGAACCTGGCCCTGGACTACCTCCCAGGCTCCCTCGGCTTCGACCCGCTCGTAGAGCCGCCCGAGTCCGAACTCGCCTCCCGCATCCTGTGGTTCGACGCCCTCGTGCAGAACGTGGACCGCACGCCGCGCAACACGAACCTGCTCGTCTGGCACCGCAGGCTCTGGCTCATAGACCACGGCGCCTCCCTGTACTTCCACCACAACTGGCCCGGCGCGAACGGCCCTTCGCTCGAAGCCGTGGGCCAGCGGCCCTTCGCCGCGGCCCGAGACCACGTCCTGTTGCCCCTCGCATCGGCCCTCCCGGAGGCCGACGCCGCGTTGGCCCCCCGGCTCACCGTGGGGGTCCTTGACGGGATAACAGCCCTGATCCCCGACGGGTGGCTCGCGGCCGAGACCGGCTTCGTCGGCCCGCAGGCGGTACGCCAGGCTTACGTCGCCTACCTCTCATCGCGCCTGAGGGAGCCTCGGGTCTGGGCGCGCGCGCTGGGCGAGGTAAGGAGGGAGGCCCTTGCCTAACCCTTTTGAGTACGTCCTACTGCGCGTCGTTCCCCGGGTAGAACGCGGGGAGTTCATAAACGCTGGGGTGGTCCTTTACTGCCAGGAGGCGCGCTTCCTCGACGCCCGCGTCCACCTCGATCCGGACCGCCTGCGCAACCTGGATCCCCGCCTCGACCCCGAGGCCGTGCGCGCCCACCTGGAGGCCGCGCGCCGCGTCTGCGCCGGCGGCCCCGAGGCGGGCGCCGTCGGCCTCCTCCCTCCCGTCCAGCGCTTCGGGTGGCTGGCCGCGCCCCGCAGCACGGTCGTGCAGCCGTCCCCCGTCCACACGGGCCTCGCCGAAGACCCCCGAGAGGCGCTGGAACACCTCCTGAAGGTCGTGGTCCGCCCGCCGGAATAGTCCCGTCGGGACGACCCGCGGTCCGTCATGCGTCCCTGAGAAAGGAGGCCGCGCGGTCGTTGACGCGGGCGAAGGCCTCTCCCGATGGGACGTGGCGGCCGGGCAGCGTTTCGGCCTCCAGGTTTGGGATTATCTCCCGGGCGCGCGGGATCACCTTCTCCGCGGGGAAGAACGGGTCGTCCTGCGCGGCGAAGAGCAGCGTCGGGCCCTCGTACCCGGACAGCTCCCCCCGTTTGGCCGCCCTCGGCAGCTCCCTGTCCAGCCTTACGTGCCTGTAGACGGCCCCGAGCTGGCGCACGTACGGCTCTTCCGGCTCGGTCAGGATAGGTTGCGCGGCGCGAACCAGCCGTTCCCGGTTGGGGGAGACGCGGTACACGAGCATGGGCAGGGCCACCTCCCGGACCATCGGCCAGAGCGGGCCCGCCGCGACACCGGCGGGCGAGACGAGAACCGCCCCGGCGACGCGGCCCGGCGCAAAGCCCGCCAGCCTCAACACGAGGCCCGCGCCGTAGGAGATACCCACGAATGCGGCCCGCTGGAGGCCGAGGCCGTCGAGCACGTCCGCGAGCCAGCGCGCGTGGCCATCCCCCTTCGCCGATGGACGCCCCTGGGCGCTGCGGCCGGGCTGGCCGACGATGTCCGGCGCGTAGAGCCGGTACTCCCCCGCGAGCGGCAGAAACCACGCCAGGCAAAGCGGGTTCAGGAAGTTGCCGCCGGGCAGGACCAACAGCGGCGGCGCGTCTTCGGGGCCGGCGAGAATCACGTGCGTCCCGCCGAGGCGCGTGCCGACCGTCCGCGTCTCGCATCCGGGGCCGAGCCGGGCCAGCGACTCGTCGTAGAGGGCCCTCAGCTCGGCCTCTCCTTCGGGGCTGCGATAGATGGAGCCCTTGCTCACGTGTTCAGGCCGAAGAACCCCGTGGGCGTGCCTTGACCAGCAGGCCCGTGGCCACCGTGTCCGCGCAGTTTGCCGTCCCCGAACTTTATGTCCCTGGGGTCGCGGCCCTCTACGGCCAAACCGTGCTTCTCGTAGTGGCGGATCGCGCCTTTTTTCGTGCACAAGGCGTAGGGCCGAGCTTCTCGATCCCGGGGTGATCCCGCGCCCACAAGATCAGGGTAGGGACCGGCAGACCCGCCACGCCGCGACGCCCGGGGGACCCGCCCACCCGCAGGGGGCCGATGCCCGCGAAGTGGCGGGTCTGCCCGTACGATGCGGCTGGGGGCCCGGACCGTGGCGACGAGGCGGAGGCGTTCCCGTACTCGCGGTCGGCCGCGATGCGATCCCGCTCCTCCTCTTCCTTGACCTCCATCCTCGAAGGCTCCTTCACCGTGTAGCGGACCTCCTCCAGGACCGCGCAAAACAGGGCGAGCGTCCCGCGGGCGTCGTCCCCAAAGGCGGTCCGGACGTTCAGGAGGCCCCGCCGGAGAGGACGTGCTCTTGCGCCGGGGTCTCCGAAATCACGCGCCCTAACCGCGGTCCCGTTCGAGCAGCACCATCATGATGACGCCCGCGAGCATCAGGTCCTCCTCCGCTTCTGAGAGGTCTTTGAGCTTCTCGAGCCGGAAACTGCTCTCGAAGACGGACCTCTGCTTCGCCACGCGCAGCGCGGGCCCCCCACGCAGGTCCACGATGTAGGCCGGGTTGAAGAAGAGGCCGCCCAGGGCGTCTCCGAACGGGATAGCCTCCATGAGCCCGTCGAGGACCTTTACCCAGGGGTTCTCCTCGTGGATGGACCCGATGCCGCTTCCCCCCGCGTTCGTGAGGGCGTAGGTGCTCTTCCAGAGCGAGCGCATCCCCTCCTGGCGGACGGCGCCGAGCGGCGTGCCGTCCGGGAGGGCCACGGAGTAGCTCGCGCCGAAGTCCAGCACCCTGTCGGCCTTTATGCGGAAGAGGAGCCTTCTCTGGTCCTCGTCGGCGTAGACGCCGATGTCTTCCTTTAACCTGAATTTCTTTTTGCGGACGTAGGCGACCAGCCCCCCGGCCGCGTCGGTCACCCGCACCCGGGTGCCGATGGTCGCTATCTTGAACCTCAGGTCGAGCGGGTAGTCCATCACGCGCCGATCTCCTTTTCCGGCCGACGCCGCCCCTCTCCGTGGGGGCGGCGCAGCAGGCGTACCGCCCCGCTCGTGCGCACCAAGTCCTGCCGCCGCAGCGCGCGCAGGAACGCGAGTAGCTCCGGGTCCTCGTCCCTCTCGGCCTGCAGGATGTGCGCGTCGTAGGACTCGGCGCTCTCCAGCACGTCCAGCAGAAACTCCGTCAGTTTCCCGTCCCTGGTCCCCGCCGCGGGGCGGGACGTCGCCCCTTTCTCCGAGCCTCTGCTTCTAACGTGTAGCACGGGCTTCTCCTCTCTGACGTTCCAAGATAACCATACGCACGGGGCGGGCGAAAGGCTTCAACCGGCGGTGCCCCAGACCCTCTCGGCTCTGGGGCACCGGTCTCGTTGGGTTGTCGTCTAGCGGTTCTCGATCAGGTCGGCCACTATCGGGTAGCGGTACTCGCCGTCCTTGCTCACCCTGTAGGCCGCGTAGCCCATGTGGGCAAAGGGTACGACGGTGAGGATCATCATCGCCGGGACGAGCAGGAAACCGACGAGCACGAACGTCAGCAAGATCGTCAACGACCAGCCGATGCCGAGCACCGCAAGCCAGGCCCCCTGGTAGGCCGCCGACTGCAGCGCTTCGAACGCCACCTTGCGCGAGCGGTCCCGGTAGACGAGCCAGACCACCAGGGCTGCCACCGGCCCGAGGAACAGGGTGAAGATGTTCAAGAAGGCGCTCAGGTGGGCCAGCACCGACCACGTCCTCTCCTCCCGCGAACCCATAACCGCGGCACCGCCCCCGAGGACCTCGTGATCCTCCCGGTCCCCTTCCGGGTGGACCTGCCCGATGGGGTCCTGCCCCGCCGGGTCGGTCTCCCAGGTCATTGCGTGATTCTGCTCTTTGGACCCCATGCCGGTTCCTCTCCGTCGTTTGCCAGCCTGTGCCACTAAGGTACAACCGGGCCGGCCGGCCGACATCGGCCCCTGGACCGAAAAGCCGTAGGCCTCCGGGTGGAGGTCTGTCGACGGCAACACCTCCTCGACTGCCGCACCCCGTCTGCCAGCTCGCGCGTCGCCTCCTCGACCGCGGCACTGATCTCGTCCTGCACCTAGCCACCGAGGAACCTCGGTGACCAGGCTATTCGCAGGTCGCGCGCCTCGGGAGGTTCGGGTTCTCGCCAGGGCACGGGCGGCACGTGGGGGTCGTAACCGTCGGGGCCGGCGAGGAGCCTCAGCCGTATTTTTACGGTTACTTGGGCGTTGCCAGCTGTAGTGAACTTCGGCCAACAACCCTTCCACACACTCGGGTGAATAAGG
>CADCUZ010000135.1:4564-24348 GCA_902806015.1 uncultured Rubrobacteraceae bacterium
GGGGGAGTAGTACCAGCCGAAGAAGGCGTAGATGCCGAAAAACAGCGAACCGAAGAGCACCAGCGCGTAGGGCGTCTCCGGAGCGTCCAAAGGCGCTCGGGGTCGTCCGAGGCGTTGGCGCGCCTCTCCAGGAAGACGCGAGCACGTCCGAGGAGAAGGCGAGGGCTCCGAGGACGAGCAGGTGCGCGAGGGCCCGACCCTTGGCGCCCAGCACAGAGGAGAGCGCTCCCTCCGCCGACGCGGAGAGCGCCAGCCACGCGATTTCGGCGGCCAAGGCGCACCAGAAGGGAGCCTTGAATGCGGTCCCCAGCGCGGTCGGCGCGGGGCCGAATGCCCGCCTCTCCGGGCTCACCCGCTGAGGCTCCCGTCCAGGAGTGTCGTCGGCTTGCGCCAGGAGTTCTGGTTAAGTCTCGGCGTTGGCCTCCGCCGTGCCGTCGTACTGGGCCACGCCGTCGCTGGTCGGCGCGTAGGATGCGCCTAGGAGGCGGCCGACCTCCGAGTAAACGGCCAGCTCGTCGGCGTGGGGACGCCGCTTTTGCCGGAGCCTGTCGTGCGCCACGCACGAGAAACGCTCGGAGGGCCGCGACGTTTGTCACCCGCGGCGACGAGCAGGACCGGGCCGTTCGTCTCCCCCACGGGTATCTCGGCCTCCTCAATCTCTTGGCGCGAGGACCCTGCTGAACCGTCCCCCGTGCACGGCATGTAGGGCACGGACTCGCCGCCCTTGGTCCAAGCGGGCTCGTCCCCCTCCGGTGTGGAGGCCACTGCCCCGCTGCCCACGTAGCTCATCGCGGCCTTCCCAAGAAGAGCGCCACGACCAGGCGGTAGACTCGGGTTGGCAGCCCCTCTCTCATCTAGGAGCACCGTTGCTCGATGACTGCACAGCCCTTGCTCCTCCCTTGCTGCCTTCGCCTCACTACAACCGCGCGACGCGTCGGGCTTCCGGTCGCGATAGGACCGTTCGGAGGCGTCGCGGCAGGTCGCGAAGCGAGGACGCGCCGGTCTCGGGAGGTTGCTGCGGTCGGCGAGCAGGGTCGCCATCCGCCGCGCTCGGTCCGGTGCGCGGCGTCGGCGCACATCCGTCCCCTGATCTCTACGACCTCGGCGTCGATCGCCGCGACCCCGTGGTAGCGGGCCACCGAGACGCGGTGGTTTCAGTCCCGAACGAAGTAGGCGCCGCCGACCTTGTAGAGGCTCACGGCGGGCAGCTCCTGCCCCCTCTGGTACGCGCGGTCTACGCGGCCCCACCGCTCGCCCATGCACTTCTTGAGGGGCAGAAAGAACGCGTCGAAGTCCCGGTACCTGCCGACGCTCCCCGTGATCTTCTCGACTTCGACAGGACATATGCCGCTGTAGGCCTGCCCGCACCATGCCAGGGCGCCCTTCGCCTCGTCGAACGAGACCGGACGGCAGCGATCGGAGTCCTTCCGCAGCCGGTCTCTCAAGCGCCGCAAGGACGCCTTCAGCAGGGCGCGATGAAAATCCTTGTCGACCTGCTCTTCCGCGCCAACGTACCCGATCAAGCGACCAGGCCAAGGGTAGCGGTTCGGAGTCCGATCTTAGGATCCCTCACCGGTTCGGTTTGTCGCGTGGGGGTGGTGTAGCCCAACGTCGGCCCCTGGGGAAGCGTTACGAAATCTTGTTAACATTGCATCGATCGCCGCTCAGACTCGCAACGGGTGGATGAACGCACGTACTTCGTGGAACGATCTCGGTAGGCAGAGCGCGCGCCTCGACTAGCCATGTTTGAGCTCCATATCGGGGGCTTCGTCGTCCGGGCGGACGCGGAACGTCACCCAGATGGACCCGTTCTCGCCGAAGTTAGTAGCTTTGAAAGCTAGTCTTCGCCGGCTGCCACCCCAACCGGGAAACCCCGCGCTCGATCCGGGAGGTGGGGTTCGAGATCGGGCCGCTCGAACCCTTCTTGCCCCCGGTACCTTTCGCCGGCCTCGTGCCGCACGTGCACGGCGAGGCGGTTGCGCCTTCCGCCGGCCGGTGAGGGGCGCGGTGCGGCTGTGCTAGGATCAACCCTCTCGTGAAAGGCTCGAGGAACAGCGTGGCCAGGCGCGGCGGGGGTCTGCTCAGGGCGCTCGCGACCGCCCTGTTCGTCTTCGGGGCGGACCAGGGTATAAAGGCCCTCGTCGAGGGCTCCCTACGCGTAGGACAGAGCGTCCCGCTCGTTCCGGGGTTACTCAGCCTCACGCACATCAAGAACGACGGAGGCGCCTTCGGCATCCTCGGTGGGAGCCAGGTTCTGCTGCTCCTTGGGAGCGCGGTAGCCGTCGGGGTCGTGCTCTGGATGCTGCTCTCCGGGCCGGGTTCTAGGGCCACCACCTACGGGTGCGGCCTTATCCTGGGCGGCGCCGCCGGCAACCTCCTCGACCGCCTGACCGCCGGCGAGGTGACCGACTACGTGCACTTCTCCTTCTGGTACATCTTCAACGCCGCCGACGCCGCGATAACGGTGGGTGTGGGGCTCCTGCTGCTCGCGGCCTTTTGGCCCGAGGGAGCCGGCCGGCCGTCGAACGGTCATCCCGTCGGCGGTGGCGGCGAGAGCGGCCCCCGCTGACTGCCGTTGGCATCTCCTACGCCAGGCGGGTCAGGACGAAGGCCGGCAGGAAACCGATGGTGGTGACGACGCCGACCGCAGGGCCTCCCTCCTCGTAGGCTTGGGGCATCATGGTGCTCGCGAACATGGTGAGGATGGCGCCGGCGGCAAAGGATTGGATGGCGGCTACCACGTTCCCCGGAGCCCCGGCGAGGAGCAAGTAGCCGATCAGCGCGGCGAGGGTCGAGGCCAGCGTGACGGCGCCCCAGAGGCCGAGCACGTGGGCCGTGGAGCGAGCCCGGCGCGCTTCATGCCGGCGGCCGAGGAGAGGCCTTCGGGGACGTTGCTCAGGAAGACGGCGGCCACCAGGGCGATCCCGATGCCGCCCTCGATCAGGCTGATCCCGATGGCCGCCGACTCGAGTATGCCGTCGAGCAGCGCCCCGATGGCGATCGCGGCGGTCGAGCCGCCCTGCTCGTCTGCGGAGTTCTTGCGGCTCTCGCCGCCTCCCCGGTTGACCTCCCGTTCCGCGAAAAAGAAGACCGCGGTCCCGAGCAGCATCCCCGGCGGAGGCTTACCATTCCACCAGGCGCTCGTACACGGCCCGGTACTTGCGGATCGCCTGGTGCAGCTCCTCCGTGGACTGCTCTTCCGAGGCCCGTCGGCGCTTCGGCCCGACCGGGCGACCACGTCGGCCCGCATGCGGCGGGCCTCGCGGTAGTCGTCGGCGACGTCCGGGTGCATGGCGGCGAGGTTTTTCTCGGTCTCCTCTTCGCTCTCGGAGGCGTCCGAAACGAAGCGGCGCTCGTCGAGGATGTCGGAGACCGTGCGGTCCGCCATCTCTATGGACCTCTGGGGGTTGTCGACGAAGACCCGCTCGACCTCACCCCACTGCCCCTCGAAGTGTTCCCGCCGCTCGTCCGAGAGCGGCTCGACGCGCCGCTCGACGCTCCCGCGCCGCCGCCTGAGCTCCTTGTCCGCCTCTTTCTCGGAGCCCTTCTCGCGGGCGGTCCGCTCGTACTCGGGGCCGAACTCCTCCCGGCTGCGCTCGCGCCGCTGCTCCGAAACGCGCGTAACGTGATGCAATGGTGGCCAGGCTTCCCATCCGGCCCGTCGTGGCATAAAATCCTTCGTGACGGCGACGCCGTGCAGCCAACGAGAGGAGCGACGCATGACCGAGCGCGAACGACGCGAGGGCACGGGCGATACCAAGGACAACGTCCGCGACGAGGTCGACGAGGCCTCCAAGGGACGCAAGAAGCACGCCACCCCGGGCTCCGTCGAGGAAGAGGCCAGCGGGGGCGGTGGACCCGTCGAGCAGGTGCAGGACACCGTGGGCGGCCTGCCCGTTGTCGGCGGCGTCCTGGGTGGAGGCGGCGGCGAAGGCGGCGGTGGACCCGTCGAGCAGGTGCAGGACACCGTGGGCGGCCTGACCGGCGGCGGCGGAGATGACGAGGAAGAGTCCACCGGGGGAGGCGGCGGGGTCAAGGACAACGTCCAAGACGAGCACGAAAAGACCCAGCGCCACTAGCGACCGGGTAGTTCGTATTTGGAGGACCGGGGCCTCGTGGCTCCGGTCCTTTTCTCTGCCCTAGCGAACCGTTGGGCGGTTGGAGTCCGTGCGGGAGCGGTTGAAGATCCGGTCGAGGAAGTGGTCGGCGACGTAGGCCCCTGCCGCGCCGCCAAGAACGCCCAGCACGACGTCGAACATCGTGTCCGGCAGGGCATTGTAGATGGCGGCCCCCACAAAGGCCAGCAGGATCTCGACGACCTCCCAACCGCCGGCGCCCAGAAGACCTATGACGGAGCCCGTGACGATGGCGTGGCGGCGCGAGTCGAAAAACTCGTCGTCGCCCCCGCCGCGGTAAATGATCTCCGCCAGGACCGCCACGAGCACGAACGGCGTCAGGAAGTGCGCGATCTCGTCGTAGAGCGGTATCGGCTCGAAGAGCTTCCAGATAAAACCCGCCCCGTTCAGCGCGATGCAGACCAGGATCAGCAAGACGACCCACCTACGCGGCGAACTCAGACCCTTCCTCTTGCGTCGCTTCCCCCGATTCGCCTACACCCCCGGCAGCCCGTACTGGAACACGCCCTCGGGGACTTCGTGGCAGTGGCGGCAGCGGGCCTCGTAGCTCTCCTCGGCTCCCACCAGGATGATCGGGGCCGAGGCGGGTGCCGGCCGGCCGTCTATGAGGCGCTGGGAGCGGGCCGCGTCCCGGCCACAGCGGGCGCAGATGGCCCTGAGCTTGACGATCTCGTCCGCTTCGGCGAGCAGGCCGGGCATCGGGCCGAACGGCTCGCCGCGGAAGTCCATGTCGAGACCGGCCACGATCACCTCGTAGCCGCCGTCGGCAAGTTGTCGGCAGGCCCCCACGATGCCCGCGTCGAAGAACTGGGCCTCCTCGATGGCGACGACGTCCGTCGCCGGTTCGACCCTGTCGAGAAGCTCCCCGCTGGAGCCGACGGGGATGGCCTCGTGGGGGATGCCGTTGTGGGACCGGATCTCGGCCTCGTCGGAGCGGGTTTCGAGGGCGTGCTTGAAGACCTGCACCCGGCGGCGGGCGTAGAGGGCGCGGCGAGAGAGCCGGATCAACTCCTCCGTCTTGCCGGAGAACATGGAGCCCGAGATCACGGTCAGAGAACCGGACCGGAGCGACGGGTCCTCTTCTGTGGGTCTGAAAGCCTGCATCATGCCCACCCATTTTACTTGTCCGAAGCGTGATTTCCTGAGGCCCTCCTCCCCGGTTCACGCCGCTCTTTGGCGCGCTTGAGAAGGACGAAGATAACGACCCCGACGATCACGAGCGCGGACGTGAACAGGAAGAGGCCGACGTACTCGGGCGCCCGGCGGCCGAGGTAGGAGTAGAGGAGGGTCTGGGGGAAGATGCCAAGGGCGGTGGCCAGGATGAAGCTGCCGAACCGCATCCGGGTGAGGCCGGCGGCGTAGCTCACGGCGTCGAAGCCCGCGCCTGGCAAGAGCCTCCCCGCGAAGACCGCGTACAGGCCCCAGCGGGCAAACCAACGGTCGGCGGACTGGAGGCCCGTCTTGCCCACCAGCACCTCCACCGGCACCCGGCCCAAAGAGCGGGAGATGCCGAAGCAGACCGCCGCCGCCAAGACGTGGCCGAAAAGGGAGAGCACCCAGCCCCAGAACACCCCGAACGCTAGGCCGTTGGCGAAGGTGATCAAAAACGAAGGCACCGGCGCCGCGAGCGCCTGCAAAACCATCAGAAAACACGAGGCGACCGGCGCCCAAGGGCCGAACGAGACGACGTAGTCTCGCAGGCCGGCGATGTCCCCCCGGCCCAATATCCCCAGCGCCCGGTTGGTCTCGGCCCGAAAGCCCTCTACCAGTAGGTACAGCAGCCCGAAAGCCGCGGCCGCGGCCAGGAGCAGAGAGAACCGCAGCCAGCGGATCGTCCGCCCGGTTGGCCTCGCAGCTCGCGCCATACCCTGTGGTTGTCCCCCCTCCGCCACTGGTTCATCCCGCGGCACGAGGTGGGCCTTCTACCCTCCGTGCGCGCCGGCGAGATCCAACGTGTTCCTGGCCATCTTTATGGAAGCGGCGTCGACCATCTGCCCGTCCACGCTGACCGCGCCGGAGCCGGCCGCGCCGGCCTCCTCGTAGGCCTTGACGACCCTCTCGGCCCACCCGATCTCCCTCTCCGTGGGCGAGAAAATCTCGTTGACGACGGGGACTTGGGCCGGGTGGATGCACCACTTCCCGTCGAAGCCGAGCGACCGGGCGCCGCGGCACGACCCCCTAAGCCCTTCTTCGTCGCGGTGGTCCGCCACCGGTCCGTCCACGGCCCTCAGCCCGGCCGCCCGGGCCGCCACGATGATGCGCTGCATGACGTACCCGAAGCGGTGCCCGGGGTACGTCCCGTCCCACTCGTCGCGGGTGCCGACGCTCGTCTGGGGCATGCCGAGGCTCGCCGCGAAGTCCCCCGGCCCGAAGTGCAAGGCCCGCAGACGGTCCGTAACCCGGGCTATGGCGTCGATGTTCGTGAGGCCTTCGGCGCTCTCTATCTGGGCCTCGAGCTTTACCTTTCCGGCGTGGATGCCGGTGTTCATCTCTATCCCGTCGAGCAAGACGGCGACAGTGCGGAGGTCTTCGGGACGATTTACCTTCGGGATGAGGACGGCGTCGAGCGTGCCGCCGGCCTCCTCGGCGACTTCTATGAGATCCCGGTAAAACCAGCGCGTGTCCAGGGCGTTGGACCTGAAGAGCGTCGGCCTGCCCCGCCAGTCCATCTCCCCCACGGTTCGGACGACGTCCTTGCGGGCGTCGGCCTTCCTGCCCGGCGCCACGGCGTCTTCGAGGTCGAGAAAGACGGCGTCGGCCTCGGAGGCCAGCGCCTTCTCGACCATCTTGGGGTCGTTGGCTGGCACGGCGAGCAGCGAGCGCGCCGCCGCCCCGGCTTTGTGTTTCTCTGCGTCCATCCCGGCGACATTCTCGCACAAACGGCCCGCCTCCCTGGGGTAGAGAGCTTCGCCCTTGACACGCCGAAGGTTATTTCGTTGTATGGTTCGGGCACACCAACCGGTCCGGGCCGCGTCCGCTGGAGGAAACCCTGTCGCACCCCATGCGCCGTCGGGCGAGAGAGAAAACCCGGGCGTGAGCCGCTCCCTCAAACTCGGGCTGGACTTTCTGTTCGGCCTGATCATCCCGATACTAATCCTCTCGCGGTTGAGCGACGAGCTCGGGAACGTCCCGGCCTACGTGGTCTCCGCGCTCGTGCCGGTGACGTGGGTGGCGGTGGACCTCCTCTTTATCACCAAGCGGTTCAACTTTATAACGAGCTTCCTCGGCCTGAACGCCGTAGTGCGCGGCGTCCTGGCTTTCTGGTTTGTGGACGGGGCGGCATACGCGTTCAAGGACTCCGTGCCGAGCCTGTTGTGGGTGGTCGTCTTCGGGGCGTCGCTCGTGTTCGGGCGGCCCCTGATCTCGGCGTTTCTCGAACAGACGTTCGACCCGAATACGCCGGACCGGGAACGCTCCCTGAGACGCCTCTTCGACGAGCGCCGGGTCCGCCAAGCCCTGTGGTTCGGAACTGCCGGAATGGTCGCCATCTCGGCGGTCACGGGCGTCGCCAATTTTTTCTTGAACCTTTGGATCGTGACCGCAGAGTTCGGCACGCAGGCTTTCAACGCCCAGGTTGCCGAGTCCAACGCCATTGCCCGCTTCGCCATCTCCATCCCCGAGACCCTCGCCCTCATGTTCACCGTCGGCCTCGCGCTGAACGCGGTCTACGCCCGGCTGCCGGGAGACCCCGGCGATGGGGACTTCTGGGAGTTGATGGAGCTCAGAGAGGCCCGGCAAGGAAAGAACGCGTGAGGCAGGCCCGGGAGCCATAAGCGGTCGGCGCGAACGGGGAGCCTGCCGCCGATGGCGAACGCCGGCACGATCCCGATCACCCCTGCGGATGGTGGCCTAGGGCGACCCCTAGACCGTGGGAGGTCTAGGGGTCGGGCGCTTCTATGCGGCCCCGGCCCGTATCTCCCCGCCGGAGAACGCGTCGGCGCGCAGCCCGCCCCGTTGCACCAGGCCGCGCGGCAGCCCGGGCCGCGTGAGCCGTTCGAGGTGCGCGCACGGCTCGCAGCGCCGCTGGCCGAAGCACTCTACCCCCGACCCGGAAGCGCTTCCCGACCAGGCCGTCCAGCGCGATACCCCTCACGACGAGGTTCCGCCTCGGCCGGCGCGAGCCCGACGCCCGCGGCCAGTTCCTCCAGAGCCTCTGCCTCCACCAAAATGAGGTCGTATCCGCACCCCCTGGGGCCAGAGAAGGTCCCGACCTTGCGCCCGTAGCGGACGCCTCGCAGCCCGCGACCGCTTCCGCCGAGGACGCCACCGTCATGGGGTCTTCGGCTTCGGCGGCCAGCGCGATCAGCTCGACCATGCTCGGCCCATCCGGCCCCGCGCGGCGGATCGTGCTCCGCCAACACGAACGCGGTCTCAAGGACGGCCTCCGCGTCCCGTCCGTCTCGGCGGCCGGATCGAACACGACGCCGGGCGACACCCCGAAGAACACGGCCCAGGTGGCCACGCCGCGGCCGAGGACGAGAAAACGTCCCGGCCACCCGAAACCCTCCGGGAAAGCCACCGGGACCGGCCCGAGCTTACGCCGTGCGAGCCGTCGGCGCAGGCCGGCCCCCGCGTCTCCGGGGACCTCCGACGAATCCACGCCCAGCACGTCCGCGACGCAGCCGGTCAGCGAAGCCGCCTCATGATCGACTACCGGCGCCGAATAGCCCCCTCCCACCTTCCGTACGCCGCGGAGGAGCACCCAATTTATGATGGGTGCTCCTTGAGGGAGGCTGGCGCCGCGGAAGTTACCTCCCGAGCAGCGTCTCCACGCCCTCGCCGCGGATGGAGGCGTCGAGGACCTCCATCGGGTGGGCCATCGGCATGGACTCACCCATCCGCTTGAGGCTGGCCTGGATCTGGAGCATGCACCCGGGGTTGGAGGTGACGATCATGCGAGCCCCGGTGTTCAGGACGTTGCGGGCCTTGCGGTCGCCGAGTTCGGTGGCCGGCTCGGGCTCGACCATATTGTAGATGCCGGCCGAGCCGCAGCAGATCTCGGCCTCCTTTATCTCCCTGACCTCCATCCCGGGTATCTGCTTTAGGGTCTGGCGCGGCTGCTTGCGCACGCCCTGGGCGTGGGCTAGGTGGCAGGCGTCGTGGTAGGCCGCCGCGACCGGTAGGGGGTTCCGCTCCGCGACGGGACCCAACTCCTGGATAAACTCGGTGACGTCGAGCACCTTCTCCGCGAACGCGCTCGCGCGCCCGGCGTACTCGGGATCGTCGCGCAGGAGGTAGCCGTACTCCTTAAGCGTCGAGCCGCAGCCGGCGGCGTTGATGATGATGTTGTCCAATTCCAGGCCCTCGAAGGCGTCTATCAGCTTGCGGGCGAACCCCTCGAACTCCCCCTCCCTGCCAGCGTGCACGCTCAGGGCCCCGCAGCAGCCTTGCAACTTCGGCGCTACGACCTCGCAGCCCTCGGCGGCCAGCACCCGCACGGTGGCGGCGTTCACGTCGGAGAAGAAGACCCGCTGCACGCAGCCCTTGATGAACCCCACGCGCCTCCGCTGCTCTCCGACGGCCGCGGTCACCTCGGGGACCTCCTGCTGCTCCGTGAGCATGGGCATGAGGGCCTCCATCGCCCGCATCCGCTTGGGCAGGAGCTTCATCACCCCGGCCTTGTGCAGCATGTCGCCCACGCCGAAGCGCTGGTAGAGCTTCAGGGGTGCTGCGGCGAGGCGCAGCCGGTTCGGGTAGGGAAAGAGTTGGAAGATCAACTCCCTGAAGGCCTTGTCTTGGGGCGTGCGCTCGTAGCGGCGCTCGACCTGCCCGCGCGTCGCCTCGATGAGCTTGTCGTACTGCACGCCCGAAGGGCAGGCGGTGACGCAGGCCATGCACCCGAGGCAGAGGTCCCAGTGGCGGACCATCTGGTCGTTCATCGGTTCCTCGTTAAGACCCTTGTTCATGAGGTAGATGCGGCCCCTCGGGGAGTCCATCTCCTCGCCGAAGAGCACGTAGGTAGGGCAGGTGGGCAGGCAGAACCCGCAGTGGACGCAGTCGTCTATGAGGTCCTTCTCCGGCGGGTGGTGGTCGTCGAAGGCCGGGAACAGGTAGCTGCCGCTTTCCGTGGAGCGGTCTATCCCGACCGTCTGCTTTACCGCGCCGCGCGAGGCGAAGGTGTCGTCTGGCAGGTCCTGCGGGCTGCCGGCGCCGATGCTCTGCGCCGCGGCGTCCTGGTTCGTCGGGGTGGCGTCGTTGCTCCTCTCCGTGGCGTCCGTCGCGTCGTAGGGGTTCCCGTCCTGCCGCGGGTCGAGGGAATCGTTGTTCTTGTCCACTAGATACCTCCCACGAACCTGCCCGGGTTGAGAATACCCCGGGGATCGAATTTCTCCTTTACGCGGCGGGTTAGCTCGAGGCGGCTCCCCACGGGCCCCCACACCTCGACCCGCTCCTTGAACGCAGGCGATGCCTCGCGCACGACCACGCTCCCCCCCCTCCTCGACCAGATCTCGCGCAGCTCCCCGACGACCTGGGCCCTCGCCTCTTCGTCGCCCCCGGAGAGCCCCACGTAGGTGACGCCGGTGCCTGCGTGCCCGGTGACGCGCGGCGTGACACCCGAGCGCGAGCAGGCCCCGAGGGTCGAGTCAAGGACGCCCGTCAGCTCTGCCGGGGGGGCCGAGATCTTTACGGCCACCTCCTCGCCGCCGGCGCCGGGAGGGTCGGAAGGCCCCGGCTCCTCATCCGTTAGCGTCCTGACCTCCCCGAAGCCCCCGAGGATGTGGGAGGCGGCCTCCGTCTGGGCCTCGACGCCCGACGGTATCCCCTCGATCAGGACCGTGAGCAGCCGCGTCTCGCCGCCCCAGTAGAGCTCGACGGCGCTCGGGACGAGCTGGGCGTGCAGGATCGCCTGCGACGCGGCGCCACTGGAGGCGGTGTCGGGGAGCTCGACTGCGACCGTCCGGGCCGTCTCGGGCCTCGGGTGCAGCCGGAAGTTGCACTCGGCGATGACGCCAAGCGTGCCCAAAGAGCCCGTGAACAGCTTGGAGAGGTCGTAGCCGGCGACGTTCTTCACGACCTTGCCGCCCGCCTTGGCCACCGTCCCGTCCGCGAGTACGACGGTGATCCCGATGATGAGATCCCTAACGGTCCCGTAGCGGTACCTCCGCGGCCCCGAGGAGTTAGCGGCGACGATCCCGCCGAGCGTGGCGCCCTCTCCCTCCTCCGGCGGGTCCACGCCGAGCATCTGGTCCGAGCCGGCGAGCCGCTCCTGCAGGTCGCGCATCCGAATACCGGATTGGACCCTGACCACCTGGTCCCCGGGGACGTGCTCGACTACCCCGTTCATGCGGGTGGTGCCGAGGATGAGGTCGAGCTCCCTGGGCGGGTTTCCCAAAGACATCGAGGTCCCGCCACCTTTAGGCGCCACCGCAAGATCTTGGGCGTTGGCGAACCTCATAAGCTCGCTCGTCTCTTCTGTGGAGCCAGGCTCGACCACGAAGGAGGGGGCGACGCCGTCGACGGCGTCGCCTGCTGCGGCCTCGCGAGCGTGCTCCTCGCCGACTATGTTTTGCAGGTCTTCCAGCGAGACGTTCTTCGTGCGCGTGGCCACTAGAAGTTCTCCGCCAGGCCGGCCTGCTGAACAGGGTGCATGCGGAAGGGACCGGGCCGTTCGCCGCAGAGGCGAGGGGTCGGGAAGATCTTGCCCGGGTTGCAGATCTGATGCGGGTCGAAGGCGCACCGGAGCAGCTGCATGGTGTCCAGATCCTCCGTCGTGAACATCTTGGGCATGTACTTCTTTTTGTCCTCGCCGATGCCGTGCTCGCCCGTGAGCGACCCGCCGTGCTCCAGGCAGGTGAAGACTATGTCCCCGGCCAGGGCCTCGGCCTTCTCGGCCTCGCCCTCCACGCCGTTGTCGTAGAGCACGAGCGGGTGGAGGTTGCCGTCCCCAGCGTGGAAGACGTTGGCGACGCGCATGCCGTACTCCGCGCCGAGCTCGCTTATCCTCTTGAGGACGGCCCCGAGCTCGGTGCGCGGGACCACAGAGTCCTGCACGTAGTAGTCGTTGGCGATGCGGCCCATCGCCGCGAACGCGGCCTTGCGGCCCTTCCAGAAAAGCGCCCGCTCTTCGTCGTTTTCGGCGATCCTTACCTCCGAGGCGTCGTTCTCCTCACAGACCTGTATGGTGTGCCGGAACTGGTCCTCTACCTCCGCGGCGGGGCCATCGAGCTCGACTATCAGGATGGCCCCGGCCTGGGGGAAGCCGGGGTGGACCGCGGTCTCGACGGCCTCGATGCAGAGGGAGTCCATCATCTCTATGGCGGCAGGGACGATCCCGGCTCCGATGATCCCCGAGACGGCCCCCCCCGCCTCCTCGGTATCCTTAAAGGCCGCGAGCAGGGTCCTCACCGCCTCGGGCTTGCGCACGATCCGCAAGGTTATCTTTGTCGCTATGCCTAAGGTGCCCTCGGAACCGACGAACGCGCCAAGAAGCTCGTAGCCGGGCGCGTCGGCCGCCTTGCCGCCGCCGACGTTCACCAGCGTGCCGTCGGGGAGGACTATCTCGGCGCCCATCACGTGGTTCGTGGTGAACCCGTACTTCAGGCAGTGCACGCCGCCCGAGTTCTCCGCGAGGTTGCCGCCGATGGAGGAGATGATCTGGCTCGCGGGGTCGGGGGCGTAGTAGTAGCCCTCGTCGGCGACCTCCTGGCTGACCCAGACGTTTATGACGCCGGGCTCAACGACGACGCGCTGGTTGGGGATGTCCACCTCGAGGATCTTTCGCAGCCTGGAGAGCACTATCAGCACGCCCGACTCGACCGGAAGCGCCCCGCCCGAGAGCCCCGTGCCCGAGCCGCGGGCCACAAACGGGATACCCTCGTGGTAGCACAGTTTCACGACGCTCTGGACGTGCTCTGCGGTCTCGGGCAGCACCACAAGCTCCGGGATTACCCTGTAGTTCATCAGGCCGTCGCACTCGTAGGAGCGGAGCTGCTCGCGCTCGGAGATCACCCCCTCAGGGCCGAGTATGTTTTGCATCTCCCGTATCAGCAGGTCGCGCTGCATTGGACCTCCTCCTGGAATACCGTGCTTCCCCGTGGGGGGCATTCTATACCAGAAGCTTTTCGGCCGGGGGCAACGGGGACGCTCCCTCCCAGCCGCCCCGGTTCCCGGACGCCGCGGCCTTGCGCCACGTCCCCCTCCTCGAGGAAGATGGCCATCGTGGGTTTCGGCAAGGCGAAGCGAGCAGAAAAAGTAGGCCACGGGGGCGGACCCCTGATGTCCGGGCCCGTGGCGCTTCTGGCGCTGGCGACCTTCGCGACTTTTCTGGGCTTCCAGTTGCTGCTCTCGGTCGTGCCGCTCTACGCCGAGAGTACGGGGGGCGGGACCTCGGGCGCGGGGCTCGCCACCGCCGCTCTCATGCTGACCACGGTGCTTACGCAGGTCACGATGCCAAAGGTGTTGGGCCGCTTCGGGTACCGGGGGGTCCTCGTGGTGGGGCTGCTCTTCCTGGGGTTTCCGGCCTTCTTATACCCGCTCGCCGGCGGCGTGGCGGGGGTGCTCGCCGTAACGCTGGCGAGGGGGGTGGGGTTCGGGATCGTCACGGTCGGCTTCGCCGCCCTGATCGTCGAGCTCGCCCCGCCGGAACGCCGGGGCGAGGCGCTGGGGCTCTTCGGCGTCGCGATCACGCTCCCCGCCATTTTCTGCAATCCTCTGGGCCTGTGGCTCGTAGGGGCCTCCGGCTACACGATCGTCTTCCTCTTGGGCGGCCTCGCCCCGCTCCTCGGGCTCCTCGCCGTCGCCTCTATCCACACCGATTCCTTCTCCCCGACGGACGAGGGGGGCGCGGGCTTCCTCGAGGGCCTGCGGCGCGGGCCGCTCCTGCGGCTCTTCTTGATCTTCGCAGCCGCGACCTCCGCGACGGGGGTGATGTTGACCTTCCTCCCCCTCGCCCTGCCCAACGCTGGCCTCTTCTCCCCAGCCTCGGCCCTCCTCGTCTTCGGCCTCGCCAGCACCGTAAGCCGCCTGTGGGCCGGGCGCTTCGGCGACCGCCGCGACCCCCAACTACTCCTCGCCCCAGGCCTGCTCTCCGCCGCCGCCGGCGTGGCCACCCTACCGCAGGGCGGGCCTGCCACCCTCGGAGGGGCTCTCCTCTTCGGGGTCGGGCTCGGCCTACTGCAAAACTCGACCCTCATGCTCACCATGAACCGGGTAGCCGACGACGAGCGCGGTCTGGGCAGCACCCTGTGGAACGTCTCATTCGACGCCGGAACCGGCGCGGGCGCCTTCTTTTTCGGCTTCCTCGTCGGCGTGAGCGGTTTCGCCCCCGCCTTCTACCTTTCCGCCGCCTTCCTTGTGTTGGCCCTGATCCTCGTCGCCGTGGACCGCCGGCATCACAAGGGGCCCGCCTCCCACCGACCCCACGATTCTTGACACATCGCCGCACCGCCGCCCATACTTGCCGGCGGACGGAAGAGCTACCCGGTGGGACAAAACGGCAGGCAGAAGGGAGGTACGAGTGGAGTTTATCCAACCCCTTAACCTGTCCGAGGCGCTCGAAGCCAAGGGCGCGCATCCCCACGCGGTGCCGATCCGCGGCGGCACCGACGTGATGGTGGAGCTGAACTTCGCCCGCAGCCGCCCGGACGCGGTCCTGGACCTCTCTCGGGTAGGGGAACTGGAAGAATGGGGGCCCGAAGACGGGCTCTTGCGCGTGGGCGCCGGGGTCAGCTACACGCGCATCATCGAGGAGATCGGGGACAGGTTGCCGGGGCTCGCGATGGCCTCAAGGATGGTGGGTTCGCCCCAGATCCGGAACAGGGGCACCGTCGGCGGCAACCTGGGCACCGCCTCCCCCGCCGGGGACGCCCTGCCCCCCCTCTACGCCTCCGAAGCCGAGGTCGAGGTCGTCTCCACCGAAGGCAGGCGCAGGATACCCGTCGCGGATTTTATCTCAGGCCCGAAAGAGAACCTGCTCTCCCCGAACGAGTTGATCTCAGCTTTCTACATAGCCCGCGCCGACGGCCCGCAGCAGTACTCCAAGATCGGGACGAGGAACGCGATGGTGATCGCCGTCTGCGCCTTCGGGCTGGCCCTCAGCCCCGGCCGGCGAAAGGTTGGGACGTGCGTAGGCTCCGCCGGGCCGACCCCCATCAGGGCCGCGGAAGCCGAACGCTTCATCGGGGGGGTGCTGGAGGAAGGGGGTTTCTGGGAATCGCGGGGCGTCATCCCGGAAGCCTTGCTCCGGCGCTTCGGCGAGCTGGCGGCGGGCGCGGCCAGGCCCATAGACGACGTGCGGGGGACGGCCGAGTACCGGAGGCGTTCTGTCGGCGTGCTGGCGCGGCGCACGCTCGGGTGGGCGTGGGAGGAGTATCGGGGGGCGAACGGTGCGGCTTAGGCTCGGGGTCAACGGGGAGGTCAGGGAGGTGGACGACGTCTGGGAGGGGGAGAACCTCCTGTACGTCTTGCGCGAGCGGCTGGGCCTGCCGGGCTCGAAGAACGCGTGCGAGCAGGGCGAGTGCGGATCGTGCTCGGTGTACGTGGACGGCACGCTCGTCTGCTCTTGCCTGGTTTTGGCGGGGCAGGCGGAGGGTCGCGAGGTGGTAACGGTAGAGGGGATCTCCGCCGAAGGCAAACTCCATCCCGTTCAAGAGGCTTTCGTCGAGGCGGGGGCGGTCCAGTGCGGTTTTTGCACGCCGGGCTTCGTCGTGGCGACCCACGACCTGTTGCGCAGGGTACCGGGGCCCGACGATTCGGAGATCCGGGAGGCGTTGGCGGGCAACCTCTGCCGGTGCACGGGGTACGAAAAGATCCTGGACGCCGTCCGCCTCGCCGCGCGGAACACGGGCCAGAATTGAGCGGTGCGGCGCCGGGAACGCCGGCCGGGACGATGCCCCTGGCCCCGACGCGTAGGCGCCCGGCCCCCGTGCAGAGGCCGGGCAGGATCGGCGAGGAGAGCGCCCGCATCGACGGCATCCCGAAGGTGACGGGCGAGTACGAGTACGCCTCTGACCTGTGGATGGACGGGATGCTCCACGGCGCGACCCTCAGGAGCCCGCACCCGCACGCCAACATCCGGCGCCTCGACACTTCCGAGGCCGAGAAGCTGGCGGGCGTGCACGCGGTCCTGACGCACGAAGACGTGCCGGGACGCAAGGTCTACGGGATGGAGATCCCGGACCAGCCCGTGCTCGCCTGGGACCGGGTCCGCTACCAGGGCGAGCCGGTCGCGATAGTCGCCGCAGATCATCCCGAGACCGCGCGACGCGCGCTGGAGAAGATAAGGGTCGAGTACGAGGTCCTCGACCCGGTGACGAGCGCCGAAGAGGCCATGAGCGAGGGTGCCCCGAAACTCCACCTCTCAGGCAACCTGCTCAGGCGCGTAAAGGTCCTGCACGGCGACGCGGCGAGGGCTGCTGCCGAGGCGGTCGTCACCGGCGAGTACGAGGTCGGGATGCAGGATCAGGCGTTCCTCGGGCCCGAGTCTGGGCTGGCCGTGCCGGACGGAGAGGGCGGGGTGGACCTGTACATCTCCACCCAGTGGCTGCACATAGACCGGGACCAGGTGGCGGAGTCGCTTGGGCTCTCTCCCGAGCGCGTCAGACTCACCCTCTCCGGTGTGGGCGGCGCATTCGGGGGGCGGGAGGACCTCTCGATGCAGGTCCACTCCTGCATGCTCGCCCTCGAGACCGGCCGCCCCGTGCGGATGGTCTACAACCGCGAGGAGTCGTTCTACGGCCACGTCCACCGCCATCCTTGCAAGATGCGCTACGAGCACGGCGCGACGAGGGAGGGCAAGCTCGTCTACGTCAAGGCGGACCTCGTCTTCGACGGCGGAGCCTATGCCTCCAGCTCCAACGCCGTGTGCCTCAACGCGGCGACCTTCGCCTGCGGTCCCTACGAGGTGCCGAACGCGGAGATAGAGAGCCACATGCTCTACACCAACAACCCGCCCTGCGGCGCCATGCGCGGCTTCGGCGCCGTCCAGGCCTGCTTCGCCCACGAGTCCCAGATGGACAAGCTGGCCGAAGAACTCGGGATGGACCCAATCGACCTGCGCCTCAAGAACGCCATCGAGCCGGGGATGCGCTTCCCGTTCGGCCAGGGGGTGCCGCCGCCCGCGCCGGTGCGGGAGATCCTGGAAAGGGTACGGAGCATCCCGATGCCCGAAGAGGGAGAACTCCGTGGTCGCGACCTGCGCATGCTCCCCGGTGGCGTCTCCAACGTCACGCACGGCGAGGGCGTCAGACGGGGCGTCGGCTACGCGGTCGGCTTCAAGAACGTCGGCTTCTCGGCCGGCTTCGACGACTACTCGACCGCGCGAGTCACGCTCTCCGTAGAAGACGGTGAACCGCTCGTGCGGGTCCACACGGCGGCGGCCGAGGTCGGGCAGGGGCTCGTGACGTTGCAGGCCCAGATCGCGCGCACCGAGCTCGGCGTCGAACGGGTGGCCGTCGAACCGGCCGACACGAGGGTCGGCTCCGCCGGCTCCACCTCGGCCTCCCGGCAGTCCTACGTGACCGGCGCCGCCGTCAAGGGGGCCTGCGAGGCGACCCGCGAACGCCTCTTCGAGCGCGTCCGGGAAGAGTTTGGCCCCTACGAGGATCTCTCGCTAGACGGCGACAAGGTCCTCTCCGGCGGGCGGGCCGTCGTATCTCTGGTCGACCTGATCGGGGACGAGGAGTTCGAGGAGACCCTGGAGTACCACCACAGGGAGACGCACCCGCTGGACGAGAACGGGCAGGGGGACGCCCACCTGCAGTTCGCCTTCTCGGCCCACCGGGCGGTCGTCGAGGTGGACGCGGAGCTCGGGCTGGTGCGGGTCGCGGAGATAGCGACGGCGCAGGACGTCGGGAAGGTCATGAACCCCCAGGCGCTGGAGGGCCAGATCGAGGGCGGCATAGCGCAAGGCCTCGGGCTGGCTTTGCTGGAGGAGATCCAGGTAAAGGGGGGCAAGGTCCAGAACGCCTCGTTTACGGACTACCTCCTGCCCACCATGCTCGACATGCCCCCGGTGAGGATGGAGATCCTGGAACTCGCCGACCCTGAGGCCCCCTACGGGCTGAAAGGCGTCGGCGAACCGCCCACGATCTCCTCGACCCCCGCGATCGTCGCCGCCCTGCGAAACGCAACCGGCCGCCCCCTCACGCGCATCCCCGTCAAACCGGAGCAGATGGTCGGCATCGCCGACAGGCCCCCCGCCGAGCCCCCGCACCCCGGCAGCGCCGGCTACGCGGAGATCGGCCGCCTCGACGAGAGGAGGGAGCACTAGTGCCCGTCTACGAGAGGGCCGAGCTGACCGCCGAACTGAAGGTCCTGCCCTCCGGCGAAGACGAACCGCAGACGCCCGTCGAGGCCGCAAAGAACGCGGCCGGCGAGACGGGCCTGGCGCACGAGGCGGGCCCCGACACGCTGGTTCTCGCGGGTGAACGCCGGGAGGTGCTCCACGCCGCGACACGGGTGGTCGAGGCGGCCCTCGACGCCGGGGCCAACGGCGTCGAAATCAAGATAGAGGCCCAGGGGGACGCGCCGAGGCTCGGATAGGGTCAGAGGTTCCTACCCGCGGGTAGTCGAAAACCGACCCCATGACGTCCCTACAGAGTATTGAAACATTTAGTATTGAGTATTGAAACATTTAGTATTGAAACATTTGTATTTTTTGGAAGCCTTATGCTAACCTGTTCGGGAAAGGTCTAAAAGGGCGCGCACGATGCACGCGCACGATGCGCGAGGAGCTTCAGGGGAGGCAGCGTATGGCCGCGGACGAGGGCGGAGTGGTCCTGAAGTCGGTTACGGACGATGACGCGTACCATCTGACCCCGGAAGGCATACTGGAGCCCCCGAAGGGTTGGGGGGCAAGCCTGAGGTACTTCGGGCCGGGTTTGATCCTGAGCGCCTCCATCGTCGGGTCGGGCGAGTTGATCGCCACCACCACCCTGGGCGCCCAGGCCGGGTTTGCCATCCTATGGATGGTCATCTTCAGCACCCTCGTCAAGGTGGCGGTGCAGGTGGAGTTCGCCCGCTGGACCATCTCGACCGGCCAGCCGGCGCTCACGGGCTACAACAAGGTGCCGCCCAAGCTCGGCCCAGTCGGTTGGGTCAACGTGCTGTGGACCGTCATGGCCCTCTCGAAGATCCTCCAGATCGGCGGCATCGTCGGCGGGGTGGCGATCGCCTTCAGCGTGCTGATGCCCATCGGCGGCGACCCGCTGGGGTTCACGTCCACCCTGATCTGGACGGTCATCGTGGTCGTCGGCAGCATCGCCCTGCTCTACTCCAACCGCTACGGCCTGATCGAGCGCGGGGCCGTCCTTCTCGTGGTGGTCTTCTCGACCGTCACGGTTCTTATTGCGCTGGGCCTGCCGTTCACGCCGTTCGCCTACAGCTCGGGTGACATTCTCGGCGGCCTCACCTTCGCCATCCCGGCAGGTACCCTCGGCGCGGCCATCGCCATGTTCGGGATAACCGGCGTGGGCGCCGACGAGATCACCTTCTATACCTACTGGTGCGTCGAGAAGGGTTATGCCCGCTGGGTTGGCCCGAACGACGGCAGCGAGGAGTGGGCGCGGCGGGCCAACGGCTGGATCCGGGTCATGTACAAGGACGCCTTCCTCTCCTGGATCATCTACACCTTCGGCACGCTCGCCTTCTTCGTCATGGGCGCGGCCGTCCTCCAGCCGCAGGGCCTCGTGCCGGAGGGCAACGAGATGA
>CADCUZ010000136.1 GCA_902806015.1 uncultured Rubrobacteraceae bacterium
CTGCGGCACGACGCCGGAGCACATCAAGGCGATGGCCGACGCCGTCGCGGACCACGCGCCGCGCGAGATACCGGAGCTCCCGAAGAAGCTGCGCCTCTCCGGGCTGGAGCCGGCCAACATTGACTCGGACTCGCTGTTCGTGAACGTTGGGGAGCGGACGAACGTCACGGGTTCGGCGAGGTTCAAGGACTTGATCCTGAACGATGACTACGATACCGCGCTGGAGGTGGCGCGCCAGCAGGTGGAGAACGGCGCCCAGGTCATCGACGTCAACATGGACGAGGGGATGCTCGACGGCGAGGAGGCGATGGTCAACTTCCTCAACCTCGTGGCCGCCGAGCCAGACATCTCGCGCGTGCCCGTCATGATCGACTCGTCCAAGTGGTCCATCATCGAGGCGGGCCTCAAGCGCGTGCAGGGCAAGGCGGTCGTCAACTCCATCAGCATGAAGGAGGGCGAGGAGGAGTTCGTCCGCCAGGCGAGGCTCTTGAAGGGGTACGGGGCCGCCGTGGTCGTGATGGCCTTCGACGAGAGGGGACAGGCCGACACGAAGGAGCGGAAGGTTGAGGTCTGCACGCGGGCGTACAGGTTACTCACCGAGAAGGTCGGCTTCCCGCCCGAGGACATCATCTTCGACCCGAACGTCTTCGCCATCGCAACCGGCATAGACGAGCACAACAACTACGGCGTGGCCTTTATCGAGGCGGTGCGCGAAATCTCCGCGGCCCTCCCCCACGCCAGGACTTCCGGTGGTGTCTCGAACATCTCGTTCGCCTTCCGGGGCAACAACCCCGTGCGCGAGGCCATCCACGCCGTCTTCCTCTACCACGCCATAAACGCCGGCCTTACGATGGGCATCGTCAACGCCGGACAACTCTCCGTTTATGACACCTTGGACGAGGCCTTGCGTGAGACGGTCGAGGACGTGGTGCTGAACCGCCGTGAGGACGCCACCGAGCGTCTGCTGGGCCTCGCGGAAGAGTACCGAGACCGGGGAGAGGGGGCCGAGGAAAAAGAGGCGCAGGAATGGCGTTCGTGGCCGGTGGAGGAGCGGCTGGAGCACGCGCTGGTCAAGGGTATCGCGGAATTCGCAGAGGAAGACGCGGAGGAGGCGCGGCAGCGGGCGGGGCATCCGCTGGACGTGATCGAGGGTCCCCTGATGGACGGGATGAACGTGGTCGGGGATCTGTTCGGGGCTGGCAAGATGTTCTTGCCGCAGGTCGTCAAGAGCGCCCGCGTGATGAAAAAGGCCGTAGCGTACCTTATACCGTTTATTGAAGTGGAGAAGGGCGAGGCGCGCAAGCCGAATGGGACGGTCGTGATGGCTACCGTTAAGGGCGATGTGCACGACATCGGCAAAAACATTGTCGGCGTCGTGTTGCAGTGCAACAACTTCGAGGTTATAGACCTCGGGGTGATGGTGCCGGCGGCGAAGATCTTGCAGACGGCAAAGGAGAAGGGCGCGGACATAATCGGCCTCTCGGGGCTCATCACGCCTTCGCTAGACGAGATGGTCCACGTCGCGAGCGAGATGCAGCGGGAGGGCTTTGGCCTGCCGCTCCTCATCGGCGGGGCGACCACGTCGCAGACGCATACGGCCGTAAAAATAGCGCCGGGCTACGGGCAGCCCGTCATACACGTAAAGGACGCCTCCCGCGCGGTCGGCGTGGTCCAGAACCTCGTAAGCGAGGGCCGCAGGGCCGACTACGCGGCCAGCATTTCCGCCGAGTACGAAGAGGTGCGCCGCAAGCACGCCGGGCGCCGGTCGAAGACGAAGCTCGCCCCGCTTAAGAGGGCGCGGGCGAACAGGGCGAAGATCAATTGGGAGGGTTACGAGCCGCCGCGGCCCAACGTGCTCGGTGTCCGAACTTTCGAGGATTACCCGTTGGAGGAGATCCGCGGCTACATAGACTGGACACCGTTCTTCCACTCCTGGCAGTTGAAGGCGAGCCATCCCCGCGTCTTCGACGACCCGGAGAAGGGCGAGGAGGCGAAAAAGCTCTTTGCAGACGCCCAGGAGCTGCTCGACCGCGTCATAGAGGAGAAGTGGCTCACCGCCCGGGCCGTTTTCGGCCTCTTTCCGGCGAACGCCCTCGAAAACGACTCGCTGGAGGTCTACACAGACGGATCGCACGGCGAGGTGCTCGCAGAGCTCAACCTCCTACGCCAGCAGAAGCAGAAGCCGCCGGGGCGTCCCAACCGCTCGCTGGCGGACTTCGTGGCGCCCAGGAGCACGGGGCTCGAAGACCACGTCGGCCTCTTCGCGGTGACGGCCGGCATCGGCGCCGACGAGGCGGCGCGACGCTTCGAGGAGGACAACGACGTCTACAACGCCATCATGGTGAAGGCGCTGGCCGACCGGCTGGCCGAGGCGTTCGCCGAGCTCTTGCACCGGCGCGTCCGCAGGGAGTTCTGGGGCTACGCCGCCGACGAGGAGCTCGGCACGGACGCCATCATCCGGGAGGAGTACAGGGGCATCCGGCCGGCGCCCGGCTACCCGGCCTGCCCAGAGCACACCGAGAAGCGCAAGATCTGGGAACTTCTCGACGCCGAGGAGAACGCCGGCGTCTCCCTCACCGAGAGCTGCGCCATGACGCCGGGGGCGGCGGTCAGCGGCTACTACTTCTCGCACCCCGAGTCCGCTTACTTCGGGGTGGGCGAGATCGGACGCGATCAGGTCCAGGACTACGCCGAGCGCAAGGGGTGGACGCTTCGGGAGGCGGAAAAGTGGCTCTCCCCAAACCTCGGCTACGAGCCCGGGGGCACGGACGGCGAAGGTGCTACGGAGGTCCCGCAGGCCCGGGGCAAGGCGGTGGGGTAGGGCTTTCGGCAGGTAGACCGCGCCGGAAAAGCCCGATTACGCCGCCCGGCTTGCCACGGTCGGGCGCGGGAAAGTCGAGGCGGCGGTCGAAGCCATCAACGGGGCCATCAAGGGCCTGGACCAGACGTACAAGTGGGTCAACATCTGCCAAGGCAACTACTCTGTGAGCGACGAGTACGATTCGTACGACCAGATCGGGCACCGCCACTTCGACGTCGAGGTGTGCCCGGCCGACCTGATATCCCACCGAGACTGCGACGCCCTGATTGTCGCGTACGAGCAACAGGGTCAGCCTCCGGCTGCTGCGTTACTCGAGGTGTACCTCCTTGAAGCCCAGGGTCTCGACGAAAGCACGGATAGAATCTTCGGCGTTCGTCTCGGCGGTGTCGAGGATGCCGTTCTCGCGGGCGGCGGCCTCGATACTCTCCTCCGCCGTGGCGCGGGCCTTTTCGACGAGGTCGTCGTCGGGGCGCAGGTTTAGGGGGCTGTAGTCGCGGTCGTAGACGCGGGTCTTCTCTTCGTCGAGACCCGCGGAGAGGACCTCCGGTTCAGGCAGGCGAATGGTCACGATGTCGCCCTCCACGCGCACGTCGTCGGCTCCGACCTCCGAAAGGTCCACCCCGGCCTCGACGTCGCCGGTCGCGACCACGAGGACCTTCTCGCCAGAGAAGATGCGGTCAAGAAAGTCCCCGCCGCTCTCGCGCGTCACGACGATCGACTCCCTCCAGCGAACCGTGGCGAGTCGGTCTAGCTTCCCGACCCCCTCGACGGCCACGGACCCCGTGGTCGTCCGCGCGGGCCTCTCTTGCAATAGAGGCCCGATTACGGGCATCCGTTCGGCGAAATCGAAGCGGCTGATGCCGGCGCCGAGCCCCAAGCTCAACACCACGATAAGGAGCGCCAGGACTAGAGTCGTCGCGAAACCCCCACCTTTCTTGCCCACTACCAAACTCTCCTCGAGGAAAAGAAGGATTCGACGGATTATATCCCCCCTGCTGGGAGGGAAGCTCTACGGGCAGGTTTCTAGCCGAACTCGGGCAGGATCTGCTTGCCGAAAAAATCGAAAAAAGCCTTCTGGTTGGGGCCTATCTGCTGCACGTAGACCTCATCGTAGCCCGCCTCGGCAAACTGGCGGAGCATCCCGCGGTACTTTTCCGGGTCGGGCTCGCAGGGCATGAACCTCGCGATCATCTCCTCCGTCACGAGCCCGCTGGCCTGCTCGAAGTGCCGCGGCGTCGGCGGTATTTGCGCAAGTTCCCCGGGCAGCGCCTCGTTGGGCCAGATGCGGTGGGCCGTCCTCACGCACCCGGCCTCGTCGTCCCCGTAGCAGGCCTTAAAGGCGCTGTGGGCGGGCTTGTCCCCGCCGCCCGAGGAGCGGAAAAGCTCCAGAAGCTCCGCGTCCGGCCCGACGTTGACGTAACCGTCCCCGATCTCCGCCGCCAGCCGCACGGCCTTCGGCCCGAAGCCGGAGACTAGGATCGGCGGGGGCTCGTCGGGAAGCGTGTAGATGCGCGCGTTCACCACGGTGTAGTGGTGGCCTTCGTAGTCCTTCGTGCCACCCTCCCACAGCAGGCGCATGACCTCGACGGACTCTTCCAACATCTCCAAACGCACGTCGGCCGACGGCCAGGCGTCGCCAAAGATGTGTGCTCGTTCAGTGCCTCGCCGGAGCCGATGCCGAGGTTGAAGCGCCCGCCCAGCATAATCGCCGAGGTCGCGGCGGCCTGGGCGATGACGGCCGGGTGGATACGGACGGTCGGGCAGGTAACGGCGGTCGTGACGGGGAGCGAGGTGGTCTGGGAGAGCCCCCGATCACGCTCCACACGAATGGGCTCTGCCCCTGCGCCTCGATCCACGGGTGGTAGTGGTCCCTGATCCAGAGCGCCCCAAACCCCACCCCCTCGGCCATCCGCGCCTGCTCCATTAACGCCCCCGGCCCGAACTCCTCGCAAGACAGAAAGTATCCGACCCTCACAAAGCCTCCCCACCAATAACGATCCGCGACATCGCTAGGGTACTCCGAAGGGGCACGATTTAGGCATCAGGAATCAGACTTTAGGAATGCGGGGCGAGTCCCGTCGTCGGGACCGGGCCGATGGGGCCCTCCCCGAAACCTCCTACGCCTGTATGTTCGTCTGCTTCCACCGGGTGTGTTCGCCCAGGTTATCGGCCTCCGGGAACTCCTCGCCCTTGGCGAGCTGGATCCGGATCGGGGGCAGCATCGTCCCCCGGTCGCAGACGAATGTTCCGGAGAACGGGGCCTTCTCGCCGGGTCCGAAGGTCGGACCGTAGGGGCGGTAGCGGGCGAGGATGTCGTCCAGGTTTGCCATCAGAGGGTTACCGAGCGGACCCCGTTGAAGCCGGGAGTCTTCAGGAAGGTCCTTAGGACCTCTTCGGGGACGGGCTCGTCCACGGTGACGGCCATCGCGGCGCGAGACCCGGGCTCGCCGCGGCCTACGGCCATGTTGCCGATGTTGATGCCGTGGTCGCCCAGGATGGAGCCGACCTTGCCGATCATGCCCGGCTGGTCCTCGTTGCGGATAAAGAGCATGTGCCTCTCGGGCACCACGTCGAAGTCGAAGCCCATCGCCTCGACCAGGCGCGGCTGCATCCGGGGACCCACGAGCGTCCCGCTCACGACGTTCTCCCCGCCCTCGCCCGCCAGGCGCAGCACGACCAGGCTCGTGTAATCCGCGCTCTCGGAGAGGCGCGCAGTCTCCAGGCGCAGGCCCCTGTCCTTCGCGAGTATCGGGGTGTTCACGAAGTTGAGGGGCTCGTGGACCATCGGGGCCAGGAGCCCCTTCTGGGCGGAGACGTCGAGCAGCCGCGTGTCGAAACCGGCGACCTCCCCCCTGTATTCCACCTTCAGGGTGTCCCCGGGGCGGTCCGTGAGCTGGTAGAGCAGGCTACCGAGCACCTCGCACAACCCGGAAAATTGGGCGACGAACTCGGCGCCCTCGCCCGCCGGCACGGGGGCGTTTATGGCGTGCATCGGGACCCGTCCCCCGAGCGCGGCGGCGACCTGCTCGGCGGCCGTGATGCCGGCGCGGTCCTGCGCTTCTGCGGTGCTCGCGCCGAGGTGCGGGGTGACGACGACGTTGGGGAGGGAAAAAATCGGGGACTCCGTCGTCGGCTCCTCCGCGAACACGTCGAGAGCCGCTCCGCCTATGACGCCACCCTTCAAGGCCTCGTAGAGCGCCGCCTCGTCCACGATGCCCCCGCGCGCCGCGTTTATGAGGTACGCGGCCGGCTTCATCTTCGCCAGGGCCTCCTCGCCTACGAGCCCCATCGTCTGCGGCGTGCGGGGTACGTGCAGGGAGACGAAGTCCGCGTTCTCGAGGACCTCGTCGGTGGACTCGGCCCGCTCGACGTTCATCGAGCGCATCCGGTCCTCAGAGACGTAGGGGTCGTAGGCGAGGACCCGCATCCCCATCCCGAGGGCACCGCGGGCCACGATGGCCCCGACGTGCCCGAGTCCAACGAGGCCGAGCGTCTTCTCCCTGACCTCCACGCCCTTGAAGGCGCTCCGCTTCCACTCGCCGCCCTTAAGCGAGGCGTCCGCCGCGGGTATGCGCCTGGCGGCGGCGAGCATGAGGCCCAAAGTGTGCTCCGCCGCGGCTACGGTGTTGCTCTCCGGGGCGTTGGCGACGATGACGCCGCGCTTGGTGGCGGCCTCTATGTCTATGTTGTCCACCCCGATGCCGGCGCGGCCTATGGCCTTGAGGTTCCTCGCTTTGTCTATGACTTCGGCGGTCACCTGGGTGGCGCTGCGGATTATGAGGCCGTCGTACTCGCCGATCTTCTCCAGCAACTCGTCCGCGCTCAGGTCCAGAAGGACGTCGACCTCGAAGTCCCTATTCAGGAGCTCGATGCCAGGGTCGGCGAGCTTCTCCGAGATCAGAACCTTCAAGCGGTCACCCCGCTTTTGGAGAAGACCCGCTGCGCCGCGCCCACGCCCTTACCGAGCTCGATAGGGAAGTCCAGCGACTCCAGCGCGAGCTCCGTGGCCGCTATCGTGGCTATTATGTCGAAGGCGTCGAAAAATCCGCAGTGGCCGATGCGGAAGATCCTGCCCGCCATGTCGGCCTGTCCGCCGGCGACCTGTATCCCGTGCTCCCTGAAGATCATGCGCACGAGCTGCTTGCCGTCGACGCCCTCGGGTACCCACGCCGCCGTGACGGCGGAGTTGGGGTCCTCGTCCGGCCCGAAGAGCTGCAGGCCCATACCCTTGATCCCCTCACGCGAGGCGCGGCCGAGCAGGACGTGGCGCCGGAACACGTTCTCGATACCCTCGTCCAGGAGCTGCCGCAGGGCGACGTCGAGCTGGATGATAAGGCTGACCGCCGGCGTCCAGGCCGTCTGGGCCGGGTCCTTGGCGTATGCCTTCTTCGAAGCGGTCCAGTCGAAGTAGAAGCGCGGAATCCTGGACTCCTCGTGCATCCGCATCGCCCGCTCACTTACGCTCACAAACCCGAGGCCGGGGGGGGACATCAGCGCCTTCTGCGAACCCGCGACGACCACGTCCACGCCCCAATCGTCCGTCCGCAGCTCGCAGGCTCCAAGCCCGGAGACCGCGTCCACTATGGAGACGACGTTACCGGCGGCCTTGGCGAAGCCCTCAATGTCGTTCACGGTGCCGGTCGAGGTCTCCGAGAGCACGCAGACGGCGGCCTTTATCTCGGGATCGTTCGCCAGCGCCCGGGCTACCTCGTCGTTGTCCGCCTTCTGGCCCCAGTCGTACTCGAGTTCCGTCACCTCGAGGCCGAAGGCCCGGCCCATCTTGACCCAGCGTCCGCCGAAGTTGCCATTGTTGACGACAAGGATCTTGTCCCCCGGCGATAAGAGGTTCTGGATAGCCCCCTCGAAGGCCCCCGTCCCGCTCGCCGCATAGGTAAATACGTCGTTTTCCGTAAGGAAGACCCTCTTCAGGGCCTCGTTGACGCGCGTAAAGACCTCGCCGAACTCCGGCGTCCTGTGGTGGATGATCGGCAACGCCCCCGCCGCGGAGACCTCCGGCGGTATCGGCGTCGGTCCGGGCGACATGAGACGGTATTTGTTCATCATGGGCGAGAAGCCCTCTCTCTTCGCGTACAGTCGGGCACTATTTTAGTCATTATAGTTGCCGATGGCTACATAATGGGGCAGGCAACTAACAAGGTGTTGCTTTCTCAAGGCCGCCTACGAAAACTCCAGGGGCCAGCCCGAACGTCCAACACTCGTGCGTGAACCACGAGCAAGTAGGCCGCTTCTGTGACAAAAACGCCGAGGCGTAGGCGCGCCTGGTCAGGGCCGCACCAAGAATACAACACACCCTTACTACCCGGTTCGCACGAAGACACCCGCGGTCTCGGTCCGGCCGCAAGGCTTCCCGAAAAGCTCGAATCTCCTCACGGACGCCGTCCTCTCCGGCGGCCAGCCTTCCCCTCCTGGCCTATGGCCGGCGACGCGGCCTGCACAGCATACACTCCCTGCGCTCCGGCCCGAAAGGCCCGACGGCAGGTGCCAGGTCTACCCGAAGCCGGCTCCCTCTAGGGCGGGCAGCGCCGAGCGCGCGTAGCGGGCGGCGTAACCGGCGCCGGCGCGAGAGGGAGGGTCCGACGGCTTCCTGGATGTGAACTCCTCAGTCACGACGTCGGTGCGGATACGGCCCCCGCCTAGGTCCAGCCGCAGGCCGTCCCCGTCGCGCAACCTCCCCATAACGCCCCCCACCGCGGCCTCCGGCGAGAAGAGCGAGGCCCACAACCCCGCAACACCCTCGGGCGCGAGGCCGTCGGTTACCACAGGCGTGGCGAGGCCCGCCTCCCCAAGTGCCGCCCCGAGGGCATCCAACCTGAGCAGCCCAGGACCCCCGCGCGGGCCGCACCCAAGAACCACTAGCAAGGCATCCGATCCGACCTCACCCGCGCGCACGGCCCTAACGGCCGTCCCTTCGCACGAGAAAACGCGGCACCCGCCGGCCGCCTCCAAGACGCCGGCGGGTGCCCGGCAGAGGGCCTCCCCGCCAGACGCCCTCGCCCGGACGAAAACGAAGCGGTGCGCACCGTCCAGGCTCGGTGGCGCCGACGGCAAGCCCTTCTTGAGTTGGCCTGAGACCGTCGGGCCATCGTGCAGCGCGTCGCCGAGCGCGGCGAGTAGGGCGGGAACCCCGTGCTCCGCCACCCAGGCAGGGGCCGCGGCGGGGGTCTCTGGCGCGAGCACCCGGACCATCTGCCCGAACCCCGCGACGCCGGCCTCGCGGGCCAGGGCGGAGAGATGGATCAACAGCCCCGGCCCACCGCCTGCCGCCACCCCGGCCCGCAGCGCGTTCGCGAGCGAGAAGTTGTCCAGCAGCCCACCGGGACGCGGTCCACCCGACGCGGTCCCCGCCGCCACGCCGGCCGCGTTCCCTGACGGCGGCGAAAACCCGAGCGCCGTAAGGGCGGCCGAGAGCGGCGTGCCGGGGGGGGCGTCGCAGACCGCCGGAAGGCCAAGCCGGGCGGCGGCGAGGAGCATCCCGAAGAGCTGCTCCGGGTCATCCGAAGCGAGAAGCAGGGCGTCGAGGTTCGCGCCGGCGCAGGAGACCTCCGTCGCGTCCGCCACCCATTCCCGGGCAAGGGCGACACCGCCGGGCGGCCTGGCCGTCGGCAGGCGCAGCGGCACGGGCTCGGCCCCGGCGGCGAGGACGGCGTCCGGGTGGGCGGACGGTTCGAAAAACGGTATTCCGACGTCCGGCGGCCGGGGCCTCAATGGGTTCTCAGGAGCTCAGCTTCCGAAGCAGGAGCTCGCGGGCCCGGCCGCCGTCGGCGTTGCCGCGGGTGGCCCTCATCACCTGTCCCATCAGGAAGCCGACGACCTTCTTGTCGCCGTTGCGGACGCGTTCGGCCTCTTCGGGGTTGGAGGAGATCACGCCGTCAACCACCCCGTCCAGCTCGTCGGCCTCCACGGAGCCCAGGCCCTCGCGCTCGACGACCTCAGACGGCCGGTCGCCCGTCTTGAAGACCTCGCCGAGCACGGACCGTGCTGCAGAGCGGGAGACCTTGCCATCCCCGACCAGACCAATCAGATCGACCACGTGTTCCGGCGAGACCTTCGACTCTTTGACGTTCTCGTCGGCCTCGTTGAGGAGGGCGCGCAGGTCGCCGGAGATCCAGTTGGACGCCTGCTTGGGGTCGGCCTCTGCGGCGACCTTCTCGTAGAAGGCGGCGAGGTCCCTGTCCGCGGTAAGGACGCCGGCGTCGTACGCGGAGAGGCCGTACCGCTCCACGAACCGGGCGCGCATCGCGTCGGGGAGCTCGGGCATCCGGTCCTCTATCCCCCGGACGTAGGACCCCGAAAGCTCCAGCGGCAGGAGGTCGGGCTCGGGGAAGTAGCGGTAGTCGTGGGCGAACTCCTTGCTGCGCAGCTCGTGGACCTTGTCGGTCTCCGGGTCGTAGTGGAGGGTGGTCTGCTCTATGCGCCCACCCGATCCCAGGATTTCCTGCTGGCGCTCCAGCTCGCGGGCTATCCCCTTCTCGACGAAGCGGAAGGAGTTCATGTTCTTGAGCTCGGTTTTGGTCCCGAAGGAGCCGTCGGGGTTGCGGATGGAGACGTTGGCGTCGCAGCGGAGCTGGCCCTTTTCCATGTCGGCCTCGGAGACCCCTATCGCCCGCAGGATGTCCTTGAGGTGGTTGGCCGTGGCGCGGGCGGCCTCGGGCGAAGGGATATCGGGCTCGGTGACGATCTCCATGAGGGGCGTGCCGCCCCGGTTGAAGTCCACGAGCGAGCCGACCGAGCCGTGCATCCGCCCCGAGGTGCCCACGTGGACGTTCTTGGCGGCGTCCTCTTCGAGGTGCAGGCGAGTGATGCCCACCCTGAGGGTGTCGTCGCCCAGCGGGACGTCGAGGTAGCCGCCGAGGCAGATCGGCTCGTCGAACTGGCTGATCTGGTACCCCTTCGGAAGGTCGGGGTAGAAGTAGTTCTTGCGTGCGAAGACCGCCCTCTCCGAGACGTCGCAGTTCAGCGCGAGCCCCGCCATAACCCCGAGCTCGATGGCCTTCTCGTTGGCGACCGGTAACGCCCCCGGGTGCCCGAGGCACACCGGGCAGGTGTGGGTGTTCGGCGGCTCGCCGTAGGTCACCCTGCAGCCGCAGAACATCTTTGTCCTGGTCGCCAGGTGCACGTGGAACTCGAGCCCTATTACCGCCTGGTAGGTCCGTCTCTCCCGTGTCTGCAAGTGCCCTCAGCCTCCGTGCCGCGCTCGGTTTCTACGACCAATTCTAGCACCACGCAAGTGACGCTCTCCTCGTCAGCGTAGCCGCCTACGCACCTGAGGAGCGGATAATAGGCTCAGGTAGGCATGCCCGCAAGGAGCCTCTACTACGTCCTGCTGCCTCGCTTTGACCCTCTTGAGATCTTCGCCATTCAGGGTTAAAAGCGTTACACCTGCCTTTCCGTAAACGTCTGCTGGGTGGTCAAAGATGCCCTTTTTTGGTACCCCACCAACGCTTTGTTTTCCTGAGGGGTCACGTAGTTGTACTTGCGGACCTTACCCACATAGAGTTCGAGAAGCATGGCAGGTTCCGCCTGGACTTCAGTGCACGTTAGCAACCCAGTAGCAGCGAGTTTCCTCGGGTATTCGTGGTCTTTCGGCGGTTTCGGTCGGCCGTCGCCAAGATCAGGATGGCAGCTCTCTAGTACCGCGACCGACATCCTACCAGTCCAGTCTTACTCGATTTCATGTAGGTACCGGAGAACTGCGCCGATCATACCGGTTTCGATAAAACGTCGCTGATCTTCGCTCGAGGAGGCATCCACGTAGATCGGCCTGACTCGGGCAACCATCTCCGCTAGCGTTTCGCAACGCTCCTTCAGTTTTGCCCTTGTCTGCTCTCCTGTTGGCCACGATTCGGTTTACCGGGTCTCCATCGACTATTCAGTCACTACTAGGCTTTAGGGTGAAGCGAAAGTCCGCCGCCCGTTCGGCGGCGCGGGCCGCGCGGAGCAGCATCGGCTCGGTGAAGTGGTCGCCCATGAGCTGGACGCCGACGGGGAGGCCGTCGGAGAGCCCACCGGGGATGCTTATGGCGGGAACGCCGGCTAAAGACGCCGGGACGGCGCAGATGTCCTGCAGGTACATTGCGAGCGGATCATCGGTCTTGGCCCCGATCTCGAACGCCACAGAGGGCGAGGTCGGGGAGACGAGGACGTCGTAGCGCGCGTAGGCGTCGCGGAAGTCCTCCACGATCTTAGTCCGTACCTTCTGGGCCTGGGCGTAGTAGGCATCGTAGTAGCCGCTGGAGAGGGCGTAGGTACCGAGCATGATCCTGCGCTTCGCCTCCGCCCCGAAGCCCCTCTCCCTGGTCTTCCGGTACATCTCGTGCACACCGTCGGCCTGCACCCGAAGGCCGTAGCGGACCCCGTCGAAACGGGCCAGGTTCGAGGAGACCTCCGCCGGTGCGATGATGTAGTAGGCCTCCAGCGCGTAGTAGGCATGGGGCAGGCTGACCTCCCCCACCTCCGCCCCCGCCGCTTCCAGGCCTTCGGCCACCTTCGAGGTCACCCCGCGCACGCCGGCGTCTATGCGCTCGTCCATGAGCTCCGTGACGACGCCCACCCGCAGCCCTTGGACGCCGTCCTCGAGGCCTGCCAGATAGTCCGGGACCTCGACGTTGGCGCTCGTGGAGTCGAGCGGGTCGTGGCCGGCTATGGCCTGGAGAAGGAGGGCGGAGTCGCGCACGTCGCGGGTCATCGGGCCTATGCAGTCGAGGGAGGAACCGAACGAGATGAGGCCGTACCGTGAGACCCGCCCGTAGGTGGGCTTCAGCCCCACGATGCCGCAGAGCGCCGCCGGCTGGCGCACCGACCCGCCGGTATCCGTCCCGAGCGCCCACCAGCACTCGGCCGCGGCCACCGCCGCCGCCGAGCCACCGGAGGAGCCGCCCGGCACCCGGGCCGGGTCCCACGGGTTTTTCGTCGGGCCGTAGGCGGAGTTCTCCGTCGAGGAGCCCATCGCGAACTCGTCCATGTTCGACTTGCCTACCATCACCGGGCTCTCGCCGAAGCTCCTTAGCGCCGAGGCGTCGTAAAGGGGCGTGAAGTCTTGCAGGATCTTGGACCCGCACGTCGTCTTGACCCCGCGCGTGGAGAGCACGTCCTTCACGGCTATGGGCACGCCCTCCCAGGGCTTTACGCCGCCGCCGCGCAGGCGCCCGTCCACTCGCCCGGCCCGCTCCAGCGCCAGCTCGGGCGTGGTCGTGACGAAGGAGTTGAGGCCGCCGTCCACCTCCTCGACGCGCGCGTTGGCGGCCTCGGCGGCCTCCCGGACGGTGACCTCGCCGGTGCCCACCTTCTCGGACAACCCGTGGGCGGTGAGGTCCAGCAGGCCGCCCATCAGTCGATCCTCGGGACCGCGAAGAGGTCGTCCGCCGGGTCCGGTGCCGGGGCAAGGGCCTCCTCCCGGGGCAGCTCCGGTCGCGGTTCGTCCGGGCGCGAAACGTTCGAGAGGTTCAGCGGGTTTGCCGTCGGCGGGGTGTCCGCGAGGTCGAGCTCCCGGATCTTCTCGATGCTCTCCAGGATGGCATCCAGTTGCCCCCCCATCTCCTTGACCTCCTCGTCCGTCAAACCCAGCCGCGCCAGGTTGGCGACGTGCCGCACCTGCTCCTCGGATATCATAGAAACCTCCGGATAGTGTTCTTGATGTCTCCCATCTTAGAGTAAGTGCCCGAACCCCGGCTCTAGAGGATCGATAACAGCGCGGGCGCCACCTGCTTTTTGCGGCTCATCACACCGGGGAGGTCTATGACGCCGTTCCGGGGCTCGGAGTCGAAGGCCTGATGCACGGCCGAGCAGTCCCCGACGCACAAGAGATAGGTGCCGCCCTGCGTGATGTCCGTGACCATGAGCGCGGAAAAGCTATAGCCGTTCTTGTCGCGCAGCTCTTCGAGGGCCGAGACGAGCTCGTCCTTCCGCTCCAAGAGGCCAGGCCCAACGGTCTCTATCTGGGAGACGCTCACGCTCTGGCCGGAGCTGGTCCCGTACTCCTTGGCGTCGCGGCCCACGATCTCCTCGCCGGAGAGACCCGAGACGTCGGACGAAGCCTCGAACATCTCGCGACCAAATTCCTCGGCGTCGAGGTCGAGGAACTCTTCGAGGATCTTGACGACCTCGCGGTCGCGGTCGGTGGTAGTCGGGGAGTTCAGGATCACGGTGTCGGAGAGTATCGCCGCGAGGAGCATCTTCGCGGTTGGCTCCTCGGGGCGCAGCCCGGCGGTCTTGAAGCGCTCGACGACCAGGGTCGCCGTCGAACCGACGGGGTCGAAGGTGGCCGGTATCGGGGAGGCGGTCTCTATGTCGCCGACGTGGTGGTGGTCCAGGATCTCGACGACCTCGGCCCTTTCCACGCCCTTGACGCTCTGGCCGACCTCGGCGTGGTCCACGAGGAGTACCCGCCGCGGGCGCGGGTTCAAGAGGTTCGTCCTGGTGACGACCCCTGTCGGGACCATGTTCCCGTCCACCGCTATGGCGGCGCGGTAGTGGACCTCCATAACCTGCTCGGTTATCTCCGTTATGAGGTCGTCGGGGTGGACGGTCAGCGGGTTCTCGCTCATCACCTCCCAGCACGGGACGGAGATCTGTATCAGGCGGCTGGTCACGTAGGAGTCCAGGGGGGAGAGCACCACGGTCGTCCCCCGCTCCTGGGCCATCTTCAGCACCCCACCTTCCGGCCGCACCCCGTTCGAGATGACGAGCACCCCGGCACCAAGCTCTATGGCCCGCCTTTGGGCCTGAGGACGGTCCCCGATCACCACGACGTCTCCTTGCTTCATAGAATGGCCCATCGAGTCCACGCCCATCGAGATCACCCACAGCTGCCCCGAACTTTCCCGGTCCTCTCCGACGAGCAGTTCCCCTTCGAGCACCTCGAGCATCGCCCCGACGCTGACCGGACTTTCCCTGAAAGACGACGCCCCCCGGGACTCCCTGACGTACATGCGCGCCAGGTTCCGCTCCGTGATGATCCCGACTAGCGACCCGTCGTCGTCCACTATGGGAAGCTGGCTTATGTTCCGCTGGGCCATCGTGAGTCCCACGTTGCGAAGCGGGTCGTTCTTGCGGGCGACGGCGACGTCCCGCGACATCACGTCCTTGACCCGGAGCATTATGTGCTCGAGAAGCTTCGGCTCCTCCGCCCCACTCCTTTCGAGCGCCCAGGCGGTCTGAGGATTGACCGTGCCCAGGCGGGCCGGCGCGTAGTCGTTCTCGGGGTCGACGAGGTTCTTGAGCTCCGCGTACCCGATGGCCGATGCTATCGTGTCGGTATCCGGGTTTTTGTGGCCTGTGACGTAGACGTGTGGCAAGTCGTTCTCCGATGTTTTTCTGTGCCGAGTCCCGACCGTTTGGGCTCGGTGCGAACACCCACCGGACGCCAACCGGCCCAAAATCGGCCCGTTTGTTCGTGGCCGAAAGGGTACCAGAGATGGGGTCCAGGAACCGCGCGAGCCCGCGCGGGCGGCAGCCATCTGCCGGGTGTTGGAGAGGGCGTGCGCGTGGCGGCGCGGCGTCAAATGCGCCAGGTGGCGCAAGACCGCTCTAGGCTCCCCGCTCCCACCTCTCACCCGCCGCCTAGCCACCTCCACCAGGCTGGCCCCCGTTGCTCCCCGGGCCCGACCAGCGCCCTCTCTTCTTCCAGCTTCGCCCGGAGCCTCTCAGGGGGAGCCTCTCAGGGCGCTCCCCCGCCAGCCGCAGGGCCTCCCTGAGGTTGAGCTGGTCGACCTCCGCGGCCACCTTGAGGCAGGTGGCCTTCGAGGCTATCCGGGTTCGCGATCAAAGCTTCCGCCTTGTTCCTGAGATCCTGCACCCCTCCGAAAGACGCTCCGAGGTCTCCGAGGGTGCCTCCCACCGCCTCCGGCGGTGTCGGCCGTGGGACCAGGACCAGGAGGTGCGCGATGAGCTTCTGGCGGTGGGGGCAAGCGAGGTGCTCTCCAAAGATTGCGCTTCCGCGAAGGTACTCGCGGCCGTGAAGAGGCTGGTACGCGAAGCGTAGATGACCCCTTCGCCCGGGTGCGTGGACGGTGGTTTTCGGGATTTCGTCCCAATGGGTTCTGCTGGCTTGGCCCTCCCCCGGTCGCTTCCTTTCCGCGCGCTCAGACCGGGGTGCCCTCGATGATGTTGGACGGGGACTAGTCTTGGGGACGCCGGCCAGGTTAAACCCGGCCCCGGCGCGGGGCCTGCTGGGCTACTCGGCGTCACGCGGCCACGGGTCGGCGTGCTCACACCTTGCTCAACGGCGCCATCTCGGGGACGAAGGTCCTCTCCTGCGCCCCGAACCTGACTACCACCTTCCCGCCGCCGGCCTCGACAACCTGCCCGACCCCGAACTTAGCGTGCCGGACCTTCTCCCCGGTGCTGTAGTCCGCACCGGCGGACGTGGCCCGCTGAAAGCCTCTCTCACGCTGTCCGAAAGAAGTCACCCCCCAGCCCCCCCGCCCGGCGGCGGACCCCGTGGGCACCGTGCCGGACTTGAACTCGTCGGGGATCTCCGAGAGAAAGCGCGAAGGCATCCGGTACTCGCGCTCGCCCCAGTTCGACCGGAGCTTGGCGTGCGTGAGCGTGAGCGTCTTCTTCGCCCGCGTGATGCCGACGTAGGCGAGCCTGCGCTCCTCCTCCAAGTTCTGCTCGTCCAGCGAGCGGGCGTGCGGGAAAGTCCCCTCCTCCATCCCCACCACGAAGACGTGGTCGAACTCCAAGCCCTTCGCGTTGTGGAGCGTCATCAACGTGACGCTGCCCCCCTCCGAAGTGACGGAGTCCTGCTGCGAGTAGAGCGCCTGCTCTTGCAAAAAGCCGTCGAGGGTAGGCTCGGACTCCACCCGCTCGTACTCGCGGGCCGCGTTGATCAGCTCCTCGAGGTTCTCCAATCGGGACTCGGCCTCTATGGTGTTCTCCGCCCGGAGCTCCCCCCGGTACCCGGACTCGTCGAGGACGGCCCCGATCAACTCCGCCGGCGACACCTCCCGGGCCGCCACCCGCCATCCCTCGAAGAGCTCCCGCACGGACGCGCACGCCTTCTCCGCCTTCCCCGCGAGCCCGGCCGCGGGGACCTCCGCCAGCGACTCGTACAAGGTGAGACCGTTCCTGCGGGCGTGATCCTGGAGCTTCGCGACGGAGGTGTTGCCGAGGCCCCGCTTCGGGACGTTTATTATGCGTTCCAGGCCGACCGAATCCGCGGGGTTGGAGATCACGGCCAGGTAAGCCATGGCGTCCTTGATCTCGGCCCGCTCGTAAAACCTGACCCCGCCCACGATCTGGTACGGAACCCCCTCCCGCACCAGCACGTCCTCCAAAGCCCGGCTCTGCGCGTTGGTCCTGTAGAACGCCGCGATCTCCCGCGGCGAAGCCCCCCGGTCCGTCAGCTTCTCGACCTCCGACACGACGAACCGCGCCTCCGCGTACTCGTCGGAGGCCGCGAACACCCGGATGCGCTCCCCTTCGCCCCCGGCCGTCCAGAGCTCCTTGGCCTTGCGCGACGCGTTGTTCGCCACCACCGCGTTCGCCGCGTCCAGGATGGTCTGCGTGGAACGGTAGTTCTGCTCCAGCTTCACGACCTTCGCCTCCGGATAGTCCTGCTCGAAGTCCAAAATATTTCGGATGTCCGCCCCTCGCCAGGAGTACACCGACTGATCGTCATCGCCCACCACGCACAAGTTTCGATGCGCAGCGGCAAGGACGTTGACGAGGCGGTACTGGGCGTGGTTCGTGTCCTGGTACTCGTCCACATGCACGTACTTGAAGCGGGTCTGGTAGCGGTCGCGCACCTCGGGGAAGAGTTCCAGCAAGGCTACGGTCTGCATGATGAGGTCGTCGAAGTCCATCGCGTTGTTCTCGTAGAGGCGCCGCTGGTAGAGGTCGTAGACCTCGGCGACGTTCTCGGCGATGTAGCCCTCGGTGTTGCGCAAGAAGTCGTCCGGGGGCATAAGGACGTTCTTGGCGGAGGAGATCTGGGCCTGGAAAGAGCGCGGGTTGAACCTTTTCGGGTCCTTGCCAAGCTCGACGATGCAGCGCTTTACCAGGCGAACCTGGTCCGCCCCGTCGTAGATGCTGAACCCGCGCTTGTAGCCGAGTTTTTCGGCGTGGGCGCGCAGGATGCGGGCGCAGAATGCGTGGAACGTGGAGACCCACATCTTTCTGGAATCAGGGCCCACGAGGAGGGCGACGCGGTCCTTCATCTCGCGGGCGGCCTTGTTGGTGAAGGTTATAGCCAGGACCTCCTCCGGCGCCGCAAGCCCCTGGTCTATAAGGTAGGCGACGCGGTGCGTGAGCACGCGGGTCTTACCGCTCCCGGCGCCGGCAAGGATCAGGAGCGGCCCTTCTGTGTGCTCTACGGCGTCTAGCTGGGTCGGGTTTAAGGATTCCAGAAGCATTGGGGAAAAAGTATAGCAGCACGGCCCACCCGTTCCTGCGGGCCTCTCACCCTCCGCGGACCCGGTGCAGCACCACCTTCACGCCCCTCTCCACACCCTCGACCCGGACGGTGGTCTCCTCCGTCTCAAAGCGGAAATCGGCCCCCCGCATCAGCTCCCGGAAGAGCGGCTCCCACCGGCGTCCGGGGTCGGCGAGGAGCGCCTCGCCCCCGGGCTTCAGCAGCCCGGGCACGAGTCCGGCGAGCGCCCGGGCGCCCCTTTCCTCGTAGAGGACGTCGGCGGCGAGGACGAGGTCGAAGGACGCACGACCCCCGATCCGGGGCGCGTGCCAGTCGAGGAGCGCGGTCTCGGGCTCCGGGAGGCCGTTTCGCCGCGCGTTGTGGGCGGCGAAGTCCAGGGCCGCCTCGTAGTAGTCGGTGGCGAGGACGCGGGCACCGCGGTCGAGGGCGCAGACCGTAGGGAGCCCGACGCCGCAGCCGAGTTCGATCGCCGCTTTACCGGCGAGGTCTTCCCGCGAGAGTCGCCGGGCCAGGGCTATGGCGCTCGGCCAGAGCTCGGCCCAGTAGGGGAGCCTTTCGTCGTGCTCGAACTCCCGCTCGTCGATCAGGGCGTCCGCGACGGAGGGGCGAACCAGGTGGTAGCTCTTGCCCGCTACTTCTACGACGGATTCTGCGAGATCGGTGCGGCCCTCGAGGTGGGCCTTAAGGCTATCCGCCGACGTGGGCGGCCTCGCGTTCGGCGCGGCTCTCACGCTCGGTCTCGGCGAGCTGGTCTATGCTGTAGCGGCCGAAGACCCCTTCGAGGGCCTCGCGGGCCTCGTCCCAGACCTTGCTCGTCACGCACAGGGGGGCGTCATCCATGTAGCAGACGCCGCCGGCGGAGCACCGGGCCGGACGGACCGCACCGTCCAGGATCTCGACGACGTCGAGCACGGAGATCTCCTCTGGCGGCATCGCGAACCGGTAGCCGCCGTGCGCCCCGCGCCGGCTTTCCAAAAGCCCCTCGCGCCGGATCTCGCACAGGATCTGCTCTAGAAACCTCTCCGGGATGCGTTGCCGGCGCGCGATCTCCGCCACGCCCAGCGGTGCTTCATTGCCGCTAACGGCAAGCTCGACCAAAGCCCTCACCGCGTACTTACTTTTCTGCGTAAGCCTCATAACACAACACCACCCGCTTGCGAAACTCGTTGGCGTTGATTGTAGCAGACGGGTCAGAGGCCGAAAGGTGACGGCCGATAGCGGTCGCCTTCACTCCCCGTTGCGGTTGACATCCCTCTCGAGGTACTGGCGCATGGCGTCCTCTATCCGCTCGCCGGTAACTAGGAATACGGTGCTGCCGCCCACGTCCACGCCGTGGTCGGCGATACGCTCCAGGTAGTGGACCATCAAGGCGGCCCGCATCCGCCACTCCGGGTCGCCGGCGCCGGCCTCCGAGGGGTTGGCGATCAGGTTGAGGGCCTCCGAGTACAGGAGGTCCACCTTGTCGTCTTTGGCCTGCAGGTCGCGGGCGCGGTCTATGTCACGGTACTCGAAGATGTCCAGGCCCTCGTTGAAGATGTTGCGCGCCGTGCGGGCCATCTCGACCAGGGCGGCCTCGAGGTCCTCGTCCCGCTCGCACCCCGCCGTCTCCGCCAACGCCTGGCAGATGTGCTCCGTGAGGGCGCCCGAGCGGACCAGGTGGTTCGTCACGGACTGCACGGTGTAGAGGAGCCTCAGGTCGCGGGCGACCGGGGCCTGGCGGGCCTGCAGGATCATGGACTCCCGCTCCATCTCCGCCCCGCGCGCCTTGTAGCGGACGTCCACCCCGAGCTCCTTGGAGGCGAGGTCCGCGTCGCGCGTCTCCATCGCCCTCACCATGTTCTCCAACGAGGCCCCCACCTCCCTGCCGAGGCTCAGGACCTCGCCCGTGAGCCCGTCGAGCTCCTGCTGGAAAGTCTCCCGCGGCATCCGGACCCCTCTTTAGCCGAACCGGCCGGTGACGTAGTCCTCCGTCTCCCTGCGTTCGGGGTTGGAGAAGATCCTCTCCGTCTCGTCAAACTCCCACAGGCGGCCCGGATCGCCCATGTTCACGATGTAGAAAAACCCCGTGTAGTCCGAGATACGGGCCGCCTGCTGCATGTTGTGCGTCACGATCACGACCGTGTACCTCTTCTTGAGCTCCGCCATGGTATCCTCGATTTTCTGGGTCGAGACCGGGTCGAGGGCGCTCGCCGGCTCGTCCATCAGGATGACCTCCGGCTCCACCGCCAACGTACGGGCGATGCACAAACGCTGCTGCTGGCCGCCCGAGAGGCTGTAGCCGCTCTCCCTCAGGCGGTCCTTCACCTCATCCCACAGGGCCGCCTGGCGCAAGGAGCGCTCCACCAGTTCGTCCATGTCGCCGCGGAAGCCGTTGATCTTGGCGCCCCACGCCACATTGTCGTAGATAGACTTTGAGAACGGGTTGGGCTTCTGGAAGACCATCCCGACCCTCCGCCGGATCACCACGGGGTCCGCGTTCTTGTCGTAGATGTCCTGCTCGCCTAGCGTGACGCATCCCTCCGCCCGCGCCCCGGGGATGACCTCGTGCATCCTGTTAAGGCAGCGGATGTACGTGCTCTTCCCGCAGCCCGAAGGCCCGATAAGCGCGGTCACCTTGTTGGCCTGGACGTCCATGCTCACGTCCGTAACGGCCTTGAAAGACCCGTAGAACGCGGAGAGATTTTCTACCCTCATGCCCAACGTGGAGCCGTCGCCCGAGGACGTGTCGCCTCCCCCCGGCTTCACCTCTCTGCGCTCGTCGAAAACCTCGGACACCCTGCGCCCCTCCCTGGACTTCTTGGTCTCCACTAGGCTAGCACCTTTCCTTTGCGAGCGAACCGTAACACTAACTGCGCCTCTGGTACCTGTTCCTGAGCACTATCGCCACGGAGTTCGCGATGAGCAGCACCACCATGATGACCACTATGCCGGCCGCGGCGGAGTCCTGGAAGACCTGCTGCGGGCGGCTGATCCAGTCGTAGATCTGGGTGGGAAGCGCCATGTAGCCGTCGAACGGACCGCCCGTGGCGTACGTCTGGTAGAGCGAGACCCCAACGACCAGGATCGGGGCGGCCTCGCCGATGGCTCTGGAGAGCGCCAAAATCATACCCGTGAGCGCGCCCGGCAAAGCCATCGGTAGCAGGTGGCTCCGGATCACCTCCCACTTCGTCGCCCCGAGCGCGAAACCGCCCTCCCGGATGGCGCGAGGGATGGCCCGGAACGCCTCCCTGGTGGCGACGATGATGACCGGCAGGATCAGCAGGCTCAGCGTCAGCGCACCCGACAGCACGCTGCCACCGCCGGTTATCGGCGCCAGCAACTGCACGAAGATGCCCAGGCCAAGCAGGCCGTAGATGACCGAAGGCACCCCGGCCAAGTTGGAGATGTTGACCTCGATGATCCGGTTGATGCGCGTGTCTTCCGCGTACTCTTCGAGGTACACCGCGGCCCCGAGCCCGAGCGGCACGCTGATGAAGAAAGTCAGGCCGAGAAGCCACAGCGAGCCTACGAGCGCCGGGTAGATCCCACCGTTCTCCGGGAAGATCTGGGACGGGAAGCTCGTCAGGAAGTTCAGGCTCAGCATTCTGGAGCCGTCCCTGGCCACGTCCACCAGGAGCACCGCCAAGACGACGATGCCAACCAGCGCCGCCGCCGTCACCACCACTGTGAAGACCCGGTCGAAGCCGTAACGGGCGGCCATGTTCGCCTTGAAATCCGCCCCTCCGGCTCCCTCTTTCGGTTTCTCTACCTGCGTGCTTCCCTGCGCCACTAGTAGATCTCCCTGAATCGCCGGACAAACCAGTAGCTAGCGAGGTTGAGGGCCAGCGTCATCAGGAACAACGCCGACCCCACCGCGAAGATGGACTCAAAAGTTATCGACCCGCGCGGCGTCTCGCCTCCGACCACCTGCACGATGTACGCCGTCATCGCCTGCATGCTCTCCGTAGGACTACCGCCGAAGTTCGGCTGGGAACCCATCGCGATCGTCACGATCATCGTCTCCCCGATGGCCCGCGATACCCCGAGGATCACCGCCGCCACTATCCCCGAGAGCGCAGCCGGCAACACGATCTTGGTCGCCGTCTCGCGCCTGGTCGCCCCGAGCGCGTAGGCACCCTCCCGCAGAGACCGCGGCACCGCGTAGATGGCGTCCTCGCTGACCGACGCCACCGTCGGGATGATCATCACGCCCATGATGAGGCCGGCGGCGAGCGCGTTGAAAGACCCGATGCCCGGCAAGACGCTGTCTTTGAAGAACGGGGTGATAAACGTCAGGGCAAAGTACCCGTAGACCACGGTGGGCACTCCCGCCAGAATCTCGAGGGCCGGCTTGAGCCACCGCCGCAGCCGCTTCGGGGCGTACTCGCTGAGGTAGATGGCCGTGAGCAGACCCACCGGAAGCGCGACGGCTATGGCGATAAAGGTCGCCATCAACGTGCCATAAACGAGCGGCAGCACGCCGAAGGCGCCCTGCTGCGGGGCCCAACGGGTCGTGGTCAGAAACTCCACGATGGAGACGTCGAGAAAAAACCGGACGGTCTCCTCAAAGAGGACTACGACGATCCCGATCGTCGTGAAGATGGACACGTACGCGCAGGCCGTTAGCAGCGCCTTTATTACCCGCTCCCGGGCCTGCCTGGCACGGCTGTTGCGCTGCCAGTCGCCCTCCCTGGACCTCGCCCCTCCCGCTTCAACCGCCACCGAAAACCCTCCGAAACCTCGTGATCAGAAAGATGGGGGCCGACTCCCGTGCCGGCCGCCATATGTTACAAGCAGATCCACCTCGATACAAACGGTTACTGCGACTGCTTGAGCGCACCTTCCAGGTCGCCGCCCTTGGGCTCTCCGGCTTCGGTAAAGACCGTGCCGGTGGTCCGATCCTCGTACTGCGCCCGCGACTCGTCGGCGAGGCTGCCCGGCAACGTCACGTACTTGGCGGCCTCGACCAGCCGGTCGAGGTTCTGCTCGGACAGGTAGAAGTCCACGAACGGCTTGACCGCGTCGTTGTTCTTGAGCGCTTTGGTGCTCACGTAGATGAACAGCGGACGTGAGAGACCGTACTCGCCGGATCGGATGGTCTTGGCGGAAGGCTCAACGCCGTCGAGGGCGAGAGCCTTGAGCGAGTCGCGGTTGTTCTCGTAGTAGGAAAAGCCGAAGTAGCCGAGCGCGTTCTGGTCGCCGGCCACACCCTGCACGAGCACGTTGTCGTCCTCGCTGGCCTCGTAGTCCGTGCGGTTCACTTCCTCCTCGTTGCCGACGATGGCCTCGTTGAAGAACTCGTAGGTGCCGGACTCGGTGCCGGGACCGTAGAGGCTCATTTCCTCGTTGGGCCACTCAGAGCGCACCTGGTTCCAGCGCGTGATCTCACCCTCGGCCGCCGGCTCCCAGAGGGTCTTGAGTTCCTCGCCGGTTACGTCCGACGCAAAGTCGTTCTGCTTGTTGACCACGACCGAGATGCCGTCGAAGGCGACCGGGATCTCGATAAAACCGATCCCGTTTTCCTCGCACACCGGCACCTCCTCGGCGACGTCTATCGGTCTGGAAGCGTCAGAGATCTGCGTGTCGCCCTGGCAGAACGCTTCGAAACCGTCGCTGGTCCCCGAGCCGCCGATGCTGATTCTCGCGTCCGGGTTCTCCTCTCGGAACAACTCCGCCGCAGCCTGCGTTATCGGCTGCACCGTGCTCGAGCCCTCGATGGCGATCTCACCGGATACCGGCTCTCCACCACCGCCACCACCCTGGCTTCCTCCAGCGCCACCACCGCAGGCGGCCACCACGAACGACAGGGCCAGCACCACAACGAACCTCGCACGCAAGATCTTCCTCAACCCGATTCCTCCCTAGGCTACGACTACAA
>CADCUZ010000137.1 GCA_902806015.1 uncultured Rubrobacteraceae bacterium
GACGGGGCGCGAACGCCCCGACCCCCGAGGAGAACCCCGCGTGGGCGCGGTCTTCCCATCGGATGTACCCTCTTGGCCCACGCCGCACCCGGTGACCAACCCCGCCACGACTGCGATTACTGACATAGACGGTACCCTCGCCCTGATACGTTCCCCCTTTTGGTCGTTCTCTTGTCTTTGGGGGAGGTTGACCCGACGTTGCAAGAATACGTCCGATCGGACGTTCCTCCGGACACGGCGCGCCCTCAGAGGTCCAGGATCCGCCCGGCTTCCCGTAGCTGTGCCCCGACGGAACCCGGTGAGGTGGAGCCGCGGCTATTCTTGTTTGAAACGCTCCCCTCCGGTGTGAGCAACCGTCGGGGGAACCCCGCGAGCGCCGGGTGCGCGGCGGCGAGTTCGTCGTCAGGCGTCCCTTCAAGCGGCAGGCCGAGTTCTTCGCACCGCCGAACCAGCCGCCCGACGGCGTGGTGGGCCTCCCTGAACGGCACGCCGCGGGCCGCCAGAAAGTCCGCGAGCTCCGTCGCCAGGGCGAAACCGCCGGCGGCCGAACGCATCCTCCCGCCGTCGAAGCGCGCCGTGCGGAGCATCTCGGGGAGAACGGCGAGCATGAGCCTGACGGCGTCCACGGCGTCGAAGAGTGGTTCCTTGTCCTCCTGGAGGTCCTTGGAGTAGCCGAGCGGGAGCCCCTTTAGGGTGACGAGGAGGGCGTTCAGGTCTCCGATGAGGCGCCCGGACTTGCCCCGCAGCAGCTCGTAGGCGTCGGGGTTCTTTTTCTGCGGCATGATGGAGGAGCCCGAAGAGTACGCGTCGTCCAAGGCGGCGAACCCGAACTCCGCGCTCGTCCACAGCACCCACTCCTCCCCGAGCCTGCTGAGGTGGACGCCGAGCACGGCGCAGGCGTAGAGAAGGTCGAGGGCGAAGTCCCGGTCGGAGACGGCGTCCAGAGAGTTGACGGGAGGAAGCATCCCGAGTTCTTGCGCCGTGAAGACCGGGTCTACCGGGTGCGGCGTCCCGCCGAGCGCCGCCGCCCCGAGCGGCGAGCGGTTGGCCGCCTCCCACGCGGCTTCCAAGCGCCGCGCGTCCCGCTCGAAGGCCCAGAAATGGGCTAGCAGGTGGTGGGAGAGCAGGATCGGCTGCGCCCGTTGCAGGTGCGTGTACCCGGGCAGGACGAGATCCCGGTTGGCCCCCGCCACCTCCACGAGCGCCCGCATCGCGGCCAGCACGCCCTCGCGCAGCCCTTTCGCGGCGTCCCGGACAAAGAGGTGGAGGTCTAGGGCGACCTGATCGTTGCGGCTGCGGCCCGTGTGCAACTTGAGCGCCACGTCGCCCGAGATCTCGCGCAGCCGCCGCTCCACCGCCGTGTGCACGTCCTCGTCGGAGAGTTTCCAGGAGAATTCCCCCGCCTCGACCTCCCGCAGCACCGCCTCAAGGCCGCGCACCAGCCGGGCGGACTCTTCCGTAGAGACTATCCCCTGGGCGCCCAGCATCTTCGCGTGGGCGATGGAGCCGCGAACGTCGTAGGGCGCGAGGCGGACGTCGAAGGGGATGGAGGCGTTGAGGCGCTCGAAGGCTTCGGCAGGAGTCGATCCGAACCTGCCGCCCCACAGGGGCGCGCTGTTTTTCTCGCTCATGGTCGCGCAGTTTAGCGAACGGGGCGGCCGCCGGTGGGAGACCCGGTGGGAGACCCAGCGGTCACGCGAAAGACGGGCGATCGGGCGGGACTAGCCGGTGCGCCCGGCGGCCCGATCCGCCGCGCCTTTCGGGTGGCCTTTGAGGTACCTGCGCACGGCGGATTTTATGGTCGAGAGGCCCAGGGTGGCGTTGCGGGTGCGGGTGCCGATCACGTCCCGCCCCAAAGAGTCGACGAACCCTTCGTAGTCGAGGTCGAGCACCTCCTGCAGCGTGAGCCCCTCGTCGCGCACGCGCTCGACTATCGCCGAGGTCGCGCCCATGCTGATGGTGTCCCCCTGCCCGGTCCAGGAGAGGCCCTCTATGCCGCCGTTGCGGTCGCCCTTGAGGTAGACGACGACCGACCCGCCGCACTCGGGGCTGCCGCCGGGCATCCAAACGTCCGCCCCTTCTAGGACCCCCTTGTGGCGGGGGTTCCCGAGGTGGTCCACGAGGAACGCCAAGCGTTCTTTGCGGTCCAACGGTGTGCGGCCTACCGCTCGATGGGGGCGCCCACGGAGTTGCCCCACTCGGTCCAAGAGCCATCGTAGTTGCGCACGTTGTCGTATCCGAGGAGGTACTTGAGCACGAACCAGGTGTGGCTGGAGCGCTCCCCGATGCGGCAGTAGGCCACGACTTCGTCGTCCCCGGAGAGGCCGGCCTCGCCCTCGTAGATCTCCTTGAGCTCGTCCGCGCTCTTGAAGGTGCCGTCCTCCCTCGCGGCCCGCGCCCAAGGCACGTTGGCGGCCCCCGGGATGTGCCCGCCCCGGAGCGCGCCCTCCTGCGGGTAGTCCGGCATGTGCAGTAGTTCGCCCGAGTACTCGCCCGGGCTCCTGACGTCTATCATCGAGCCGTTGGCCTCTGCGTGCTTCTCGACGTCCGCCTTGAAGGCCCGGATGGCCGAGTCATCTCGGGTAGGCGTCGGGTACTCCGTCCTCGGCACCGACGGGACCTCCTGGGTCATCTCGCGGCCCTCGGCCACCCACTTGACCCGCCCCCCGTCCATGACGGCGACGTTATCGTGGCCGAAGAGGCGGAAGACCCACAGGGCGTAGGTGGCCCACCAGTTGTTCTTGTCCCCGTAAAAGACGACCTTCGTGTCCGGGCCGATGCCCTTCTCGCCCATCAACTGGGCGAACTTCTCCGGGTCGAGGTAATCGCGCACGAGCGGGTCGTTCAGATCCTCCACCCAGTCGATCTTGACGGCGTTGGGTATGTGCCCAACCTCGTAGAGCAACACGTCCTCGTCTGACTCCACGATGCGCACGTTCTCCAGATCGTTCAAATGCTCCGCAACCCACTCGGTGCTCACCAGCGCCTCCGGGTGGGCGTAACCCTTCTGCTCTATCTGCTGCTCGCTCACGGGACTCCCTTCTCGGCTACCACTCCACGAAGGGGTATTCTATCCGATCTCCTACAAAATTTGTCGGATTTGCGCGGGGGGATTCCGCTCGGGCGGATCGGGAGTATACTGCCCTTCCGCGAGAGACGAGGGGGTACGCAGCTTTGGTGCACGCGTCGGTGGCCGACGAGGAGGGGCGCGAGGGGATCTACGAGCTGGCGTGGGCGGCCTACGCCGACCCGGGACCGGCCATGAAAGCGGCGTCGGAGATCCGCGACCGGGCCTTCGGGCCCCGCGTCACCTACTCTCGCAAGGTCTTTATCCCCCTCACGAAGCTCTGCCGAGACAACTGCGGCTACTGCACCTTCGCCCGCGGCCCCCGCCCCGGCGAGAACGCCTACCTAACAACAGACGAGGTACTTAAGATCGCCCGCGCGGGCGCCGCGGCCGGCTGCAAGGAGGCGCTCTTCACGCTCGGGGACAAGCCCGAGAAACGCTACCCGGAGGCCAGGCACGAGCTGCGGGAGATGGGTTTTGGTAGCACCATCGAGTACCTCGTCCACTGTTGCCGGCTCGTGCTGGAGGAGACGGGGCTCTTGCCGCACGCAAACCCCGGCGTTCTCTCGGCGGAGGAGGTGCGGGCGCTCAGGCACGTCTCCGTCTCCCAGGGGATCATGCTAGAGCAGGCCTCGGACCGGCTGCTCGGCCCGAACCTCGCCCACTGGGCCTCCCCGGATAAGGTGCCAGCCAAGCGCCTGAAAACCATGGACGCCGCAGGGGAGCTACGGGTGCCGTTCACGACGGGCATTCTCATCGGGATCGGCGAGACCGTCGAAGAACGGGTGGACACGCTGCTTGCGATCCGGAACATACACGAGCGACGCGGCAACGTCCAAGAGTGCATCGTCCAGAATTTCCGGGCCAAGCCGGGCACGAGGATGGCCCGCTGGGCCGAGCCCTCCGAGGACGAGATGCTTGCCACGATCGCCCTCGCCCGCCTCCTCCTGCCCTCCGACGTAACGGTCCAGGCCCCGCCGAACCTCGCGGCGGCGAAGCTCGCCGGGAACGGCGCCCCCTCCTACGCCCGCTACGTAGACGCCGGCATAAACGACTGGGGGGGCGTCTCCCCCGTAACCCCCGACCACGTCAACCCCGAACGCCCCTGGCCCCACCTCAAGGAGCTTGAGGGGGCCACGGAGACGAAGGGCTACCTGCTCCTCGAGCGCCTCGCCCTCCACCCCTCCTACGCCCGCGAGGCCGCAACGTGGGTCGACGAGCGCCTCCGCGCCCGCGTGTGGGCGGCCCAGGACGCCGATGGATTCGCCAGGACCGAAGAGTGGGCGCCCGGCACCACCGAGCCCGTTCCGCCGAAGACCGTCGGCGAGGTTCGCGGGCGGCGTCCGTCGAAGGTGCGTCCCCGCTTCGCGCGGGCGCTCGCGGCGGCCGGGACCCGGGATCTGCGCGAAGAGGAGGTTGCCTTGCTCTTCACGGCGCGCGGGACGGAGCTCGCCGAGCTCTGCCGGGTGGCGGACGGGCTCAGGCGCGAGGTGAACGGGGACGAGGTCACCTACGTCGTCAACAGGAACATCAACTACACCAACCAGTGCTACTTCCGCTGCCGCTTCTGCGCCTTCTCCAAGGGCCCGAAAAGCCTCAACCTGCGCGGGGATCCCTACCTGCTGGACACCGCGGAGGTCGCGAGGCGGGCGCGGGAGGCGTGGGAGAAGGGGGCCACGGAGGTCTGCATGGTCGGGGGCATCCACGGCAGCTTCACGGGCAAGAACTACCTGGAGTACCTGCGGGCGGTAAAGGACGAGGTGCCCGAGATGCACGTGCACGCCTTCACCCCGCTCGAGGTGTGGCAGGGCGCGCGCACCTTGGGGATGTCGGTCGAGAAGTTTCTGGTGGAGCTGAAGGAGGCCGGGCTCGGGACGTTGCCGGGCACGGCGGCCGAGGTGCTGGACGACGAGGTCAGGGCCGTCATCTGCCCGGACAAGATCAACACGGCGCAGTGGGCCGAGGTGATGCGCAAGGCGCACGCGGTTGGGCTGTCTGCCACGACAACGATAATGTTCGGCCACGTGGACGGCCCCGTTAACTGGGCGCGGCACCTGATGGTTCTGCGGGACATCCAGAAGGATACAGGCGGCTTCACGGAGTTCGTGCCGCTGCCGTTCGTGCACATGGGAGCCCCGCTCTTCTTGCAGGGACGCTCCCGCAGGGGGCCGACCTTCGCCGAGTCGCTCAAGATGCACGCCGTTGGGAGGATCGCGCTTTACGGCCACATAGACAACGTGCAGGTCTCGTGGGTGAAGCTCGGCGCCGAGGGGGCGAAGGCGTGCCTGCAGGCCGGCTGCAACGACCTGGGCGGCACCCTCATGAACGAGAGCATCAGCCGGGCCGCGGGCGCGGCCCACGGCCAGGAGATGACGCCTTCGGACCTGGAGGCCATGATCCGGGAGATAGGCCGCACCCCCCGCCGCCGCAACACCCTCTACGGCGCGCCGCGGAGGTCGTACTCGGCCGGGTGAGAGCTGCCCCGGCCCGGTCGGCCGCCTAGTCCCTGTAGATCACGAGATCGTCCAGGGGCCTGCGGT
>CADCUZ010000138.1 GCA_902806015.1 uncultured Rubrobacteraceae bacterium
GGAGGTCCGCGGCGGTCGGCGGCACTTCGTCTCCTCCAAGGTGATGAGCTGGGTGGCCCTGGAGCGAGGCGTCAGGATCTCGCGTCAGCGCGGCCTGCCGACGGGGAACGGGGGGGAGGGGCGCTGGGTTGCCGAGCGCGACAAGATCTACGAGGAGGTCATGGACAAGGGCTGGAACCCCGAGAGGAACAGCTTCGTCCAGCACTACGGGGGCGAGGCCCTGGACGCCTCCCTCCTCCTCATGCCGCTCGTGAAGTTCGTGGGACCTACTGACCCGCGCTGGCTCGCCACGCTCGACCGCATCCAGGAGGAGTTGACTTACGATACTTTGGTCGACCGGTACAGCACCGACGAGGCTGCGCCCGACGGCCTCGTCGGCGACGAGGGCAGCTTCAGCCTCTGCTCTTTCTGGTTCGTGGAGTGCCTCACCCAGGCCGGCAGGCTTGACGAGGCCCGCCTCGCCCTGGAGAAGATGTTCTCCTACGCCAACCACCTCGGCCTCTACGCCGAGGAGATCGGCTCCTCTGGCGAGGCCCTCGGCAACTTTCCCCAGGCCCTCACCCACCTCTCCCTAATAAGCGCCGCCATCCATCTCGACCGCGCCCTAGGCTAGGCCGTGCTGGCTACCTCGCCGGGGTGCTCTTTTCCACGGCCGATAGGCCCTTCAAAGCACGCCTGACGGAGAGGCTGGAAGAGCGTAATTTTCAATGTGTTCCCGCCCCAACGCGACGGGGCGTAACAGGACAAGCCCCCTACGACGCGATGTCCCCCGAGAGATGGCGCCACGCCGTGTTCGAGCTGGACGAGGCCAGAACATGGAGTTGGACGTCTTCCTCATCGTGGTTGACGGCCGCGTCCCGGACGAAGGAGCTTGCGTGGACCTGGGCATCGCGCACACCCACCGCCGCGCATCGCTGAGGCCGAGGGACTGCTCGTAGGGTTCCACACCGACGCCACTGGCTGCGCAATACCTCCACGTTGTTCGGCCCAACGGTGAGATGGCGGTCGTTTAAGGCGAGATCCACCCGGGCCCGCGCCACCGTCCCGACCACGACGGCCACGCCCTCGCCGACCTGAATCTCGACTACCCCGGCCGGTCAGCGAAGGGTTCCCGGCACTGGCAAACCGCCGGCCGGAGAGGCTTACGACTGGTAGGCCTGAGCCTCCCAGTCCTGCTCTTTGCCACGGGAACTACCCCGGCCTGCGAGAGCGATTCTAGCCCCGCCGCGACAATCGGATGCCCGGGCTGCTGGCGGGTGGCGCGTACCTACCGGGCTATCATCCCGACAGCCGCGAGGATGAGGACGGAGAGCGCGACGGGGGCCAGCGCGCAGCGTGTGATTTCACCCTCCCGTCCCACCAGACCCGTCGCCGTGGCCGCCAGCACGATCCGCTGCGGCGCCAGCAAGCTCGCGTGGCTCCCTGACACATTCTGCGAAGCCGCCGCAAGCGACTCCTGGAGGCCGAGCCCGCGGGCGGCCTCGACCTGCAGCGGCATGAAGAGCGCGTTGGAGGCGGCGTTGGACCCGGCGAGCGCGCCCCCGAAGGCCCCGAGGACGGGCAGCACGGCGGGGTACAGGCCGCCGAAGCGCCGGGCCTCGGACGCGAGCATCCCCGCCGCCCCGCCGTCCGCCAAAATCGCTCCGGCGAGCACGAACGTGAGCACCGCCCCCGCGGTCGGTAGCCACTGTCGCACCGTCCGTCCGACCGCACCGCCGAACCGACCTTCGCCCACCCCAAATAACGCGGCGGCAAAGACCGCGCACGCCAGAAGCGGCAGGCCGGGCCCGTCCAGAACTGGCCCGACCCACGCCACCGAGCTCGGATCCCCGGCCCCGTTTATCAGGACGAGCAGCGCCAGAAGAAACGCGTAGGGCAGCAGGGCACGCACCGGCGCGCCGCCGACCGTGCCCCTGCGACGCCCCAGAAAGACCGCCGCGGCCGCGAGCCCGCCTACCGCGCCGGAGAGCTCGGGGACGAGGAACAGGCTGGTCCCCAACGTCCCCGCACCGGCCGCGAGGCCGAGTAACGCCGCCTCCACGCCGCGGCGCCGGGCGCCGGACCATCCGCCCGCGAGCGCCACCGCCGCCACGCCGTAGACGGGGAACAGAGGCACGCTCAGAAGGGCGCTCCAGTCCGAGAGCTCGCCGAAGCCCATCCCGGCGAGGTCGGCCCCGATCACGGTCCCCACCCCGAGGGCGCCCCATGGCACCGCGCACTGTCCCCAACTCGCCAGCACCGCCGCCTTTATGGGGGAGAAGCCCGCGGCGAGCAGGATCGGGGCGCTGATCACGACCGCGACCCCAAACCCCGTCACCGACTCGAAGAACGGCGCCACCCCGACCACCACCCCCGACGCAAGCGCGACCGGGTCCGGCTCCAACCGACCCAGGAACCGCGAGACCTCCTCTACCGCCCCGCCGGCCGCGAGCACGTTGTAGAGCAGCAGACCCCCGAAAAGAACGAACAACACCCGCCCCGATATGCCGAGCCCCCCGACCAGGGACTCCCCGAGCCCCGAACCCCCTAGCACCAGCGCCCCGACCACAGCCGACCCCAGCGTCGCGACGCCAACCCAGACCGCCGGCTTGCCCAACACCAGAAGCCCGACCCCCGCCACCACGAACGGCGCCGCGGCCACAAGGAGTATGACTAAATCTACCATGATAGAATAACTTCTATCAAATGACGGAAAGCGGCGCAACAGCGGTGTCGGGGATGGTGGAGGCGGTTTCCTCCGGGAGGCTGGGCGAGCGCGTCAAGGAGTTGCGCCGGGAGCAGGGGCTGACCTTGGAGGGGTTGGCCGAACGGTCGGGGGTAAGCCGGGCCATGATCTCCAAGATCGAGCGGGGGGAGAAAAACCCGACGTTAGTGGTCGCGGCGAGGCTGGCCGAGGGGTTCGGGGTGACGCTTTCGCGACTCGCAGGGGTCGAGGAGCGGCGTGAGGTGGCCTTCTTGCCCCGGGAGGGGCGCATGGTCATGCGCGACCCCGAGACCGGCTTTGAGCGGCAGTTGCTATCCCCGACCTTCGCGGGCCGAGGCGTCGAGTTCGTCCGCAACGTGGTCCCGGAGGGCGGCACGTCGGGCGAGTTCCCGCCGCACCGCAAGGGGGTTCAGGAGCACGTCATGGTCGAGAGGGGAGAGCTCGCGGCGACTCTCGGCGGCGAGGAATACAGGCTCCGAGAGGGCGACGCGTTGTACTTCGAGGCGGACGTGCCGCACCGCTTCGACAACGTGGGGGCGGGGGAGTGCTCTTACTACCTCGTCATAAATTCCGCTGGGGCCCCGTAGGTTCGGGCTCATTACGAAGCCCCCTTTCGAACGACCCCTGGCGACCCGAGCCTCGCGTCCGGCGCGGTGGCCGCGGGAATAAAACCAGGGCGGTCGGGCGCCGCGTCCGAGCGGGCCAGCGCCTGGCTCTTCGCATAAGCTCCGGCTCGCCGTAGCGGCCATCGAGCCAGCCGGACCAGTAGGCGTCGATGTGGTTGGGGAGCTTCCCCTCGCCAACGCTGCCGAAACGGGCACGACCTCCGAGCCGCAGGCCGGTCAACGGTACACGTTGTCCGGGAGGAGCCACATCTCGGGGTGGCCGCACTCGCAGGCGTGCCGCTCAGGCGGGTCCGGGGGGCGATGATGCGCTGGAGCGCCTCCAGGACCTCGCCGTCGGCCGCGTCGCACCGCGCCGAGTTTCGGCCGAAATCTTCGAGAAACGACGACACGCAGAAGGGACAGACGGTGGCGTTCGTTGGTGTTCGACGTAGTCTCTTCCATCGCGGTTCCTGTCTGTCGACTCGAACTTACCCCTGTAATTATTTGGGGGAGGGGCTGGTGCCGCATCGCACAAATGGGCGGAATTCCGCTCGTCCGAAGTGGTCGGCATCGTCTAGCGCAAACGGGGTAGAGGAACCATTTGGCTCAGAGGGCGAACTCGCCCGTGGCGAGTTGGGCGAGCACGCGCTCGCGCAGGGTGCGGACGTCGCCGTCCCCGAACGCCTCTTCGATGGGGCGCAGGACGTCGCGGGCGCCTTCGGGCTGGGGGGCGTTGGCCGGCAGGACCCTGCGCGACCCGTCGTCCAGCTCGAGGAGTCGTTTGCACCCGCCGCGCTTGCCGCGCTTAGAGCGGTCCTCGCCGTTCACCTCGACGATGTCCAAGGAGTAGTCGATCATGGGGGCGTCCGCGATGGCGCCGCCGACCCCGTAGGCGTCGCATACGGGGTTCAGGTGGAGGATGTAGTCCACGTCGATGCCGCCCGAGGCGAAAATCTTGACGTGCCCGAACCCGTGGCGGTCGAGCTCCCAACGGACCTCGCGCATCAGGTCTCGAAAGTCCCCGCGGCGGTTGCCGGGCGTGTCCATCCGGATGGCCGAGATGGTGTCGGGGATGGCACGCGCTGCCAGCAGCGCGCCGAACTTCTCGTCGTCGAAGGTGTCGATGATGATGGTGCGGGGAACCTCGGGGGCGACGGTCTCGTCGAAAGCCTTGGCGGCCTCCGCGGTCGAGCCGATCAGGAGTACGAGGGCGTGCGGCGTGGTTCCCGTGGCGGGGATGTCCATGCGCCTGACGGCCAGGTCCACGGCGACCATGTCGCAGCCTCCCAGGTAGGCGGAGCGCTCGATCATGGGTACTATGGCCGGGTGCATTCTGCGCGCCCCGAAGGAGATGACGGGCCGCTCGCCCGCCGCGAGCCGGCAGCGGGCCGCGCCCGTGGCGATACCGGAGGCCTGGCACAGCAGACCCAGCAGGGCCGTCTCGTGCTCGGCGAAGGCGCCGTAGGGGCCGGATATCGTCAGCAGCGGCTCGTGGGGACGGCAGATCGTGCCCTCTGGCACCGCCCGGACCTCTACCGGCAGGTCCTCCAAAAGGTACGCGACCTCGTCCAGGCCGGCCACCACAAACCAAGCCTCGGGGTCCGAGGTCTTGTAGGCGAGTTCGGCGTGAACGGGGGCGTCCTCCAGGCCGCGCGAGCGGAGCACTTCCATCGTCCGGTGGAAGTACGAGTCGGCGACGTCGGCGTTCCGGATCTCCGCGTCCGACGCCGAGTTGAACCTGCGCCCGCCCGCGTCACTCGTCTGGCCCAAATCCCGTCCCCCTATTTTCGTTCGACCGCCTGACCGCGTATGATAGCCAATCGCACTCACTACAAGTCAACTCGCAATCAAAAATGACGGTTTGCAGGTAAAAGTAGAGGATTGAGTTACAAGCCCGGCCCGTTAAGATAGAGCGCGAATCGTGCAGCCCCGCGGACTGGCGGCCCAGAAAAGGATTATTGCTGTTCCCTAGTGGGGTCGCCGTGGCATTTAGTGCGTACGGCTGTGCGCTATGCCCTTGAACCGTACGCGAGCAAGAACCTTGACTTGAACTGCGGTCCAAGCGCCATTCGCGCGATGAAGGCCTTGTTAAGCGTGGTGAAGGCTGCTCAATGCAATGCTGTTTCTGGAACGCGGGGTGGTAGCGTTGTGGTGAAAAGCCGGTGCCCTTCTCCGCTCCGATTGGTGGGAAAGGGAAAGAAGGAGTC
>CADCUZ010000139.1 GCA_902806015.1 uncultured Rubrobacteraceae bacterium
GGAGCCGGTGCCGTTGACGATGGTGACGTTCTCGGGCGGGACGTGGGAGAGCTCCTCGAAGAGCCAGGGCAGGAGGCGCTCGCGGGGCAGGGCGCGGGTGATGTCCGGTATCACGACGGCGAGCTGCTCCCCGGCGCCCACGATCTCCTTCAGCGGCGCGGAGCCGATGGGTTCGCGCACCGCCTTCCGGAAGGCCGCCGCCTCGTCCGGCAGACCCTCCTCGGGTCTCGGCGCCAGCACTGTCACGTTGGAGGACGGGATCCGGACGTTCAGGTCGCCTTTGCCGTACTGCAGTTGCGCCTCCACCATCGTAAACCTCCCAGCCTCGCGGACCCCTTTGCCCCGAACCCTATGACGTTGGGCCCATTCTTATACGCGGACCGGCGCCGGGGGCCTCGAGGCGGAGGCCAACGACTCCCGTCTACTCGCGCACGGCGCGGGTCCGCTTGAACACCCTGACGCTCCTGTCGCCCTGGACCTCGTTCTCCTCCCGCCGGCTCCCCTTCTGGTGCGTGGCCGCGGCGGCGGCGTACGGGTCTCCGGCGGTTCCCGTGACCTCTTGCTGGGGGGGGGAAGCCTCCGGCTCGGCGCGACCGGTGTCTTCCAGCGGTATGTCCAGGTTCGTGTCCGTGGACCCGCGCGAGTAGGTCGCCGCCGGACGCTCCGGGGCCCCCGTGCGCTCGCCGTACTCGGTGTCCACCGAGCGGCGCAGTTCCTCTTCGCGGGAGGCCTCCGCCGAGGAATCGTAGTAGCTGCCGTAGCCGCCGCTGCCCTGCCTGGCGGGGGGGCGCTCCAGGCCGAAGTAGCCGTGGACGCGGTCCTCGTAATCGGGCGTTATGTCGTTGTCGTTGTCGAAGGTCGGGGCGTGCTTTATGGTTTCCTCGTCCGCCGCGACCTCCACGAGCTTGCGCCGGTCGTTCACGCGGACGAGCTCTATGGGGATCAGGGTGGACTTCATCCCCAGCAGGCCCGTCTTGACGCCTATGTACTCCGGCTCGTCGTTTTCGTCCACGAAGATGTCGTCCACTTTGCCTATCTTCTCGTAGTGCTGGTCGTAGACGGTGTACTCGCCGTACGCCTGCTCCAACTCCCGGAAGCGGTCTCCGCTGTTCCCGGCGCTCATATCGACCTCCTGCTACGGGTTCTCATTCGACTTAGCACTCTTCTTACCCTCGCAGACCAAAACAAAGACCCTAGAGAGAGCCCGCGTCCGCGAGGATCTCATCGGCGTGAGTTTCCGGGGATACCTCAGGGTAGACGCGGGCTATGTTGCCGTCGGGGTCGAGCAGGAAGGTGACGCGTCTTGCGGAGCCCTTCTCGCTCATGATGCCGAGCGCCTCGGCGGCGCGGCCGCCCTCGTCGGTGAGGAGCGGGAAGTTCAGGCCGTACTTCTCGCGGAACTCGCGGTGGGACTCGGGGGAATCCAACGAGACGCCGTAGACCTTTATATCGGCCTCCTGATAGTCGGCCATGCGGTCGCGGAAGGCGCAGGCCTCCTTGGTGCAGCCGGGGGTGTCGTCCTTGGGGTAGAAGTAGAGGACGGTCCTCTGGCCGGCGAGGTCACCGGGGCCGACGTGGCCCCCGTCCTCGGCCGTGAGGTCCATCTCGGGCAGGGGCTGACCCTGCTGCGGTAGGTTCGCCATCCAGGCTCCTTTTTGGGTGTCCGTCAAACGTAAGTCTACGGGATTCGAGGCGGATCGCGGGAAGGCCGATCACACCTCCGGCCGGAAAGATCGGGCCCGCAGGGCTGCGCGCCTGGAGATGTGATCTGTGTTAGTGAGGCACGGCCGGTCCGGGCAGGAGGACGGGCGTCCGCGCGGGTTCCGGTCGAGAGGAAGGGTCTTTATGAGAATGCTTCTGATCCTGGTGGCGCTGACGGCTATGTTCTGCTCGTCGGCGCGTGCAAACCCTTTAAAGACGAAAGGTCTTTCACGAAGAAGGCGCCCGAGGAGGCGGAGCAGCCCTCCGCCGTCGAGACGGTGCGTACGAGCAGCCGGTCGAAGGGCTCGTCACGAGCAAGATCCCCGTGGGGGTGTGGCTCGACGGGCAGAACCGCGTCCGCCGCCGCGCGATGGAGACGCCTGTGGCGGTGGCTGGGAACGCCTCTTATCCGGGGACGCCGGAGGGCGGCAAGATGCGGACGAGCCTCGTCACCCAGAACTACTACTTTGGCACGCCGGTAGACGTTCAGGCTCCGCCGCAGGGCCAGACCACGGACGGCTCCAAGATGCCCTCCGAGCAGCAGCCGGTGGCGCAGTATCCGCGGCCTTTGGCAGTCGGCGAGCTACGAGGATCCGACCGTCGAAGGCCGCTCCGGCTTCTCAGCCGGGCGGCTGACGTTCCCCGGAGTAGTACCGGGCGAGGACGGGCGCGGTTATGCTTGCGACCATCCCGGCCTGTTCGGGGGTCAGGTCCTCCGTCCAGCCGCCGGGGCTGCCCTTCCGGTAAAACTTGCCGGCCCCCTTCTCCTTCCCGGGGATGTTCTTCCAGGCGTGCTTCTCGACCACGCGGGCGAGTTCCGCCTCCTCGGCCGGGATGCCGAGGGTCGAGTAGACCCGGCGCATAATGCCCGGGGTGTCGGCGACCAGGTCCTCGTAGCGGACCAGGACCTTCGGTCCTTCGTGGGCGTCGAAGGCTTCCTGGGCGAGCTCCATGAGCCGGGCGTAGCGTTTGGCCTGGCTCTTGACGAAGGCGTCCGGCCTGTCGTCCGCGGAGGTGTTTTTTTCTGCTGGCCGCGGCCCTTCTGGGCCTTCTCGGCCCAACTGCCCTCCCTGGCTGCGTCCATCTTCGAGGAGATGACGTCTCGGGGGTCTCGGACGAGCAGAATCATTCGGCTTTCCGGCAGGGCTTGGAGGAGGAGGGGGGAACCGAGGGTGCCGTGGGGCTCTTTGACGACAAGGTACCTGTCCCCGCCTACCCCAGGAAACCTGGTCCCGACGGAGTCCAGGACGAAGTGGCGGACCGGCCCCAGCCAGAGTTCCTTCTCGCCACCGAGGACGAAGTGCGCGTCCTTTCTCCTCGCCCGGGCCCGTTCGAAGTAGAGGTGGCCGAATAGGTAGCCGACCATCGGCTCGTGCCACCAGGAGTGACCCCTCACGTCGGCCATCATGGCCCCGAGCCAGGTGCTCCCCGTTCGCGCGGAGCCGAAAATCCAGACCAGGTTGGCCGGGTCCGTCCCACCCCCGGAGGGCCGGTCTTGGGGCTTGCCTATGCGGCGCATGCCCCTCGAAATCCTCCGCCACGCCCGCGCGAGGCCCCACTTGACGCCGCGGGCGGTTCGGTACAAGACGCGATCCACTGCCACCCCCTGCACACCTTCCTCCAATGAGCCTGGGCGGAGATTAGAGGAGTTTGCGCCCCCTGTAAAGCGCGCTACGACGGGCCGGTGTGGCGGCCCACGACCTCCATAACGTCGAGGTTTGGGTCGAGCTTTCGAGTTATGCCGTCGAGTAGGCCGATGGCGCGGCCCACGAGGAGCAGCCTGGGCGGGAGGTCGCCCACGCTCGTCCCGAGGTTGCGGCCGAGCTCCCCGAGTTCGGGCCGGGCCTCCTCCCGACCCCCTCCGAGCAAGACGCCGACGACCCCCAGCAGGGTCTCCACGTCCGTCTGGGGTCCCACCGGCAGCCCCGCATCCCTGAGGGAGGCGGTCAGCCCGTCGAGGTTCCCGCCCCTCATGGCCCCGACCATCCGGGCCAGGACGCCGACGAAAGAATCCTCTAGCTCCAGGGTGAGGCCGTGGTCGAGCAGGCCCAGGCGCGGTCCGTCAGGTCCGGGCTGCACGAGGAGGTTACCGGGGTGGGGGTCGGCGTGCAGGACGCCGTGCCGGAAGAGTCCCTCCGCGAAAGCGTCGTTCAGCCTCTTTGCGACCTCGCCGGGGTCTACACCGGCCGCGACGAGGGCCTCGCGGTCGGAAATCCTAATCCCCTCCACGAAGTCCATGACGAGCAGGCGCCCCGTGGTGAGGACCTCCACCACACCAGGCACGATCACGTCCGTCCGGTGCGAGAGCGCCTGCCGGAGGGTCGTCATGGCCCGGGCTTCGCGGCGGAAGTCCAGCTCCAGGGGCAGGGTCCAGCGGAGGTATTCGGCTATGGGTCGGAGCCGGATCCGGGGCTCTAGGCGGGCGATGGCGTCGAAGATGGTCTCGAGGGCGTCGAGGTCGGCCTCGATGAGGTCCGCGACGCCGGGGTACTGGACCTTAACCGCCACCGCGCGGCCGTCGCGCAGCGTCGCGCGGTGGACCTGGGCGATGGAGGCGGCGGCGACGGGCTCGCGGTCCAAGCGGGAGAAGACCTCGGGAATCGGGCGGCCGAGCTCGCGGGCTATGGCGGCATCCACCGTTTCGGAGGGCTGGGGCGGGACGCGGTCCTGAAGAGAGGAGAGCTCCCCCGTGTAGGCGGCGGGCAGGAGGTCCGGTCGCGAGGAGGCGAACTGGCCGGCCTTGATCAGGGTCCCCCCCAGCGCCTCCGCCGCGTCTAGCAGACGCCCTGCCCCCCGCCGGTGCGCGAGCTCCCAATCCTCCCCGCGAACGGTCCTGGGTAGCCACCGTTCCCGCTCCCTGAGCGTCGCGTACCCCAGGTACAGGTCCGCCGCGAGCGTTGCGAGGACCAGCGCCCTCGCCGAGGGCGCTGGTCCTCGCAACGCCACGCCCGTCGGGCCCGCGCGACCCGCCCGTTCCGTCGCCGCCAGGTTGGCGCCCGTCCACAGGAACCACTGCGCCCGCGAGAGGTCGCCCAGGCGGAAGGCGGCGACGGGGTCCGTTGCCCCGTCGGCTAAAGCGTCCCGCGTCTCGGCGGCGGAGCGCCGGGCGGCCTTCCTCAGCACCTCCCGGGCCCCGAGGGCTGCGTCGCCCCACGGGCCGAACGTCATGTCTCTCCTTCCGGCATGGTCGGTGAGTATACGCGGGGGAGGGCCGGCGAGTGTGGACCCCTACGCCGGGTGGGCGAGCCCGGCCTTGTGCGAACCGCTTAGGGCCGGTTGAGGGGGCGGCTTCGCCTTTGTTATGCTGCGTCCGCCTTCCGAGCGCCCATGGTCTCTCCCGGACCGGAGGGGTGAACCCGGCGCGCCCGAAGCCCCTTCGTGGGGACGGACGGCGCACCACTTTGGGGACGCAGAAGGCCCGGGGGCGTGACGAGTGTGGGCCTCGCCGTAGGGCAGGGTCCTCTGCCAAAAGGAGCGTGACCGTGACCCTCTTCGCCCTGGGCCTCGTGCTTGTCTCCGGCATTCTCCACGCCACCTGGAACCTCCTGGCCAAACGCGCCAGCGGCGACGCCGGCGGACCCGCCTTCGTCTGGCTCTACAGCGCGCTCTCGACGGTGATCTTCGCGCCGCTGGCGGTCGGCGTCGTTGTTCTAGGAGGCGCTCGCCTCGGCGCCCTGGGGTTGCTCTTCGTGCTCGGCACGGGGGCGTTGCACGTGGGATACTTTCTCTCCCTGCAACGGGGCTACCGGGTGGGGGACCTCTCGGTCGTCTACCCCCTTGCCCGGGGCACGGGTCCCCTGCTCGCGAGCGGGGCCGGGATCCTTTTTTTCGGGGAGCGCGCCGGCCCGGTGGCCGTGGTGGGCATCCTCCTGATCGTCGCCGGGGTGTTCCTGTTGGCGTGGGAACCGAACCGCGGGCGAAAATCCGCCGATGGGAGGTGGCTCGGGGTGGCCTTCGGCCTACTAACCGGCGTCTTCGTCGCCGCCTACACCCTGTGGGACAAGTACGCCGTCAGCGAGCTCTTGCTCTCGCCCATCCTCTACTACTGGGCTTCCCTTCTGGTCCAGACCATCGTCCTCCTGCCGGTGGCGCTCCGGAGGAGAGAGGAGGTCCGCCGCGCCTGGAGCTCCCGCTGGCCTGAGACGCTGGGCGTGGCGGTGTTGAGCCCCCTCGCCTACCTGCTGGTGCTCACGGCGCTGGTGTTCGCCCCAGTGAGCCGCGTCGCCCCCGCCCGGGAGATAGGCATCCTCTTCGGGGCGCTTCTGGGCGGGAGCCTGCTGGCGGAAGGCGGCCTGGGTCGTCGGTTGGTGGCATCCCTGTGTTTGGTCCTGGGGATCGTGTCCCTGGCCGTCGGTTAAAGCACCCCCGTCCCGGGGGCCGTGGCGAGTCTCGTCGCCGGCCCTTGCCCGGCGTCGGTGCCTTGGACCGCGCCCTTCGTCGGCGCGCGGTCCGCTATGCTGGGGGTTGACGGGCAAAGAAGACCGGAGGTCGGACCCGTGCAAGGAACGGTAGCCGCGGTCAGCCGCAGCGCGACGCACACCTCCAGCAAATCGAACGGGAAGAGCATCCGGCTCCTGGCCGGGCTGGGCGTCGATAGGCGACGCGCGCACCTGGGAGAGATCGTCAGGCACCGCTCTAGGGTGAGGCAGGACCCGACGCGGCTTAACCTGCGGCAGGTGCTCCTGGTCCGCGCCGAGCTCCACGACGAACTGCGGGCCGCCGGCTTCCGTGCCTCGGCGGGCCAGATGGGCGAGAACGTCACCACCCGCGGCACCGACCTGCTCGGTCTGCCCCCGGGAACCACGCTGCGCCTCGGCGAAGCGGCGTCGGTCGAGGTGACGGGCCTGCGCAGCCCCTGCAGGCAGCTGGACAACCTCCAGCGGGGCCTCATGAAGGCCGTGCTGGACCGCGACGAACGGGGGGCAACCTCGCCCGCAAGGCCGGCATCATGGGCCCCGTCCTCACCGGCGGCGAGTTACCACCCGAGGACGAGATAAGGGTCGTCCTGCCCCCCGGACTGCGCCGCCCGCTCGATAAAATCTCAAGGGCCTCCTCGGACCCGCCCGCCGCACCGGCGTAGACAGGGGATGGATCCCGTAGCATAGTTAGCGTCGGAAAGGGTCGTCTCCGTGGGGGAGGCTTTGCGGGTGCGGAGGGAGAAAAAATTCAGGCGTCGGCGCCGACTTGCGCTCTTGCTCGTGCTCCTCACGGTCGGGCTCGGGGTGGTCCTCGCTTTATGGTCGTGGTTGGACGCGCAGGCGCGGGCGGTGGTCGTGATCTCCTCCGTTCTCGACGCCCCGGTCCTCACGCCCGCGACCGAGGTCGTCAGCGGCGAGCCGCGGTTCGCGGACGAGACCGTGGCCGGAAACCCCGCCCTCGTCGTGAGGCCCGCGGGGGAGGGCCCGTGGCCGGCCGTGTTCTTCGCCAACGGCACGATCCCCGAGGGCCGAAAGTTGCCCGAGGCGCGGCGGCTGGCGGAGGGGCTCGCCAGGGCCGGTTACCTCGTGGTCGTGCCCGATCTGCCGGGGCTGACGGAGGACAGGATCACCCCCGGGAGCGTCGCCGAGACCGCCGACGTTGCCCGCGCCATACCGGGCCGTCCGGACGTGGCGAACGATAGGGTCGCCCTGGTCGGCATCTCGACGGGCGCCACCCTCGCCCTTCTCGCCGCCGAGAGGCGGGACGTCGGGGAACGGGTCTCTGTCGTGGCCGGTGTCGCACCCTACTCGGACATCCGAACCGTGGTTAACGTAGCCACCACCGGTCGCTACGAGAGCGGAGACGGGTCTTTCGTCCGCCACGAGGCCGACCCCTTCCTCTCCTACGTCGTCGCCCGCTCGCTGGTGGCCGCGCTGCCCTCAGACGACGACCGGCGGGCCCTGTCCGCCGAGATAGAGGGCGTCGGCCGCGAGAACCCGAACCCCCTGGGCGGCCTCCGCCTGCGCCGGACCGAAGACCTCGGACCGGCGTCGCAAGACGTCCTCGCGCTGCTCGCCAACAGGGACCCGGCCCGCTTCGACGACCTCTACGCGGCGCTGCCGAAGGGGGTCGAGAAGGATCTTCGATTCTTCTCGCCGCTCGCCGGCGCGGGCCGCATAGAGGTCCCCGTCGAGGTCGCCACCGGCCCGCAGGACAAGTACTTTCCGGCCTCCGAGTCCCGCAACCTGGGGGGCATCGCGCCGGATCTCCGCGTCACCGTCACGCCGGCCATTGACCACGCCGAGCCGGATCTCTCACCAGGGGACCCGGCCGCCATCGCAGAGCTCAATGCCTTTATGGTCCGCTCGCTGCGGGAGGCGCGGGTCGCCGAGGACTGAGACGGTATCGAAGGGCTAGCCCGGAGCCCGCAGCGCGGGCGAAGCGGCCAGGGTCGCGGCGAGCGCCTCAGCGAAGAGACCGACGGTAGACCCGTCCTCGTCCCCGTGGTCCGGGTTGAGCTCCGTCACGGTGAGCGCGCCGAGACGTCTGCTCCCCAGCAGGACGCGCAGCGCCCTCATCGCCGAGCCGAAAGCCAGGCCCCGGTTCCTGCCCGTATCCTCCGAGAGCGGCAGGTCCGTGAAGTCCACGGTGTCCACGTCGAAATGTACCAGCAGCCGGTCGAAGCGGGGCTCCATCTCGGCGAGGGCCGCCGCTGCAGCGCCTTCCGGGTCGGCCGCCACCTCGTCCGCGGTGACGCCCTTCAAGGCCCGCCTCTCGAAGACCTCGCGCTCCCAGCCGGTCATCTGCTCCGGGCCGTGGGAGAAAAAGAAAACATCGTCGCCGTCGAGCAAGGGGGAGTGGGGTCCGAGACGGCTCAAGGCCTTAGAAGCTCCGTCTTCGCCGAGAAGGTGGGCGACGCCCATCCAGTCGAGGGCCCCTTCGCGGATGCTTCCGGGGACGTTGAGGTCGGTGTGCAGGTCGAAGTACAAGAGCCCCACGCGTTCTCCCGGGGTCAGGTGGCCGGCGACCGTCCCCAACTCGACGGTGCAGTCGCCGCCGAGCACCAGCGTTACCCCGCCCCCATCCGCAAAACGGCGTACCCGCTGCGCGGTTTCGCGGGCGGCCTCGACCACCGCGGAGAGGTTCTGCGCGAACCGGTTCTTTTTGTCCGGGCGCCACCGGCGGATGGGCCCGTCTCCCCCGTCGATCACCTCCAAGCCCGCCTCGGTCAGTCGTTCCGCGATACCCGCGTCCCTGAGCGCCCTTGGCGCTTTCTCCTGACCGGGCGCATGGGCGCCCATACTCGTCGGTGCTCCGACGAGGCATAACGGTCTCGCCATATCCCTCCTCCCGGTACGCGGCAAAATTTGCACCATCCAAGGGAGAACCCTTACCCCGCCGCGACCATCCTACAGTCGCCTCAAGGAGTCGTATAGCAGCTCGAAGAAGCCTCCCCGGTCGAGCCCGACGCCGACGTCGGCGTTCGGGGGTTTGCCCGTGACGCCGTGGAAGTCGCAGACCGTCTCGCCGCGGGTGAGATCGCTCCCGCACTCGACGTCCACGCGCATAAAACGCGTCCTCAGGAGGTCCGGCTCAAGGACGGCCGCGACCGCGACGGGGTCGTGCAGGGGCGGGGCGTCGAAGCCGAAGATCCGTTCGTAGGTGGCGGCGAAAAAGTTCAGAAAGCCCGCGACCACCCCGCCGAGCTCCCCGACGCCCCGCAGGCGGTCCCGTTCGGCCTTGCCCGCGCCGGCCTGGTGGGTGACGTCGAGGCCGCTCATCGTGATCGGGAGCCCCGACTCGAAGACCTCGCGGGCGGCCTCGGGGTCGACGTAGATGTTGAACTCGGCCGCCGGGGTGGTGTTGCCCAGGCCCATGCTCCCGCCCATGAGGGAGATACGGGAGATCCTGCCCTTCAGGTCCGGATGCTTCCGCAGAAGCGCGGCGACGTTCGTGAGCGGCCCTACCGGGACCAGGACGACGGGCTCCGGGGCCGCCATGAGCGTGTCGGCGATGAGCCCCACGGCGCCGCGTTCGTCGGGTTCGGAGGTGGCCTCCGGGATCTGTGGCCCGTCCATCCCGCTCTCGCCGTGGATGTTCTCGGCGGTGTGGAGCTCGCGCTCCAGCGGCCTCGAGGCGCCGGCGGCGACGGGCACGTCGGTGCGCCCGATCAGGGACAGGATGCGAAGGGCGTTGCGCGTGGTCTTCGGGAGCGGCGCGTTGCCGGCGACCGTCGTGACGGCCAGTAGTTTCAGCCCAGGCGAGCCGCAGGCCATCATGACCGCCACGGCGTCGTCGTGGCCCGGGTCCACGTCCAGGATCACGGGCTTCGGGATCACGGGCCCTCCTCTCCGAGTTGCGTTCCGGGGGTAAGGTACCCGCTTTCGTTGCCCGCGTACAGCGCGGTGATCGGGACCTGCCCTTCCCGTCCGAACGACCACGCAGGGCACGACGACGGTGGACGTCGTCGCCGCGTTGACGAGGCGGAGTTTGTCAAGTAAACTGATTGCCATTGGGGAGTAGCCGCCCGCACCGAGCGGGTGGTCCCGGTCGACATTACGGAGCTCAGGTTCCCGGCCGGGCGGTCGCGTTGTGGCGCGACGGGCGAGACCACGCAGGGAAACCTGACCGTGGTGCTCGCCCGTGGCGCATCCGCGGTCCGTCCAAAGGGAGATGGGCCATGTTTTTGTCCGGAACACCGTGGTGCGTGAGGCTGCCGATAGCGTCCTGGGGCGCGCGGCGCCTGGGGGTGGGGCGTTGAGCGTCTTTCCACTCTGGGCCTGGGTCGGGTTCACGGCCCTCATCGTCGTGTTGCTGGTGTTGGACCTGCTCGTGTTCGGGCGGGGGGAGCGTGAGATCTCCTTCCGGCGCGCGACCCTTCTGAGCGGGTTCTGGATCGGGCTGGCGCTGCTCTTCGGCGTGGCGGTGTTCGTCGTGGCGGGGCCCGAGCGGGGCGGCGAGTACTTTACCGGCTACATCGTCGAGAAGAGCCTCTCCGTGGACAACGTGTTCGTGTTCGCCCTGATCTTCTCGTACTTCGCGGTGCCTTCGCGCTACCAGTACAGGGTCCTCCTGTGGGGCATCGTCGGGGCGCTCGTGCTGCGCGGGTTCTTTGTCCTGATCGGGGCGGAGCTCCTGGAGCGTTACGGGTGGATGGTCTACGTCTTCGGGGCGTTCCTGATCTACACGGGTATCAGGATGGCGCTGCACAGGGACACGGAGGTCCACCCGGAGCGCAACCCGGTCCTGCGCCTGGTCCGGCGCCTCGTGCCCATGACGGAGGACTTCAAGGGCGACAGGTTCTTCGTGCGCCACGGGGGCAAGCTGATGGCGACGCCGCTGTTCGCGGTCATCGTCATGGTCGGCACCACGGACGTCGTCTTCGCCGTGGACTCCATACCGGCGATCTTCTCCATAACGTCGAGCGTGTTCGTCGTCTGGTCGGCCAACGCCTTCGCGGTGCTCGGCCTGCGGCCCCTGTACTTTATGCTGGCCGGCATGATGAGCCGGTTCGTCTACCTGAGCCTGGGTCTCTCGGTGGTCCTCGTCTTCGTTGGCGCCAAGTTCTTCTACTCGGGCCTCTTCGACGCGAAGGTCCCGATCTGGGTCTCCCTGCCCTTCATAGCCACGGTCGTTGCCGCCTCCATCGTCGCCTCCCTCTACAAGACCCGCAGCGGAGGACCGGCCTAGCGAACTGGCCCCTGCCACGAGGGGACGAACGCGACCGCAAACGGCGAGGGGCAGCGCCGGTCCTACGGTCTCGGCCCTGCCGCGCGGAACCAGGCGGCGTGCGCGCGACGGCCACCGTGCCGTCGCGCGGCCCCCCGTGTAGGGGAGGGCGGGGGCTTGATTTTCGTTGACGGCCGCGGTTCCTTTGATAGACTGAGGCTACAGGGGAGTAGCCACCCGCAGAAGAGCGGGGGGCCGGCCGTCATTACGAAGCAGAGCTTCCGGCCGGTACCGGCGCATAGGCGCAACGAGCGAGACCATCGCCAGTAGAACTGGCCGCGTGGGCTCGCTTTTCGCGTTCCCCTGCGGCCTGTCACGGAGGAGATGGGCCATGCCGCACGCCGACCCGCACGAGCCCCGGGCCACGGCCGTCGCACCAGAGCCGCGCGGGACGTTCCGCTTCCGGGAATACCCTCCGAGAACCTTCCTTGTGGGCACAGGTTTCTCCGTGAGAGCCCACGCGCCTACGACCTCCGTTCTAGTCCGCGCTGCACCCCTTCGGTCCCGTTGCTGGAAGTCCCCGCGGGCGGGGCCACGTGGCGCTGCTCGCATGGCGGAGGTCCCTCGAGAGTGGGGACTCCATTCGACGGTTTGGAAGAGTCTAGAGAGGAAACGAGGTCTGCGTTGTTAACGGTAATAGGGTTCGTAGTAGCACTGGGGGTGATCCTGCTCGGCGCCGCGTTTTTCACGAACGCGGTTGAGATGCTCGGGTCCCGCCTCGGGATGCGCCAGGGGGCGGTCGGCAGCCTGCTCGCCGCCGTCGGCACGGCTCTGCCGGAGAGCATGATCGCCGTCGTGGCCATCATGGAGCCGGTCGTGATGGGCGGGGCGCGCGAGGAGGGCGCCATGATAGGCGTCGGCGCGATCCTGGGCGCACCGTTCATGCTGGCGACGCTGGCCCTGTTCGTCGTCGGGGCCTCGGCCCTGGCCTTCCGCCGCCGCCGGGAGCAGGGGTCGGTGCTGCGCATCGACGAGGCGACCATCGGCCGGGACATGGGCTACTTCCTGGTCTTCTTCGCCCTGGCCGCCGGGGTGGGGCTTCTGGACCTTCCGATCTACCTCAAGGCCCTGGCGGCGCTCGTCCTGGTCATCGGCTACGCCCAGTACGTGCGCCAGACCCTCGTTTCCGGTGACCACCTGGAGGAGGTGCCGGAGAAGCTGCTCCTCCTGCCGGGCAGGCCCAACCCGCCGCTCGTAGCGGTCGTCTTCCAAACCCTGGCTAGCCTCGGGCTCATCGTGGTGGGTGCGCACTTCTTCGTCGACGCCGTCAAGCACGCCGCCGAGGGGCTGGGGCTGCCAGCAGGGCTCATAGCCCTCGTGCTCGCGCCGCTCGCCACCGAGCTGCCGGAGAAGTTCAACTCGATATTCTGGATGAGGGACGGCAAGGACACCCTCGCCGTCGGCAACATGACGGGCGCGATGATGTTCCAGAGCACCATCCCCGTGACCTTCGGCATCCTCTTCACGCCCTGGAACCTCGCGCCGCTGGACTTGTTCGCCGTGGCGCTGGCCCTGGCCTCGGGCGGGTTCGTCTACCTCATGCTCAGGCGCACCAAGAAGCTGCGGGCGGGGCATCTGATGGTCGGCGGGGCGTTCTACGCGGCGTTCGTCGTCGGGGCCGTGCTGACGGTCTTGTGATCCGAGAACAAAAGAGAGAAGGAACGAGAGAAAGGAGAGCGTGATGGAAAGGATTCCGACGAGGATACTGCTCGCCACCGACGGCTCGGAGTGCGCCGACACCGCGGGCAGGGTCGCCGTGGACCTGGCGAACAGGAGCGGGGCCGAGCTCGACGTCGTCCACGCCTTCGAGTTCGTCCCGCCCCGGGAGTACGCGGGCGTGGCGCTCAGGCTCCGCTCCCCCGGGGAGTTCACCAAGCAGGGGCAGAGGGTCCTCGACGAGCAGGTCGGACGGATCCGGGAGATGGGGGGCGAGGTTGCCGATGCGCGGCTGTGCGTGGGCTCGCCGGCGGACCAGATCCTCTGCCGGGCCGAGGCCTCGGACGCCGACCTTATAGTCGTCGGCCGCCGGGGCCTTGGCGGCGTCAAGCGCCTGCTTATGGGCAGCGTCTCCGAGGGCGTCGTCCAGCACGCCCGCTGCCCGGTCCTCGTCGTCTGCGGCGACGGGGAGGTGTGGCCCCCGGCGCGCGTCGTGATCTCGGATGACACCTCCGAGGACGCGAGAAAGGCAGGCGAGCTCGCCGCCGGCATCGGCGGCCTCTTCGGGGCCGAGGGCGTGCTCGTGCAGGTCTACCCGCGGGTGCTCAAGAGCACCCAGGGGATGAGCGCCCTGGAGTCGAAGATCGTGGACCACGCCCTGAGGGAGGCCGAGTCCGAGCTTGCGAACCGGGCCGAGGAGCTGGCGCCGCTTCTCGGAAGCGTCCCCGAGGTGAAGCTCGTCGTGGACGAGGCGGAGGCGGGCGTGGACGGGGTCGCGCCCACCATCCTCGAGGAGGCCGCGGGGGCGGGTGTCCCCTCCCTCATATCGGTCGGCAGGCGCGGGCTCGGGGCGGTGCAGCGGGCGCGCGTCGGGAGCGTCTCGACGAAGGTGATCCGGGCCGCCCGGGGGCCCGTCCTGGTCTACCCCCACGCCAGTGCCGGGATGGAGGAGGCAAACGGGGGCTGACGAAAAGGGGGCGCCCCCGTAGAATAGCCCCATGCTCGAACGCTACGCAGAACTGAAGGCGCAGCTGCCGCCGGGGACGATCCTCTTCTACCAGGTTGGCACCTTCTTCGAGACCTTCGAGGAGGACGCGAAGAGGATCTCCCAGGCCCTCTCCATCCGCCTGACGAGCCGCGAGGCCGCAGGCTACGCGGGGGGGCGCGTCCCTTTAGCAGGCGTGCCCAACCACGCGCTGCAGGAGCACCTGGCGACGCTCCTGCGCAAGGGCCACTCCGTCGCCGTCGCCGAGCAGCGCCAGCACCCGACGAAGCCCAAGCAGTTCACCCGCGAGGTCACGCAGATACTCACGCCCGGCACGGTGATCGAGGACAACGTCCTCTTGTCCGGGCAAGCCAACTACCTGGCCGCCTTCGTGGTCAGGGACGGGAGGGCGGGCGTCGCGGTCGTCGAGGCATCTACGGGGGAGTTCACCGGCACCGAGGTGCCGGAAGAACAGCTGACCGCCGAGCTGGAGCGCTGGTCGCCGCGGGAGCTCGTGGTCCCCGAGCGGACCGCGGCCGAGAACCTGCCGAAGGTGCGGGCGACCATAAGCCCGGTCCCGCGCTGGACCTTCGAGCCTTCGGCCGGGGAGCAGGCGCTCAGGCGGCACTTCCGGGTCGCAGGTCTCAGGGGGTTCGGGCTGGACGGCAGGCCCGCGCTCGTCGGGGCCGCCGGCGCCCTGATCCAGTACCTCGCCTCCGTCCGCGGCGGCGCCCCCCCCGAGCAGGTCGTCTCCTTCCGCCCCTACGACCCCGGCACGGGGATGGTGCTGGACGCCGCCACGAGGCGCAACCTGGGCCTCGACGAACTCGTCGAGACGGTAGACCGCACCAGGACCCCGATGGGGCAGAGGGCCCTCAGGCGCTGGCTGGAGCGGCCCCTGCTCGAGGCAGGCCGCGTGCGCCAGCGGCTCGAGGCCGTGGACGCGCTCGTCCCGGACTACATGCTGCGCGAGGAGGTGCGCGAGCACCTCGGCGGCATCCCCGACGTCGAGCGCATAGCCACGAGGATAGTCCGCCTCTCGGCCTCCCCGAACGACCTGCTCTCGCTCAAGGGGGCCCTCGAGGCCATCGGGCCGCTCAAGGAGACGCTCGGCCCGGTGGCCGAGAGGAGTTCCCTCATCGCGCGCGTCCTCGATGCGATGGAGGAGCCGCCGGGGGTCAGGGAGCTCATAGCGGCGGCGATAAGCGAGGAGTCGGGCGAGACCATCCGCCCCGGCTACTCCGCCGAGCTCGACGAGGCCCGCGGCTTCCGGGACGGCGCCCACGAGTGGCTCACCCGCTTCGAGGCCGAGGAGCGCCTGAAGACCGGCCTCAAGACGCTCAAGGTCGGCTACCGCGACGGCGAGGGGTACTTCATAGAGGTGGCGGGCAAGGACACGGGCTCGGTGCCCGAGCGCTACCAGCACCGCAAGGCGCTCAAGCACAACGCCCGCTACGTCACCGTGGAACTCAAAGAGCACGAGTCGAGGATGCTCACGGCCCGCGACGAGGTCGATCGGCTTGAGCGGGCGATACTCGGCGAGATCCGGGCCGCGGTCAAGGAGGCCGCCCCCGAGCTCCAGAAGGTCGCCCGCGCCGTCGCCGTCGTGGACGTCGTCTCCTCCTTCGCCGCCGCCGCCACGGAACTCCGCTACTGCCGCCCGGAGGTGACCGACCGGCGGGGCATCCGCATCGTCGGCGGCCGCCACCCGGTAGTCGAGCACACCACCGCCACGCCCTTCGTCCCAAACGACTCGGGGTTGGACGGGGACTCCAGGCTCCAGATCATCACGGGCCCCAACATGGCCGGCAAGTCCGTCTACCTGCGCCAGGTAGCCCTGGTGGCCCTCCTCGCCCAGGCAGGCTCCTACGTCCCCGCCGACGAGGCCTCTCTGGGCGTCGTGGACCGCATCTTCACCCGCGTCGGGGCGGAGGACCGCCTCGCCAGCGGGGAGTCCACCTTCATGGTCGAGATGACGGAGGCGGCGAGCATCCTCAACGGGGCGACGGAGCGCTCGCTCGTCATCCTCGACGAGGTGGGCCGGGGCACCTCGACCTACGACGGCATGAGCCTCGCCTGGGCGATGGCCGAGTTTCTCCACGACGACGTCCAGTCGCTCACCCTCTTCGCCACCCACTACCACGAGCTCACGCGGCTTGAAGACCTGCTCCCCGGCTGCCGGAACTACAAGGCATCAGTCGAGGAGGTGGGCGGCGAGATCGTCTTCCTGCACAGGATAGAGGAGGGCGCCGAGTCCTCATCCTACGGCGTCCACGTCGCCAGGCTCGCGGGCCTGCCGCGCCAGGTGACGGATCGGGCGGACGAGATCCTGGCCCGCCTCGAAGCCGGGGGCGTCAAGGACTTTGCCGGGTGAGTACGGGGGCGGGTGCGCGTGTTGCCGCCGGAGCTGGCGCACAGGATCGCGGCCGGCGAGGTTATCGAGCGGCGTTACCGAGAGCCTAAGACGCAAACCAAGAGTAATCGGGGCCGAGGCGGAGAATCCCTCGAGGGGCTCACATCATGAAGGTACCCATCCTGAGCACGGGGTGACGGGAGGTTGAGCCGTTCCGCCTGGCTACGCCTCGAAATAGGACGCGAGCTCGTCCAGCAGTTTCTTCTTCTCTCCCTCGTCGAGGAACGAGGCCAGGAAGGAGTTCTCCGCCACCGCGCGGAAGTCCTCGCGGGTGAAGCCCAGCCCGTCCCTCAAGGCGGCGTAGTTCTCGGCGACGTAGCCGCCGAAGTAGGCTGGGTCGTCTGAGTTTACCGTCACGCGCAACCCCTCCTCGAGCATCCGCTTTACGGGGTGCTCCTCTATGGAGGAGAAGCAGCGCAGCCTGATGTTGGAGAGCGGGCAGACGGTGAGCGGCACCTGCCCCTCCCTGAGCCTCTCCAACAACTCAGGGTCCTCCACGCAGCGGACGCCATGGTCGATCCGGACGGCCCCGAGGTCGTCCAGCGCCTGCCAAATGTACTCCGGAGGCCCTTCCTCCCCGGCGTGAGCCACCCTAAGGAACCCGTGCCTTGCGGCCTCCTCGAACACCGACCTGAAGCCTTCGGGCGGGTGGCCGACCTCGGAGGAGTCGAGCCCCACCCCCACGATCCACCCTTTATAGGGCAGGGCTTCTTGCAGGGTCTGCATTGCCTCATCGGCGCTCAGGTGCCTGAGGAAGCACAGGATCAGGCGCGAGGAGACACCCAGGCGCCGCTCGCCGTCCAGAAGGGCCCTGCGTATGCCCGTGACCGCCGTCTTGAAGGGGACGCCACGATCTGTGTGGGCCTGCGGGTCGAAGAAGATCTCGGCGTGGCGCACGCCCTGGGAGGCGGCCTTCTCCAGGTAGGCCAGGGTCAGATCGTAGAAATCTTTCTGGCAGAGGAGCACCCTCATGCCCTTGTAGTAGAGGTCGAGGAAGGACTGCAGGTCGGCGAAGTCGTAGGCCTCGCGAACCTCCTCGACGGAGGCGTACTCCAGGGCGATGCCGTTGCGCCGGGCGATCTCGAACATCATCTCCGGCTCCAGGGAGCCCTCGATGTGGACGTGCAGCTCCGCCTTGGGAAGGCCCCTGAGGAAGGCCTCGCCGGCGGCGGGGTATCGTAGGCTCATTGCTCCATCGCTCCTTCGCACCTCCTTGGCCTCACGACGAATCTCTCTGGGGCAGGATAGACCAGCGGGAAATCTTCGGCCAGGGGGTTCACGCGTTCGGGCTTCACAGGTGCCGCTCACCGGCTCCAGAGAGTTTTGTCTATCACAATACGGGGTGGAGCGGTCCGGCTCGTCGGGCTCGTAACCCGAAGTCGTCGGCTCGAATCCACCCGGTCTTGCCCCCAACGAAACTACTCCAGGTTCGCCTGCTCGTTTACTATACGGGCGTTGGAGTGAGGGTGCGGTTTAGGGGATGCGGCTAGGCATGAAAGAGCGAACCCTAATAGGTTACGCGGCCGCCTTGGCTTTACTGCTGTACGTCTTCGGTTTCGACGCTTCGGACGGCGGGCCTCCCCACTTTGATATCCAAGACAACAACCGTGGTCTCGCCCATCTCGCCGACGGTGCCGTGGTAGCCGGCGGGGTCTTCTCTCTTGGGGAGGGCGACGAGGACGCCGAAGCTTATCAGGAGGCCGTGGAATCGTTTGCGCGGCACTATGGCGACACCATCGACAACACCAGCTCCCTCGTTCACGTGATGTTTATGCACTCCGAAGGTGACCACAGAATGACGAAAGCCGAGGTTGGGGAGATTAGCGATCTGCTCTCCGAAATGAGAGACGCCCCCGACTCCGAGGTCATCGGCTCCTACCCGAAGGGCTACGAGGACTGCGACGGGTACCTAAAGGCGGGGTCTACTTCCCTGAAGCTCGCGGCCGACTCGGTACGCGGGTTCAACGAGACCGCCGACATGGAGTACCTGAGGGACTACCGGAGGCTTATCCCCATGTACATGCGGGCGGCGGCCGACGCGCAGTGGTGCGTCTCCGATCGCCTGCAGCTAGCTCACCGTTGAACGGCGGGAGGGACAGAGCAGTGCTCCGACCGGCCTTCCTAGCAAGCCTGCGTCTCCTCGTGGGGCCCCGCTCTAACTAACCGACGGGCCCACAACTTTGCACGCTGCTGGGGCCAAGATAGACTACGTTAGGCAGCGCCGTTGTCGTAATCGGAGCGGGCCGACACGAAGACGGTTGCGACAACAGACCCCGCCGCCTCCTCCCACGCGCGGCCGAGAAGGGGCATACGCGAAGGTAGGGCGCTAGGGGCCGGGATCCTTACCCTAGGGCTCCGACGTCTCTTGTCGAGCATCTCCTAAGGTCAGGAGTCTCCTGAGGGTCTCGGGGAGCTTACGGGAGGCGCGTGGTCTGGTTTTGGCCGGTTGAAGACGGTTCCTGGGGCGACCACACCTGCCCGACGTGGATGCGTCGTACCGGCGGGCCCTGGACGCCGGTGGTCTGCCCGTCGATGAGCCGAGACAAGGGGAAGGCGATCCCGACCGCCGCGCCGGGGTGAAAGACCCGGCAGGCAATACCTGGTGGATCGCTACCCAGCTCAGTTGAGACTAGCTTGCAAGACGGTCTAGACACCCGAGTGCGTGGAAGCAGGGGTTCTCGGGACTTCGCCCTGAGGGAGTTCCAAGAAGTTCGGGCCTTTGCCGGGGCAGGCAGCGTCGCACAGCACGCCCAGTGTGTAGGATGTGTGCTCTGGCACAAAAAAAGGAGGCCGGGACGCGTGGCCAGGGGAACGGTGAAGTGGTTCAACGGGGAGAAGGGCTACGGCTTCATAGCGCCCGACGAGGGCGGCGAGGACGTCTTCGTCCACTACTCATCAATAGAGGGGAGCGGCTTCAGGAGCCTGGAAGAAGGCGAGAGGGTCAGCTACGAGCCGACCCGCGGCAGGAAGGGAGAGCAGGCAGAGAACGTGCGCAGGGTCGAGTAGGAGGTCGGGGCGGCCCTTCCCAGCGCCGGTCCATGCCGCTGCTGCACGGCCTGAGGAGGTGCGAGAGGGGCGCGGGGTGTCCGTCCAGCAGCTCTCGGCCAAGAGCGGAGTCTCGGCTGAGTCGATCTCGGACCTTGAAGAGCTGCGCCGGATGGCCTCGCCCCGGACCACGCGCAGGCTGGGCCGAGGCTTTGGGGGTAGGCGAGGAAGACTTGAGGTAGGAACCCGGGCGTCCAGAACACCCTATCCAACCGAGCGGGTGGAGGGCCGGCGTTCCAGGAAGCTCGTGTCGGAAGGCGGCCGGCGAGCGCCGATGCCCTGACCCTGGGGCCTAAGCTCAGGAGGCACGCACCGCCAGGTGCACCGCGTGCCCGACCGAGACCAACCCCACGGCCAACCAGAGCAGGATCATGCGCCTCCTCTGGATGGAGGTTTCCCGTAACGGCGCCGCCCCCAGCGCCACGGCGATCCCTACCTCCGTGGTCGTGGCGCACGAGTCTACGAAGCCTATACCCTCTACCTCGCCGGCCCCCGGCCCGAACAAAGGGACCCCCACCGTCCGCGTCAGGAGGTACAGCACCACGATGGCAAGGTTGCCCCCGATGCCCACCAGCAAGACTATCCGGGTGGGCCAGACCGGCACCAGCGGGGCGTAGAGCGCTTTTGTGCCAAGGCGGTCACCAAGAAGAACGCCCCGTAGCCCCACCACTCCTCCAGGTGCTCGGGCGTCACCCACAGGTGGATCAGCGCGGCCAGCAGCGAGAGGGCCGCCGCCGCGTAAAGGGCCCACAAGGGACGCACCGCTGCTGCGGTGGTCCCCGCAGCGATAGGTCTCACCGGCGCCCTCCTAGGGGCGGCCGGTGTCCCGGCTACGCACGACGGGTCGAGCGCCCCGTCCGCCGCCTCGATGCCCTGGGCGCGGAGAGGGCCACCGCGAGGCCGAGGACCCCCAAAGCCAGGTGCAGGAGGTTATCGAAGACGGTGTAGCCGTCGGGGATCAGCCCGAACACCGTGGGCACCACGAAACCAAGGATAATGGGCATGCTGCGAGTTCCGAGAGGCGCGCCCCAAACGGACACCCCCTCAGGCCCTAGCCTCCGCTCTTGGCTTACCGAGCCCGACGCCGACAAGGCACTGCGGGTGGAAATTAGATGGGAAAACTCCTCGACACCCGGCAGCTGGTGGTCTCAAGAGGGCGGCGCTTGAGGGGCGATAGTGGAGTGGACGCCGTCGAAGCTCAGGCGGATCCACCCTGCGCACGCGGCGATCGTCCTGGCCGCCGAGGGCGGGCTCCCCCTGAGCCGGGCGATACCGATGCCGCGCTCCTGAGAGGAAAACACCACCCCGGCGAAGCGCCAATTTCGGAGAACCCCCTCAAGCCAAAGTTCGCAGAAATCCCCTTCCCCGACGATGGGTGAAGAGGCGGTGAAGTGGAATACTTCCTCCGGAACAATGTCGTACGTAACTGGCTAGCAAGACAAGGAGGCTGCGCAGTGAAACCTGGGGTGAGCCTCGTCACGCTCGGCGCGAGCGACCTCGAGCGAGCCGTCGCCTTCTACCGAGACGGCCTAGATTGGCCCAAGTCCGGGGTGGGCGGCGATGAAGTGGCGTTCTTCAAGACCGGTGGGGTGGTGATCGCCCTCTTCCCGAGGGCGTCGTTCGCCGCCGACGCGGGCGTCGATGTGGAGGATCTGGAAGACGGCGAGTTCTCGCGCTTCTCGCTGGCGCACAACGTGGCCGAGGAGAAGGACGTCGACTCGGCACTTGCAGAAGCCGCCCAGGCCGGAGCCGCGATAGTCAAGGAGGCACAGGAGGTCTTCTTCGGGCGCCACGGTTTCTTCGCGGACCCCGACGGCTTCCTGTGGGAGGTGGCGTGGAACCCTTCCTTCCCGATGGCCCCGGACGGCAGCATCGAGCTGCCCGACTAGACACCTCGTTGCGGAGACGCTAACTTCCGAGAATGCGACTTCTGAGAGGTTGGGTGCATAAGGCAGGAGGGCACCCCTAGCAGTTGCCCAGATCACTCGTCGCCCGCGAGAGCTCTTCGGTCTGGTCCACTATCGCGAGCAGGTCGGGAAGGTCGACCTCCTCAAGCTCCCAGCGCCTCCCGGCCAAACACACCCGCGCCGGCGGCTTCTCGTAGGGGCGGAACTCCACCCACACCGGGCTGCCGGCGGGCCCGCCTCGGGGCGCGAAGGCGTTGGGGCGGTCCGCGAAGACGAGGTGGGGCTCCATTCGGGCAACCCCCGCCTCAAGCGTGCCCGGATCGAGGACGACCACCTCCAGGTGCGGCCTGAGGGCCTGGAGGGCCCGCCCGATGACCTGCCTGTAGGAGCGCGGCTCTATGGCAACCACGACGCGCAGCAGCATCCCCCCTCACCCCCTTACCAGCAGCCTCATGGCGGCGAGGATCTCTTCCACGGAGGCGTCCTTTGAGATCATCTCGTCGGCGCCCAACGAACGTACCCAGGCGCGCAGGTCCGGCCCGCGGGCCGCCGTTAGCACCAGCACAGGCACCTCCGACCCGTCGGCGCGCAGCTCCCGGATCAGCTCCGTGCCCACACCGTCGGGCAGCAGGAGGTCCACGACGGCCAGGTCGATCTCTTGGGCCTTCTGCGCGGCCTCCCGGCGGGCCTCGGCCAGGGACCCGGCCTCCCCGACGACCTCGAGGTCCGCCTGGCGCCCGAGCAGGTCGGCGAGGGCCTTGCGGAACCAGGAGTGGTCTTCCAACAGGAACACGCGGGCCAACGGTCGCCTCCCTTCTTCCGGCGGCTACGCGCGTTTTGTACCTGCTCGGGCGCCGCCACAGCCTAGAAAGCGACAGGAAGGAGTCTCCCTTACGCTACTAGTTCCTACGAGAGCAAGGTATCGGCTTTTTCTGGCGCGTATCCTCCGGATGGACTATTTTTGCGGAACTTCCACGGTGAGCTTTGGAGAAAACCCCTTCCACGCACTCGGGTGAACAGAACGGCCTCGCAAGCTCGGGACGGCATCCCAATTTGGGATGCCGTCCCGAGCTTGGTCGTCGGCAGGTTGAGCGGGCTCCTTCCGTGAACCTGATGGGAGCCGCCGGGGCTGAGGGGTGCGCCGGGGCGACTCTCGGGACCTCTGCGCCCGATTGTGTTTCGTCCATACCGCTCTTGAACCTGTGGCCAACCCAGATGGCCCCAATCACAACACCAATAAGGATCAGTAGCCCGAAGTCCCCCACCAAGTAGACGTCCACCAGCACGGGGGAAGCCGTTGTTAGGGTGACCGCTCCCAGGATGTTCCACGCGGCGTTGTGAACGCAGTGGGCGATCGAGGCGGGCCAGATGCTGCCCGTGTAGATCCTCAAGTACCCAAAGAAGAAGCTCGCGGCCACGAAGGTCCCATAGAACAGGGGGAAGAAGGGCAACAGGTTGCCCGTGGGGAAGTTAGCGGCTGCTGCGGCGGGAAGATCAGGGGCATGTGCCAGGTGGCAAAGACGAGGCCGACCAACAACAAGGCCGGGACCCTACCCAAAAACATGAGGTGGGACTGCAAGTAGCCTCGCATGCCGATCTCTTCTGCGAGGGAGAACCACACCACGGACACACCAAAATAGATGAGAAAGCTGGGGATAGGGTCGATGATGCCATCCTCGGGCAAGGCGGAGGAGGCCAACGGGGTGGCCTACACGATGGCCGTGGCGGCCGCGGTAATGAGCAAGGGCGCCCCGAAGGC
>CADCUZ010000140.1 GCA_902806015.1 uncultured Rubrobacteraceae bacterium
CCCACAGAAGCCCCCCCCACCCTGTAAGGACCAAGACGAGCGCGATCCCGCCCAAGAGCCCGACCCCCACCAGAACCCGCGGCAGGACATTCCGCGCCCTCCCGGGTTCTTCCAACGGCGTCCGCGCTGCCGGGTCTGTGCGTCGCATCGTGTCCTTTCGCGGTCTACGGGCCTTTGCCACTACCCGGACCGGAGTGTAGCGTCTCGTCCCGACGCTACCGGCTCTTGACGCGTTGGCGCCGACACCCACCGTCGGGACCCGATCGCCCTAAAGCCTGCCGACATAGAGACGCGTGTCGTACAGGACGGTGACCGTCCCGAGGTCCTGGGATCTCCCGAAGACGTCTTCGAGCTCCCGAGCATTCGGGCGCAGACGGGCTCTTCCTCCGCCGGCGCATAAGAAAAGGACTGCCTCTGGCCCTTGAGGCCGGCGAGAACCAACCTCTGCATGTTTCCCAACGTCCACCTCTCGACCGGCATCGGCGCAAAGAGATCTCGGACCTTCTCCGGGTTTCCCGCCGACCGTGGTTTACCCCCCGTAGGCCGTTCCGTGGATCCCGTGAAACTGTTCGTAAGCCCGTACCGGCAGGTCGCGGCCTAAGAACCCGCTCGAACTCTTTCCAATAGGCCGAAAAGCGCCTCGCGCCGCCATAACTCAAGCAGTTGACGAGACGTTCTTCGAGGGGGAGGTGACACGGCAGTGGATCGTGCTATCGTTGAGTTTTGAGTATAAGAAGTCCCCCCGATAGACCGGCGATGGGGCCTGTGGTGGCTGGGTAGGGCTAGTGGGCTACTTCAGCTGTTCATCCATAGTAACCGCCATGACCTCGTCGCTTATGTCGAAGTTGGCGTAGACCTCCTGCACGTCGTCGTTCTCTTCGAGGGCGTCGATAAGGCGCAGGGTCTGGCGGGCGGTGGCGGCGTCGAGGTCTACGCTGTTTTGGGGCTGCATCGTGATCTCGGCGTTTTCGTACGGGATGCCGGCCTCGTCGAGCGCCACGCGCACCGCCGTGAAGGTCTCGGGCGTCGTGACGACCCGGTAGTCGCTCTCCTGTGCGTCCACGTCCTCCGCGCCGGCTTCGAGCGCAGCCATCATGAGCTCGTCCTCGTCGGCGCCGTCCTTGGGAACCAGGACGATCCCCTTCCGCTCGAAGAGGTACGCCACCGAGCCGCTCGTACCGAGCTTGCCGCCGTTCTTGGAGAAGATGTAGCGCACGTCGGAGGCCGTACGGTTGCGGTTGTCCGTCACTACGTCCACGAGCACGGCCACGCCGCCGGGGGCGTAGCCCTCGTAGGTGATCCTCTCGATGGCCGCCGCGTCTGCGCCGGAGCCTGTCCCCTTGTCTATGGCCCGCTGGATGTTGTCGTTGGGCATGTTGCCGTCCTTCGCCTTCTGGACCGCCAGGCTCAGGGCGGGGTTCATCTCCGCGTCGCCCCCGCCCTCACGAGCGGCGATCGTTATGGCTTTGGACAGCTTGCCGAAGAGCGCCCCGCGCTTCGCGTCGGCGGCTCCCTTTTTCCGCTTGATCGTGGACCACTTGCTATGACCGCTCAATGCCGCATACCTCCTCGAGAAAATACTCGTGAAACCTGGTGTCGTCCGTGAGCTCCGGGTGGAAGGCTGTCACCAGGATGTTCTCCCCCCGCGCCGCCACGACGCGCCCTTCCAACTCCGAGAGGACCTCAACCCCCGGCCCCACGTCCTCGAAGAACGGCGCCCGGATAAAGACCCCGGTGAACGGCTCGTCGAAGCCCTCGACCTCGAGGTCCTTCTCGAACGAGTGGACCTGCCGTCCGAACCCGTTGCGTTCCACGAGCGCGTTCATCACCCCAAGCAAGGGCTGGTGCGGCCCCGTCGTCGCGGACGCGACGAGCACCATCCCCGCGCACGTCCCCCACACCGGTCCGCCCCGGTAGAAGTAGGCCCGAATGCCGTCCAGAAGCCCCGAGTCCACCATCATCTTCCCGATGGTGGTGGACTCCCCGCCGGGCACTATGATGCCGGCCAGCCCCTCCAACCCCTCGGCCGTCCTGACCTCAACAGGCTCCACGCCGAGCCGGTGCAGGATCTCCGCGTGCTCCTGCACCTCGCCCTGCAGCGCGAGGATGCCGACCTTCGGCCTGTCGCCGTTACCAGCCACGCGTCGCGAGCCGCTCCCCTTCGGAAAGATCGCCCATCTCCCGGCCGACCATAGCCTGGCCGAGTCCCCGGCTCGCCTCGGCCACGGCCTTCGCATCCTTGAAGTGCGTAGTCGCCTTCACGATGGCCCGCGCCCGCAAGGCGGGGTCGCCGCTCTTGAAGATCCCGCTTCCCACGAACACCCCGTCGGCCCCGAGCTGCATCATCAGCGCCGCGTCCGCCGGCGTCGCGATTCCACCCGCCGTGAACAGCACGACCGGCAGCCGCCCGTTCTCCGCCACCCAGCGCACCAGCTCGTAGGGCGCACGCAAATCCTTGGCCTCGCTCATAAGCTCGTCTGCTTCCATGACGCTCAAGCGCCGGATGCCCCCGACGATCGCGCGCATGTGGCGGACGGCCTCGACCACGTTGCCGGTGCCGGCCTCTCCTTTGGAACGGATCATGGCGGCGCCCTCGCCGATGCGCCGCAAAGCCTCCCCGAGGTTCGTCGCCCCGCACACGAAGGGCACCTCGAAGGCCGCCTTGTCTATGTGGTGCTTTTCGTCGGCCGGCGTGAGCACCTCGGACTCATCTATGTAGTCGACCTCCAGAGCTTCGAGCACCTGGGCCTCGACGAAGTGCCCGATGCGTGCCTTAGCCATAACGGGAATGGAGACGGCCTCCTGGATCCCGAAGACCATCTCAGGGTCGCTCATCCTCGCGACGCCGCCGTCGGCCCTAATGTCTGCCGGTACGCGCTCGAGCGCCATCACCGCGACGGCTCCCGACTCCTCGGCGATCCGCGCTTGCTCGGCGTTCACCACGTCCATGATGACCCCGCCCTTGAGCATCTGGGCCATCCCGCTCTTGACCCTAAATGTTCCTGTTGATCGCCCGTTTTCCGCCATAGGTTTGCCCCCATGAGTGCTTACTAGAATAAGGTAGACGTATCTTACTACCAGCGCCCCCTCAGACCAAACCGCGATCCGCCTGGAAGGAGAAACTTTAGCGCTTCTTGCGCTCCTTGGCGTACTCCTCAGAGAACTTCTTCAAGAACGCCTCGATCCCGTGACCCGCCGCGCGCCTGGCCGCCGGAAGGACCACGCGCGCCTCCTGGCGCGCGAGGTCGGCCACCTTGCGAAAGACGCGCGCCCGGCCGGGGGGCTCCGAAGCGCCGCTCTCCGCGATCTGCTCCCTATCCCTCACCGTACCTCTATGCGCTCCCGGACCGTCTCCTCCAGGCCAGGGTGCGTCCGACCCGGCCCCGCCAGCGCGGCCACACCCTTGAGCGCCTCCAACCCGGACCGCCGGAAGTGGACCGCGGCCCGCTTGCGCCGCTCGCCGGGCACCGCAACATAGGCGATAACGGCCAGCAGTCCGCCCTTCCCGCGCCGCTCAGAAGCCATCCGTGAGCTTCACCTTCAGCCACCCGCCCTCCACGCTCGCCCCCGCCGCCGACAGCCGGGCCAGCGAGTCCGGAAGCAGGATGTTTCGCCTATAACTCCCCACCTTAACGAAGAGCTCAGCCCCGCGCTTCGAGAGATCCACGTCCTTCTTCTCCGCCAACGGCAGGTTGAAAACCACCTCGTACCCGCCGTCGGTCTTGACCACGTCGTGCGCGGCCCCGTTGAAGAGCATCGGCAGCGGGTCCGTCCCTTCGAACACGTCGTCGGCCAAGGCCCCGAGCGCCTCCAGGCCGAACATCTCGCGGTCGAAGAGCCGGGCGGTCAGGATCGGTATCGGCGCGAACGACTCCTCGATGGTTCTCATGTGCCGTGCTTGCGCCCTTCGCCACTGGTCGAAGTACGGGTCCGTCACGGTGTCGGGGAGTAGCCGGTTGACTACCACGGCGTCCACGCCGTAGTCGTAGAGGTTCAAGTAGGTGTAGGCCCGGCGGGCCTCCGCTACGACCATCTTCTCCGCGTTGACCACGAGGCGGACCGACGCCTCCCGCCTGTCCGTCAGGATCTCCTCGACGCCGGCTATCGCCTCGTAGAACCGCTGCCCGGCGGCGAAGACGCTGTCCTGCGGCAACGGCGGCAGAGATTTCGTCCTGTTGGCGAAGGGCCGCACGAGCTTCGCGGCCCGGCGTTGGATCGGCAGTATCTTCTCGACGTACCAGTTCATCTGGTCCGGCAAGCTCAAAAGCTTCAGCGTCTCTCCCGTCGGCGCCGCGTCCACGATGAGCGCGTCGTACGCGGCCTCTTGGTGGTGCCGCCGGACCGCCAACAGGCCGAAGAGCTCGTCCATGCCCGGCAGCATCGCCAACTCCTCGGCCGCCAGGGCATTCGACCCCTGCCACTCAAAGACCGTCGAAACGTAGGCCTGGATCTGCGCCCAGTTCTCCTCGATCATGGAGGTGTGGTCCATCTCCTGCGCCCACACGCCCGTGGCCATGTGCTTCGGATCAGATCCGATGGGCGCGTCGAAGGCGTCTGCGAGGGAGTGTGCGGGGTCCGTGCTCATTACGAGGACCTTCTGCCCGTTTTGGGCCGCCTTGAGGGCCGTGGCCGCCGCGACGCTCGTCTTGCCGACCCCGCCCTTGCCCGTGTAGAGGATCGTCCTCATGCGGCGTGGGTGGGGCTCTTGCTCGCAAAACCGTACCGATCCATACCCGGATTATATATCCGGAAGGGGATCAGACCGGCGGGCGCCGCTGCCGCTCAAAGCTCTGCTGCTCGCTTACGGTCCGAAGCGCCTCCGGCGCGGCCTCCAGCCGGCCCTTCGGTATCGGCTGCCCGCTTTCGTCGGAGAGGCCGTAGGTGCCTTCCCCGATCTTCGCCAGCGCCCGCTCCACGTCCCCGAGACGCTGCCCGGCCTGCTCGCCGATGGTCGCGTCCATCTCCCGCGTGAACATCTGCTGGCTCAAATCGCCGGAATCGTGCTCGGTGAAGTCCCCCTCGGCCTCGCTACGGTTCTGCTGGTCCCCTTCCATACCGCGCTGGATGCGCACCAGCTCGTCTCGCAACTCCAGCAGGCGTTCCCTCTGCCGCGCGATAAACTCGTCGTCGATCTCCGTGTTCGCCACGCTCGCTCCTCTCTATCTCCAAAGCCCCAAACATATAACAACGCGCCCACCCGTATCAGGGCAAAGGGCAAAATAAAACCGGCCACTCCTGCCACGATCAAAAGCTGACCGCCGACAAGCCGACCGGCTAACGGGACAAAATAAAATGGGCGACGACCTACTCTCCCACAAAGTCTCCCTTGCAGTACCATCGGCGCTGGCGGGCTTAACTTCTCTGTTCGGAATGGGAAGAG
>CADCUZ010000141.1 GCA_902806015.1 uncultured Rubrobacteraceae bacterium
GAGGAACGCTAGGCGCAGCAGATTGAGCGAACCACACGTGAGTTACTTATCCTTGGTAAGGTTTCGGAAGATAAAGTCTCTCTATAGGACGAAAGGCTTCGTTTGTAGAAAGGGTCGGTTGTCGTATGGACGTTATGCGAGGTTTCGAAGGGCGTAGAGAAGGTGCCCGGTTGGCTGGTGTGGAGAACCTCATGCTCCACTTCACGCCCTACGCCGAGGACTGGTCCAAGCTGCCTGTGATCGTCTCGGGCGAGGGGTGCTACGTCACGGACGACAAGGGCCGCAGTTACGTAGACGGGCTGGCGGGCCTGTTCACCACGCAGGTCGGCAACGGACGAACCGAAATCGCGGAGGCCGCCGCGGGGCAGATGAAGGAGCTCGGGTTCTTCCCGAACTGGAGCTTCCAGCACCCTAAGAGCCTGGAGCTGGCGGAGAAGCTGGCCAAGATAGGGCCGGGGGACCTGACCTCGTCGTTCTTCGTCTCTTCGGGCTCGGAGGCGGTGGAGACGGCCATAAAGCTCGCCCGCCAGTACCACAAGGCCAACGGCGAGGGGTCCCGCTACAAAGTGATTTCGCGCAAGGTCGCCTACCACGGCACCACGCTCGGGGCTCTCTCCGCGACCGGACTTCCCGCCTTCAAGGCGCCGTTTGAGCCGCTCTTGCAGGGCTTCGCGCACGTCGCGAACACCCACCAGGACCCGCAAGGCGCCGCTGATGCCATAGAGGAGGCGATAGAGTTCGGGCCGCCGGAGACGGTGGCGGCGGTCATCCTGGAGCCGGTGCAGAACGGCGGGGGGTGTCTGGTGCCGCCGGAGGACTACTGGAAGCGGGTGCGCGAGATCTGCGACCGGCACGGGGTATTGCTGATCTCCGATGGGGTGATCTGCGCGTTCGGGCGCCTCGGGGAGTGGTTCGGCGTCGAGCGCTTCGGAGTGGTACCGGACATGACCACCTTCGCCAAGGGAGCCACCTCCGGCTACTCGCCGATGGGCGGGCTCCTCGCAAGTCCGCGTATCACGGAAACCATGCGGGAGAACACGTCGATGTTCATGCACGGCTCGACCTTCGGCGGGCACCCGGTATCGGCGGCGGTGGCACTAGAGAACATCAAGATCATGGAGCGCGAGAAGCTGCTGGACAACGTGCACGCCCTCGAAGGGCACTTCGGCGAGGAACTGAAGAGGATGGCTGCCGAGCACTCGCTCGTAAGAGAGGTCCGAGGAATGGGGTTTTTCTGGGGGGTCGAGATCAGGGCGGAGTGGCCCGACGGGACCCCGATAACGGGGCAAGACTACCAGAAGTACTTCAAGGGCGTGCTTCCCCAGAGCCTCTTGAAGAACGGGCTCATCTGCCGCTTCGACGACAAGGAGGACCCGGTCATCCAGTACGCCCCGGCACTCATCGCCGACCGGGAGGTCTTGAGCAGGATCGCCGAGATCACCGACCAGGCCATCTTCGAGCTGGAGCATGAGATCAACCAAAGGAGAAACCGGGGCTAGGAGGGAGCCCCGGATCTGAGCACATCAGCATCAGCGAGCTGTCGGCGGCAAGCAAGACCACCGCCTGCCTCCTGATCGACTGGTGCGGCGTGGCGAAGCGCTTTCCCTGCTAGTTCGTACCGTCGTGGGTCACAAATAGGGACTCCATTGAAAGGGAAGGTTCGTTGTCGACCTGCTGAGCTCAACCTTTACGAGGCAAGAGCGGCCTCCTGGCCATTCTAGGCGGGACCGGTCACGGGGCCGTCCGTCTCAGCTGCATCGCCTCTTTTCGCGTTCACTACTGTTCCCCATTCTCTTCGAGAGGACGAGGGGTCGCGACGCGCCGTTCGCTCGAAGGTGCTTCGGTCGTCCGTTGCAGTTCCCGCAACTCTCCGGGCGGAATGTGGCAGCGATACTGATGCCCCTCGCCGTCACGCTGCCACGGTGGCGCCTCCTCGCGGCAAACGTCGCCCAGAAAGCGGGGACAGCGGGTGTGAAACCGGCACCCTGAGGGCGGATCGCTGGGGCTCGGCATCGCACCGCCGAGCTTGACGTGCGGGCGCGGATTATCGAGGTCTTCGAGGGTAGTCATGGCCGAGACGAGCGCCTCGGTGTAAGGGTGGTGCGGGGGCTCGAAGACCGCCTCGGCCGGACCGACGTCGACGAGCTGGCCGAGGTACATGACGCCGATGCTGTCGGCGAGGTACCGGACGATGTTCAGGTCGTGGGAGATGAAGAGATAAGAGATGCCCCTCTCCGTCTGCACATCTAGCAACAGGTTCAAGATGGCCGCCTGCACCGAGACGTCCAGGGCGCTGACCGGCTCGTCGCACAGGACGAGCGCCGGCTCCCCGGCGAAGGCCCGGGCGATCGCGACCCGTTGCTTGAGGCCTCCGGAGAGGGCCGAGGGCCGCACCTGCAGGTGCCGCGGCTCCAGCCGCACCGACGAGGCCAGATCTAGCATCCTTCCCTCCTGCTCTCGACGACCCTTTATGCCGGCGAGCAGCCGCAAGGCGCGGCCCAGGATGCGCCGGACGGAGTGCCGCGGGTTCAGCGAGGTATCCGGGTTCTGGAAGATCATCTGCACCTTGCGACGCAGCTCGGCATTGCGGCGGTGCTCGGCGGCGGTGAGTTTAAAGCCCTCCAGGGTTACATCGCCAGCTGAGGCGTCTACCAGCCCACTGAGGCACTTGGCCAGCGACGTCTTCCCGCTGCCCGACTCGCCGACGAGCCCAAACACCTCGCCCCGCCTCACCTCGAAGGAGACGCCGGCCACCGCCTGAACGGAAGACCTCGACGACTTGTAGGTCTTCACGAGGTCCTCGACCCGAAGCAACACCGCCCCGTCGGACGGCGGAGATGGCGGCGTCGCTTGCTGCTCGCTCGGCGGTATCGCGGGCACCTCGTCGTGGTAGTGGCATCGACTGATCCGCTCGTTCCCCGTGTCGTAGGGTGGCGGCGGCTCGACGTGGCAGCGTTCCCGGGCGATGGGGCAACGGGGGGCGTACACGCAGCCGGGCAGGTTGGCTCCTAAGGGAGGCAGGGAACCAGGGATGGGATCCAGACGCAGAGCGTCCTTGCGCATGCCCCGCCGGGGTACGCAGCGGAGGAGCCCCAGCGTGTAGGGGTGGCGTGGCTGGCGGAGGAGCTCGTCGGACGGACCTTCCTCGATGAGGCGCCCGGCGTAGAGAACGCCAACCCGCTCGCACACGCGGCCCACGACGGCGAGGTTGTGGCTGATGAACAGGATGGAGGTGTCGAAGTCGCTGCGCAGTTGCTCTACCAGATCCAGCACCTCGGCCTCGACGGTCGCGTCCAGGCCGGTGGTCGGCTCGTCCAGGACGAGCAACTCCGGGTCCGTGGAGAGCGCCATGGCGATCATGACGCGCTGCTGCTGCCCGCCGGAGAGCTCGTGCGGGTAGCGCCTGAGGACCTTGCCTGGGTCGGTGATCCTGACTTTTTCGAGCATGACCCCCGCCGCTTCGAAGGCCGCCGTCTTGTCCATCCCGCGGTGCTGAAGGTACACTTCGGCGATCTGCGCCCCCACCCGCATCGAAGGGTTGAGGGCGCTGGCGGGGTCCTGGTACACCATCGCCATCCGGCTGCCGCGCCAGCGGCGCAGCGTGGCCTCGTCGGCCCCCAGCAGGTCCTCGCCCGCGAAGGTTACCCGGCCGGAGTCCACGACGGCGTTCGACGGGAGGTAGCGCATGAGCGCCATCGCCACCGTCGACTTGCCGCAGCCCGACTCGCCGACAAGTCCGTAAGCTTCGCCCGGTCGGATCGAGAGCGTGAGGTCCTCGATCACGCGCAGCGGGCGCCCGCGCCGGAGGTAGCTGATCGTGAGCCCTTCGATGCCGACGGCCGCAAGGCCGTTCGCGGCGCTCAATCCTCGACCGCCTGCAGGAGCCCGTCGGCCACGAGGTTGACCGCTACCACCAGCGTAGCCAGCGCGAGCGCCGGGAACAGCACCATCCACGGCGCCGCTTGCAGGTAGACGCGTCCTATCGAGATGGTGAGGCCCCAATCCGGCGACGGCTCCTGGATGCCGAGCGAGAGAAAGGACAACGTAGCGGACGTAAAGATCGCGTACCCGAGCCGGATAGTCGCCTCGACGGCGATAGGCGACAGGATGTTGGGCAGGATCTCCGAGACCATGATGTAGAGTCCCGACTCGCCGCGCAGGCGGGCCGCGGCCACGTATTCGCGCTCCCGCTCGGAGAGCACCGCCGAACGCACGGTCCGGGCGACGATGGGTGTGAAGACCACCCCGATCACGAGTATCACATTCACCTTCGACGGCCCGAGGACGGAGAGCACGAGCACGGCGATGATGATGAGCGGGAAGGCGAGCAGGGCGTCGACGACCCGCATGACGACGTCATCGACGCGGCCCCTGTAGTATCCCGTAACAAGCCCCACCGCGATGCCGCCCAGCATCCCGAGAGCCGTGCCCAAGGGTGCGACCGTCAACACGGAGGTCGCCCCCGCCAGGACGCGGGAGAATACATCCCGGCCGAGGTTGTCGGTGCCGAACCAGTGCTCGGCCGACGGCGGGGCGAGGCTCGCCGTGGGATCCAGCGCCTGGGGACCGTAGGGCACGACCGCCCCCCAGAACAGTGCCACCAGTATCCAGAACAGTAGGATGGCCGCGCCAGCAATGAAGGTCTTGGAGGAGGCGGCGACGACGGCGAGATCCCTGAGGTTCTGGCTACGGTCCTGCTGCTCCATGGCAGCCGGCGCGTCAGCGAGAGCGGTCGCGGGAGCATTGCGTCCCTCGGCCATCAGCCGCCCACCCTGATGCGCGGGTTCAAGATAGCGTACAAGGAGTCGGCCACCAGGTTCGAGAGCATGAACAGAACCGCGACTACCAGGACCGTCGCCTCGAGCACGGGCAGATCGTGCCCCACCGCCGAGTCGAGCAGCAGCTTACCGATGCCGGGGTAGTTGAAGAGGCTCTCGATGACCACGAGACCCCCGAACAGGTAGCCGACCTGCACGCTGACGACGCTGATCGTCGGCAGGAGGGCGTTGCGCAGGACGTGTCGCCAGATCAGCGTCCGGCGGGGCAGGCCCTTCAGGACCGCCGTGCGGACGTAATTGGAGTCGAGCGCCTCCACCGTCCCCGCCCGGGCCATGCGGGCGATGTACCCGAAGAGCACGAGCACCAGTGGGATGGAAGGCAGGAGGAACTGGCGGAATACGTCGACCGGGTTGGCCGACGGTACCTCCGAAGATACGGGGAACCAACCCAACTGTACGGAGAAGACGACGAGCACGACCACCCCGGCGACGAACTCGGGCAGCGCGATCAACGACAGCCCGGTAACGGAGATTACCCGGTCGATCGGACCGTCACGGTGCAGGGCGGCGAGTACGCGTAGAC
>CADCUZ010000142.1 GCA_902806015.1 uncultured Rubrobacteraceae bacterium
GTCACCCGCCGCCCGGACAAATCCTTACACCGCCACACCTTCGCGGACTTCGTCTCCCGCTCCAAAAAGCTCGCCGTCGCCCTCAAAAAGCTCGGTTTGGAAGACGGCGAGCGGGTCGGGACGCTGGGCTGGAACACCTACCAGCACCTCGAGGCGTACTTCGGGGTGCCGTGCTCCGGCGCGGTGCTCCACACGCTGAACCCGAGGCTCCACGAGGACGACCTCTCGTACATAGCGAACCACGCCGAGGACAGGGTCATGCTCGTGGACGAGACCCTCGTTCCGGTCTTCCAGAAGTTCAGGGAGAAAACGAACATAGAGCACGCGGTGGTCGTAACGGAGGGCGGGGAGATCCCCGACGGCATGATCTCCTACGAGGACCTCCTCGCCGACGCCGACGGGACGGACTTCGAGTACCCGGAGTTCGACGAACGCAGGGCCGCCGCGATGTGCTACACCTCCGGCACGACGGGCCGGCCGAAGGGCGCCCTCTACTCCCACCGCTCGACGGTCCTCCACTCGATGATGGTCTCTATGGGCAACACGTTCGCCCTCTCCGAACGCGACTGCGTGCTGCCGGTGGTCCCCATGTTCCACGTCAACGCCTGGGGCCTGCCGTACGCCTCGGTGCTCGTGGGCGCCAAGCTGATGATGCCGGGCCCCCACCTCGACCCCGCGAGCCTGCTGGAGGACTTCGAGCAGGAAGGGGTCACCTTTACCGCCGGCGTCCCGACGGTCTTCCTGGCCGTGCTTCAGGCGCTCGACGCGGAGCCCAAAAAATACGACCTCTCCAAGCTCAGGAGCATGGTCATCGGGGGATCTGCGGTGCCGAAGGGCGTCGTGGAGGCCTTCGGGGAGCGGCACGGCATTGACGTCGTCCACGCCTGGGGCATGACGGAGATGAGCCCCATAGGGAGCGTGGCCCACCTGACCACGGAGATGCGGAAGCTGCCCGAAGAGGAGCAGCTAGAGTACAAAGCCAAGCAGGGCTACCCAGTGCCGTTCGTGGAGGTACGGGCGCGTGGCGATGAGGGCTTCGCACCTTGGGACGGCGAGTCCCTGGGCGAGTTGGAGGTGCGCGGCCCGTGGGTCGCCTCGTCCTACTACGAGGCGCCCGAGGGGGCCGACAAGTTCACCGAAGACGGGTGGTTCAAGACCGGGGACATCGTGACCATAGACGGGTTCGGGTTTATCAAGATCGCGGACAGGAGCAAGGACCTCATAAAAAGCGGCGGAGAGTGGATCTCCTCGGTCGATCTGGAGAACGCCCTGATGGCCCACCCGGCCGTCTCCCAAGCCGCCGTCATCGCCATCCCCCACGAGAGGTGGGACGAGAGGCCGCTCGCGGCCGTGGTCCTGAAAGAGGGCGAGAACGCCACAGAAGAGGACCTCCACGCCCACCTCGAGAAGGACTTCGCCAAGTTCTGGCTGCCCGACGCCTACGAGTTCGTCGAATCCATCCCGATGACCGCGACCGGCAAATTCCAGAAGCTCAAGCTGCGCGAGCAATTCGAGGGTTACGCGCCCACGAAGGGCTGAGCAGCGAACTTGAAGGTGATCGGGGCCGGTTTCGGCAGGACGGGCACCACTTCGCTGAAGTCGGCGCTGGAGACCCTGGGCTTTGCCCCCTGCTACCACATGACCGAGGTCTTCGCCAACCCGCGCCACGCAGAAACCTGGCGTTCCGCTTGGCGCGGGGAGCCGGTAGACTGGGACGCCATCCTCGGCCCTTACCAGGCGGCCGTAGACTGGCCGGCCTGCGCGTTCTACGCGGAGCTCATGGATTGCTACCCGGACGCCAAGGTGATCCTGACCGTGCGCGACCCGGATCGCTGGTACGAGAGCACCCGCTCCACCATCTACGAGATGAGCCGGGTGATCGCGGGTTCGCGCACCTCACGCGTGGCCTTCGGCCTCGGCAGCCTCTTCGCCTTCGGCGGGTTCGTGAGGGGCGACGCCGGCGAGGAGATCATCTGGAAGGGCACCTTCGACGGCCGCTTTGAGGATAAATCGTACGCGATAGGCGTCTTCGAGAGGCACGACGAAGAGGTCTGCCGCCGCGTCCCGAGTGAGCGTTTGCTGGTCTACGAGGTGAAGCAGGGCTGGAGACCGCTATGCGAGTTCCTCGGGGTACCCGAGCCGGACGAACCGTTCCCCCGCCTGAACGACGCGGCCGGGATGCGGCGGGGCATCAGGGCGCTCCGGGTCCTCTCCGTCGCGGTTCCGGCGGCCCTGGCGCTGCTGGCCGGAGGCCTCTTGTTCCGCCGGCGATCTTAAGGGTAAGCACCGCCCGGAACGGTCCGCCCTCCGGCGACTGACTGCTCCCGTGGGGCCGCGTCGACGCTCCCCTGGCGCCCCGTGCCGTTATGCGTGGAACGCGACACCGATGAGGAACCTTGCCGTCTACGAACGGCGACGCCCGGGTAGACTGGACGCATGAGGATTATAGGCGCCGGTTTCGGCCGCACGGGCACCACTTCGCTGAAGTCGGCGCTGGAGGAGTTAGGCTTCGGCTCCTGCTACCGGATGACCGAGGCCTTCGAGCATCCCGAACACGTCGCCTTCTGGGAGGCCGCACATCGCGGGGAGCGGGTGGACTGGGAGGGGTTCTTCTCCGGCTACGGGGTCGCCGTAGACTGGCCGGCCTGCGCGTTCTACGCGGAGCTCATGGATTGCTACCCGGACGCCAAGGTGATCCTGACCGTGCGCGACCCGGATCGCTGGTACGAGAGCACCCGCTCCACCATCTACGGGATCCGGAAGGTCTCCGCAGGCCCCGCGCCCGTGAGGCTGGCCTTCGCCTTGGCCGGCCTCTTCGTCCCCGGCGTAACCGGTATCGCCCGCCTGGCCAACGGGATCGTTTGGGAAGATACCTTCGACGACCGTTTCGAGGACCGCCGTCACGCCATCGAGACGTTCAGGCGCCACAACGAGGCAGTCCGACGCCGCGTCCCGCCCGAACGCCTGCTCGTCTACGACGTAAGGGAGGGCTGGGCGTCCCTGTGCGACTTTCTCGGCGTCGAGGCGCCGGAGGAGCCCTTCCCCCACCTCAACGACACGCGGGAGATGAGGCGCAGGCTCTTCGGGCTCGCGGTCCTCTCAGCCGCCCTGCCGGGCCTCGCCGTCGCGGGGATGGTCGTCGCGCTGGCGCTCTTAGCCCGCCGCGTCCGGTCCTGAGCGCCGGCGGTCGTCCGCGGCCTGCACGTGCAGGCCGCGGACGAGGAAACGGGCGAGGGCTTTCGGGTCGCCGCCCGCGGCCACCGGGATCTCCCCGGCCCCCGAGCGCGGGCCAATGCCCCATCGAAGGCCTCTTCCATACGCCGCCGGACGTAGCGCGAGATCCTCGCGGCCACCTCCGGGCCGTGGGGGGCGAGCTCGACCGCGGTGTACGCGAGCAGGCATCCCCTCCTGGGCTCGGAGGCGACGAACCCCCCGAGCGCGTCCGCCGGAAGACCTTCTCTACGCCGTCAAGGCCGGAAGCCGCCAGCGCCTCGTCCACCCACGAGGTCCGCCCTCCCTCGAACCGGTCGAAGGCGGCCAGAAAGAGGGCGCGTTTGTCCCCGAAGGTGGCGTAGAAGCTGCCGCGCCCGATGCCCATGCCTTCGAGCAGGTCGCGCATCGAGGTCGCCCCGTACCCCTTTACCCAGAACAGGTGCATCGCCTTTTCCGGGGCCTCCTCCGGCCGGAACTCCTAAGTTCTCGGCACGCCTCAGCCTTCCGGTTGCGGTGAGGCGGCGAAGCGGGGGGCGGGGCGTTCCACGATGGGCCAGTGCAGGGCCGCGGCCACGACGGCGAGCGCAATGCCGGCCCACCACACGGGAGCGAAAGAGCCCGTCTGCTCGAAGGCGACCCCGCCGAGCCAGACGCCCAGGAACGCCCCGACCTGGTGGCTGAGGAAGACGGTCCCAAAGAGCGTGCCCAGGTGGCGCGTCCCGAACATCACCGCCACGAGCCCCGAGGTCAGCGGCACCGTCGAGAGCCACAGGACCCCCATCGTCGCGGCGAAGAAGAGCACGACCGTCGGCGTCGGCGGCAGGGTGATGAAAAGCCAGATCACCCCTGCCCTCGCCAGGTAGATTCCCGCCAGCAACGCCCGTTTGCTGTACCGCCCGCCGAGCACCCCGGAGGCGTAGGACCCCACCACGTTAAACAACCCTATAAGCGCCAACGCCCAGGCAGCGATCGCGGGCCCCGCCGTATTCATCCCCGCGTGCCCCCCGTGCGCGTGCCCGGCGACATCGGCGACGTGCGCCGGAAGGTGCGTCGTGATGAACGCCACGTGGAACCCGCAGACGAAAAAACCGGCCACCAGCAGCAGGTAGCTGCCGTGCCCGAACGCCTGCCGCACCGCGACCCGGGCCGGCAACGCGGGCCCGTCCGCCGCCCGTAGCTCCGCTTCACCCCGGCCCCTCAGCGCCACGGCGAGGGCCGGGACCAAGATCATGAAGCAGGCGAGCAAAAGGAGAGCTGCCTGCCAGCCGTAGTCCGCGAGAAAGACCTGGCCCAGCGGGGCGAACGCGAACTGTCCGAGCGACCCGGCGGCGGTCGCGAGCCCCATCGCCTGCGAGCTCTTCTCCTCCGGCACGAGCCTGCCCAAGGCGGCTATGACGATGGTGAACGAGCCGCCGGAGAGCCCGAGACCCACCAGCACGCCCGCCGTGAGGTGGAAGGCCGCAGGCGTCGGGCTCACGGCCATGAGCGCCACGCCAACAGCGTAGAGCGCGCCCCCCGCCGCCAGGATGCGGGCCGAGCCGTGGCGATCGGCGACCGCCCCGGCGAATGGCTGGCCCATGCCCCAGACGATGTTCTGGATGGCTATGGCGAGCGCGAAGACCTCTGGCGACCACCCGCGCCCCTCGCTGATCGGGGTGGCAAAGAGGCCGAAGCTCGTCCTCAGACCGTAGGTGATCAGGGCGATCAAACACCCGCACGCGACCACGAACGCGGGGGCCCTCCACCACCCCGGCATCCTCCCCTCCAAACCCGCCCTTCCAAGACCGACTCGCCGGCCCACCGTACACAAACTGGAACAACTGGTCAAATACGACGCAGGGCGGCGACGGGATCTGGCGTTCGGGTAGACTCTGGCGGGGTGCACACACTGTTGAGGGGGAAGATCGCCTTGAGCCGAACGCAGGAGGTCCTGGTCCAGAGGGACGTGCCGGCGCAGATGCGCGACGGCACGACGTTGATGGCCAACGTCTACCGCCCGGCAGGGGAAGGGGATTATCCGGTGCTCCTCACGCGCCTGCCCTACGGCAAGGACCTTCCGAGGGATCCCGCCTACTTCGACCCGATCAAAGCCGCCCAAGCCGGCTACATCGTCGTCGTGCAGGACGTGCGGGGCCGCTACGCCTCCGGGGGCGGGTTCACCCCGTTCGTCAAGGAGTACGAGGACGGGTACGACACCGTCGAGTGGGCGGCCAGGCTCCCCGGCTCGGACGGCAGCCTCGGGATGTTCGGCCTCTCGTACTTTGGGAAGACCCAGTGGCAGGCCGCCGTCATGCGGCCACCTTCCTTAAAGAGCATGGTCCCCGGCATGACGTGGGGAAACCACCTCAACGGCGTCCAGATGCGCGGTGGGGTGCAGGAGGTCGGGATCATGTTCTACTGGGCCCAGGCGGCGATAGCCCCGAACATCATCTTCCGCAAGTATCGTAGGGAGCCAGAAAAGATCGGCGAGAAGTTGCCCGAGCTCGTCGGGGTCATAGACACCATACTCGCCGGCGGCGGCTACGACGTGCTGCCGCTCTCGGACCTGCCGAACCCGGACGGCGTCGTCCCGTTCGTCCGGGGCGGCTTAGAGCGTGGGGTGGAAGATCCGAGCTGGGACTACCTCAAGATAGACGACAAGTACGACCGCGTGGACGCCCCCACCTTCCACATCGGCGGCTGGTACGACTGCTTTATCGGGGAAACGCTGCGCCAGTACGCGGCGATGAGGGAACGGTCAAAGGAGGCCGGGATGCGTCCGCCGCAACTGCTCGTCGGCCCCTGGACCCACGCGGACTTTGGCAGCACCTTCGGCGACGTGGACTTCGGCATCGGCTCGACGGGCGCGTTCGTGAACTACCGCGGCGACCTGACCGACAGGCACCTGCGCTGGTTCGACGCCACCCTTAAGGGCGACGACTCAGCGCTCGAAGGCGCTCCACCGGTCCGGGTCTTCGTGATGGGCGAGAACCGTTGGCGCGGCTACGAAGAGTGGCCACCCCCCGGCTCGTACAGCGAGGACTGGCACCTCCGCTCCGGCGGGGGGCTCTCACGGGAAGCCGGCGAACAGGGCGAGGAGTCCGCCACCTACGACTACGATCCGCGGGACCCCGCTCCGACCCTCGGCGGACCGACCTTGATGGCCCCGATCCACGGCCCCGGCGCCCGCGACCAGCGCGCCATCGAGGCGCGCCCCGACGTGCTCACCTACACGAGCGGGCCGCTCGCCGAAGACTACACCGTGCTCGGTCCCGTCCACGCGACGCTCTTCGCCTCCTCCTCGGCGCCCGACACGGACTTCGTCGCCCGGCTGGTGGACGTCCACCCCGACGGGCGCGCCATCGGTATCGCCGACGGCGTCGTCCGCGCCAGCGCCCGCGAGAGCTACCCGGCCCCCGGCATTATCACCCCCACACCGCCCTCCCCCATCGAGCAGGGCGAAGTCTACGAGTACTGCGTGGACCTCTGGGCGACGGGCAACACGTTCAAGGTCGGCCACAGGTTGAGGGTGGAGGTCACGTCCAGCTCGCACCCCCGCTGGGAACGCAACCTCAACACCGGTAAGAGCGCCGTCCGTTCGGACCGCACGCAGATCGCGCACCAGACCGTCTTCCACGACACGGGGCGCCCGAGCAGGGTCACGTTAACGGTGGCGAGGGGGTAGGCCGGTGGCCGCCCCGAAGTCCGTCCTGATCACGGGCTGCTCCACCGGCATCGGAAGGGCCACCGCAGAACGCCTATTGGACGCGGGTTGGAAGGTCTACGCCACGGCCCGCGACGTCGACAAGATAGGATCCCTCGCCGACCGCGGCTGCGAACCTCTCCAGCTCGACGTGACGGACGAAGCATCCATGCGCGCCGCCGTGGAAGAGGTCGAGGGGCGGGAAGGGGGCGTCGGCGTCCTCGTCAACAACGCGGGCTACAGCCAATCGGGGGCCGTCGAGGAGGTCCCGATGGAGAAGGTGAGGAGGCAGTTCGAGACCAACGTGTTCGGGCTGGTGAGGATGTGCCAGCTCGTTCTGCCCGGGATGCGTCGGCAGGGATACGGCAGGATCGTCAATATCTCCTCGATGGGCGGCAAGCTCACCTTCCCCGGCGGCGGCTACTACCACGCGACAAAGTACTCCGTCGAGGCGATCAGCGACGCCCTCCGCTTCGAGGTCGCCGGCTTTGGCGTGGGGGTCGTGGTCATAGAACCGGGCCTCATCCGCACGCGCTTCGCCGACACCGCCACCGGCTCGATGGATGGACCCGCGGGCCCAGGCCCCTACGCCGGCTTCAGCGCGGCCGTGGCGAAGGCGGTAAGGGACAATTACGAGCGGGGCCCGATCCTCAAGCTCGGAGGCGGCCCCGAGACGGTCGCCGTTGCGATAGAACGGGCCATAACCGCCGAACGGCCGCGCACCCGTTACGCCGTTACGCCCTCCGCCCACCTCTTCATGGGCCTGCGCCGCCTCCTGCCCGACCGCGCCTGGGACGCCGTGGTAAAGACCGTATACCCTCAACCCGGGAGGTAGACGTTGGACATAAGAGGGCGCACCTTCCTCATCGCGGGTGGCGGCTCCGGCCTTGGCGCCGCCACCGCCCTCATGCTCGGAGGGGCAGGCGCGAACGTAGTCGTCGCCGACCTCAAAGGGGGGGCCGGGGGCAACGCCCGCTTCGTGGAGACCGACGTCACGAACGAGGGCAGCGTGAAGGCTGCCGTGGAGGCGGCGCTGGAGAACGGCCCCCTCCACGGCGCCATCAACTGCGCGGGCGTCGCCATCGCGGAGAAGGCCCTCGGAAGGGATGGGCCGCATTCCTTGCAGTCCTTCTCGAGGGTCGTGCAGATAAACCTCATTGGCACGTTCAACGTCGTGCGGCTCGCGGCGGAAGCGATGGTTCGAAACAGGCCGGATGAGGATGGGGGGCGGGGTGTGATCGTCAACACCGCCAGCATCGCCGCCTTCGACGGGCAAATCGGGCAGGTCGCCTACGCAGCCTCCAAGGGTGGCGTCGTCTCCATGACCCTCCCCCTCGCCCGCGAGCTCGCCCGACAGGGTATCCGGGTGGCGACCATAGCCCCCGGCATCTTCGACACCCCGATGATGGCCGGCCTACCCGAAGAGGCGAGAAGGTCGCTCGGGGAGCAGGTCCCGTTTCCGTCCCGGCTAGGAAGGCCGGGGGAGTATGCCGCGCTGGTGCGCCACGTCATCGAAAACGAGATGCTTAACGGCGAGGTCATCCGGCTGGACGGCGCCATCCGGATGGCCCCGCGTTAGCGAAACCTTCCGGGCAGCGTCTTTCGCAATCTGCGGCGCCGGTTCTTAACCGACAAGCCCAAGGCCCGCCGTCGACGCCTGCTCCGCCCGGAGCCTAACCGCCCGGCGCCAGCTACAGCGTGCCAAGGCGCTGCCCGGCCTTATAACCCTCCAGTAGAGCTTGAAGTTTTGGCGGGAGGCGGGATCCGTGGTCAACACGCGGGTCTCCGTCGCGAGCTCCGTGCGGCCTGCCACGGGTCTTGCGGATAAGCCCACGGCGACCTTGGCGTAGCCCGGCCTGTCGAAGGCGGAGAAGCCGCTCGCGTCCTCGAAGGTTGGCATCGTGCCGCCGCTCATCCTCCGCATCCGACCGGTGCCGTCGCAAGCCCGCCCCCGGTCGGGGTCGTCGGCGAGGAGGGTAGGCCGAAATCGCGCACCTGGCCCAAGTGGGGCAGAGTCTGCCCTTCGGCAAGCCGAGTCCCTGCATAAACGCCACCGCCAAGGACCTGGCGACGAAAAGCGGGCCCGCGAGCGGCAACCCGGCCGGCGCAGCCGCTCGACCTCGGCCGACGTCCGCTCCGGCGGGGCACTCGCCGGATTCCCACGCGGCATGAAACCGTACTGCAGGGAGGCTCGGCGCTTCTCAGTGATCACGGCGCGCCGACAGCTCGGCGCGCACGGTCTCGTTCCCCTTGAGTCGGTGGACGAGCGGGATCAGGTAGCCGTCCAGGATCGGGTGCTTGCACGAGTGCGCCCCCTCCTTGCCGACGATCCGGGCTACCTCCGAGTAGTCGTAGTCGAACACCTCCCGCAGCAGGAAGACCGCGCTCGACCGGCGTGAGGCTCTCCAGCAGCACCAGGAAGGCCATCGAGAGCGATTCTTCAAGGGCGCGAGGGTCTCCGCGGCGTCCGGGACCCGCTCGTCGGGAAGCGGCTCTGGCAGCCAGGGCCCGACGTACTCCTCGCGCCGCTCCCGCGCGGAGCGCAGCCGTTCGATGCAGGGCCGGGTGACCACTGCCGAGAGGTACGCCTTCGGGGATCGGACCTCCCCCTCCGGCGCGCGCCAGCGCACGAACGCCTCCTGCGTCACGTCCTCCGCGTCCATGACGCTGCCCAGCATCCTGTACGCTATCGAGAACAGCAAGGGGCGGTACTGGTCGTACGTCTTGTCACCGGACCCCTCTTCTGCCCTCACGGCTCCGCCTTTCTTCGGCCTCTAAGGACGAGACGAACGGCGCGACAGCGCTGTGAAATCGGACGCCCGAAGATCGCGAAACGTCCCGGTCAAAGGCCGTCCCGGAGCACCTCCAGGGCCACGGCGTAGGAGTTGAGGGGGCGGTTGTCGTCCATGGGAACGGCCGTGAGGTCCGACCCGCGACAGGCCGCCACGGCGAAGGCCGGATCGTTGGTATCCATCACCGCCACGGTCGGCACGCCGGCCGCCACGGCCGCCCCGGCGAAGCCGTGGTCGGCCACCACCAGGTCAACCGGCCAGACCTTCGGCAAGACCTCCCGCATGGGATCGGGGTCGTGGGTGTGCAGGAGGCTCGCCCCGTTGCCCAGGGTCCCAACCGGACCCGCCCAGTCGAGGGGCAAGCCCCGCCGGCCGTAACGCCCTTCCGTCCTGGCGGTGAGGACCTTGGCCCCGAGGCCCGCCGCCCAGGCGGCGAGCTCCACGTAGTAGAGGAGCAGGGCCCCAGGATGCCCGGTGGCGAAGACCAGCCGACCCCCGCCCCCGGCGACCTCCCGGATGCGGCCCCCGGCTTCGAGAAGCGCCCCCGCGGTGCGCGTGGGGTCTATGCGGCCCCGGCCCGGGGTCCTCTCGGCGTCGGGCGGGTGGCCGATCCGCCCGGAGACGGCCTCGTAGGCCTCCTCGAAGCCGACACCGCGCATAAGCCCTTCCATCCCGTAGGTGTTGTTGGGGTCGCCCTCGACGAGGAGCCCGATCTTGGAGAGGTTGTTCTCCGCCCCGTGCGAGGTGCTGTCCCCGGCAACGCCCGCGGCGAAAAGCTTCCGCGCGTGGGCTTCGATCCGGGGGTCCATACGCACAAGAGTCTAGCAAACGTGCCCCGGGCCTCGTCGGGGTCGGGCCCAGGCCTAAACGTGCCTCGCAACGTGAACGCGGGCCGCGGGCCCGCGTCCGATGGCGGCGGCGGGTTCCAGGCTCATCCCGTCCCCGCATCCTCGGCGAGGGCGCGCACCTCGGCCGGCATCCGCACGGGTTTGCCGCCGGGGAGGCGCACGCAGGCGTGGTGGGTGTGGCCGGTGGCGAGCCGCTCCCCGCCTCTCAGCACCTCGTAGCCGAAGCGCAGCGAGACCCGGCCGGCCTCGGCGAGCTCGGTGCGAACCGTCAGCTCGTCGTCGAAGAAGGCCGCGCTGTGGTAGTGGACGAGGGCCTCCACGACCACGAAGCCGAAGCCGCGCCGCTCCAGTTCCCTGTAAGAGAGCCCGGCGTCGCGCAGCCACTCGACGCGGCCGACCTCGAAGTAGGAGAGGTAATTGGCGTTGTTGACGTGGCCCTGGGCGTCTATCTCCGAGTAGCGCACCCGCAGATGCGTCTCGCGGACTATGGGCTTACCGGCCCGTGAAGCCGGGCCGGCGCTTCTCGACGAAGGCGCCCATGCCCTCCTTGGCGTCCTCGCTGGCGAAGAGTAGGGCGAACTGGTCCGCCTCGTATTCCAGGCCGCTTATGAGGTCCACGTCCTGCGAACGGTTCGCGGCGGCCTTCGCGTGCCGGACGGCGACGGGGCCGTTCGCCGAGATCTCCGCCGCAAGCTCCCTCGCCGCGGCCAGCGCCTCCCCCTGCCCCACGACCCGGTTTACCAGGCCCACCCGTCTGGCCTCCTCGGCGTCTATGCGCCGGCCGGTAAAGATCAGCTCCTTGGCGAGCGCCGGGCCGATAAGGCGCGGCAGGCGCTGGGTGCCGCCCATGCCCGGCAGGATGCCGAGGCCGACCTCCGGGAAGCCGAAGAGGGCGTTCTCGGCGGCGATCCTGATGTCGCAGGCTATGGCGACCTCGCAGCCCCCGCCGAGGGCGAAGCCGTTCACCGCCGCGATCGTGGGGACGGGGCTCCGGTCGAGCAGGGCCATCGCGGCGTGCCCGATCTCGGAGAACCGCTTGGCCTCAAGCGGCCCCATCGCGCTCATCGCCGAGATGTCCGCCCCCGCGATAAACGACCGGTCCCCCGCCCCGGTCACGATGATGGCCCGCGGACCCTCCGCCTCGAGCTCGAGCAAAGCCTGCCCGATCTCCTCGACCACCGTCGGGTCCAGCGCGTTCAGCTTCTCCTGCCGGTCGATGGTCAGGACCGCAACGCCGTCCTCGCCACGCTCCACGCGCACAAAGTCCATAAGAAGCTCCGTTTCTGAGGTTCTGGTCACCAGGCTGCAGGTTACAGGTTTTCCCCGACGCCCGAGGCCCGGGGACCGGGGCCTACTTCACCGCTTGTTCGACGTACTCGACGGCCCGCTTCGTCGGCGTTCCGGGGGTGAAAATCTCGCCGACGCCCACCTCTTTGAGCCTTGGGATGTCGCCCTTGGGGATTGTCCCGCCGACGAAGACGTGGATGTCTTCGGCCTCGTTATCCTTGAGAAGGTCCACGATCCTGGGGACGAGGGTCATGTGGGCGCCGGAGAGGATAGAGACGCCGATGGCGTCGGCGTCCTCCTGGATGGCGGTCTCGACGACCTGCTCGGGGGTCTGGTGGAGGCCGGTGTAGATGACCTCCATCCCGGCGTCGCGCAGGGCGCGGGCGATAATCTTGGCCCCCCGGTCGTGCCCGTCGAGCCCCACCTTTGCCACTACAACCCTGATCGTACGCTCCATTAGCCTCCCATTCTAGCGGTCCCCGTCACTCGCGCTACCTCCTGAGCTCCCTGAGGTTGTCCCAGAGGACGTAGAGGCTGACTACGAGGACCGCCGCGACGACGAGCTGCCAGAAGAACTCGTAGAGCAGGACGAGCGTGGCGACCGCCGCGAGCCCGAGGTTGGCGCTGCCGACGAGGTTGACGAGGCGTCCCCGGAAGCCGGCCTCGGCGAAGGCGAAAAAGGCGATGCTGACTACGAGCATGGAGATCAGGTGCTCCTGCTCGAAGATGGCTATGGCGACGAAGATGACGAGCATGAGGCTCACGCTGACGGCCGCCCACGCCTCGGCCACCCGGCTGAACCGCAGCTCCGTCTCCGACGCCGGCCTGTGGGGGCGGGAGATGTGGGCCCTGGCCGGGTCCCGCTCCCCGGCCCCCATGCGCCCGGCGTACTCCGCCAGCGAGCCCGAGACGGCCTCGTCCGCCGCGAGCCTCGCCCGGAGCCTATCCAGCTCCCCGGAGAGCTCCGCGATGCGCCTCTTCGTCTCCCTGCCGCGCGCGTCCAGGTGGGAGCGGCCGCGCACCGCCGCGGCCTCGACCCCGAGCTTTCTGAGCCGCCGCGCCTTCTCCCCTATCTCGGCCCGCAGCTCTACTTGGCGGGCTTCCAGGTCCCCGCGCCGTTCGAGGGCGGCCGCGGCGGCCTGTGCGGGGGTCGGCACCTTGTCCAGGCCGGCCCACCCGACGGGGTCGTACCAGGCCCGGCCCACGGTCTTGTCGCGGTTGTACATGGGCCCGGCGGGCGCGTCCTCGCCCTCGAAAGGGTCGCGGGCGTAGAGGCCCCACAGGCCGCGGTAGCCGGAGACCCAGTCCGGGGCGGGCTCCGAGATGACCCTCGGCGGTCCCCAGGCGCGGTCCCCGCCCTCCCCGATGACGAGGCCGTCGCCGCGGGCGTAGTCAACGAAGGGGATGTGGAGGAGGCCCGCGCCCCCGGCGTCGCCCCCGGCGTTGCCGCCGGCGTACTGTCCGAGCCTCTCCCTCCAAAAGCCGCGCGCGCCGCGGACGATCCGGGCGAGGGGACGCGGCAGGGGCAGGGTGAGCTCCGTCAGGTACTCGCCCGGCGCGTAGTAGCTGGCGTGAGAGCCGGCGGCGACGTAGACGACCGGGTGCTCGCCCACTTTCTCGACCTCGGGGTCGTCCCACCGGCGCCTGAGGTTGTCCCCGGCGTAGTTGTGCGAGGCGTAGGCGACCCACTCCGGGCGCGGCCCGCCGTCCTCCGTCTCGGCGAGGTAGACGTGCACCTTCTCCCAGTCCGCCTCGTGGTCGTTGGCCCCGAAAAAGCCGCTTCTCCAATCGTTGAAAGGGTAAAAAAGCCAGTACTGGAGGACCGTCCAGCCCTCCTGGCGGGTGACGCGGCCGTGGTAGGCGTAGCCCTCGCGCTCTTCCATCGCCCGCCTGTAGGCGATCGCCGCCGCCCCCGCCGCCTCCCCGGGCACCCGGCCCCGCGCCAGCAGCGTGATCGAGTACAGCGCGTCCACGAACCGCGAGACGTACCCCACCCGCGCCAGCCGCCCCCGACCAGCCCGGAAAGCCTCCCTGGTCTCCCGGAGCCCCCTGGCCGCCCGCTCCCGCAACGCGCCCACGCCCCGCGATTCCCCCTCGGGCAGGTTCTGCGGGTCCGTGAACTTCAGGAAATGGACGGCGCCGGACCCGTCCAGCGGCTGCTGGGACAGCGTCTCCAGGGTCAGTTCGCCGCCGGGGACCACCCGGACGGGCTCCTCTCCCGGCCGCTGGACCCAGAGGCTGCAGGCCCGCACGTACGGCTCGACGTCGATCGGGAAGAACCTGTCCCCCTTGGTGCAGCGCAGCACGGGCTCGAAGCGCCGCAGCAGGGCCTGGTCTGGGTGGGCCGCGCTCAGGCCACCCTCCGCGGCCCCCGCGGGCCCCCCTCCCGGTCCCCGGGGTAAAAGACCGCGCGCACGTCGTGGACGTTTAGGTACAGGATCATCAAGACGGCGTAGGCCATGATCGGGTACACGTACACCGGCTCGTACTCGGTGTAGAGCCAGAGGCAGGTCGCCACGATGAGGCCCTGCGAGATCGCGGCCAGCAGCCACCCCCGCCGCCGCAACAACAGGAAGCCCAGGGCCGAGAGCAGCGTCAGCGCGACCGCCGGGACGAACAGGATCAGCGCCAGCGCCTCGATCACCTCCCGCGACGGCACCACCTGCGCGGAGAGAACCCGCCTCCAGTCCACCCGCGAAAACTCGTAGGCCGCGAGGGCGGCGACGCCGGCCGCCTCAAGAAGGAGCAGCAGCCCGATAGCCCGGACCGGCCGGTAGGACTGCCTGTCCGGCTCCGGGCGTGCCTCCCCGCGACGCCCGGCTAACCGGGCGCCGGCCACTCTTCCTCCGCGAAGATCTTGCCGGGGTTCATGACGCCGTTCGGGTCGGCGAGGCGCTTTATCCCGCGCATGAACGGCAGCGAGTCGCCGTGCTCCTCCCGCAGGTACCCCGTCTTCCCCGAGCCGATGCCGTGCTCCCCGGTGCAGGTCCCGCCGCGCTCGAGCGCGTAACGCACTATCTGCCCGCTGACCTCCCCCGCCCTTTGCATCTCGCCCCCGTTTCCGACGTCCACCGGGAAGATGGCGTGGTAGTTGCCGTCGCCCACGTGGCCGAGGATCGCGCCGTCGAAATCGTGCTCCGCGATGGTCTCGCGGGCGTGGTTCAGGGCGCCGGGCAGGTCGGAGATCGGGACGCACACGTCGGTCGTCATGGGCTTTTTGTCCGGGTTGAGCCGCGTTACGGCGAGGCCCGCCTCGTGGCGGGCCTCCCACAGCCTCTCGCGCGCCGCCTCGTCGGCCTCGAACTCGAAGCCCCCGCAGCCCTCGGAGGAGGAGATGGCGCGGGCCGCGCCCACGTCGCTCTCGACGCCGGCCTCGGAGCCGCCGAACTCCAAAAAGAGGGTCGGGGCGACGGCGTAGTTCGTGCCCTTGTAGGCGTTCACGGCCTCGACGGTGCGGGCGTCCACGAGCTCGACGCGGCCCACCTGCATCCCGGACCGGATCATGGCGACCGCCGCCCTCCCCGCCTCCTCTATCCCGGGAAAGGCCGCCCGCGCGGCGAGGACCTTCTCCGGCAACGGGTAGAGCCGGAGCGTCAGCTCCGTAAAGACGCCCAAGGTTCCCTCCGAGCCGACGAAGAGGCCGGTCAGGTGGTAGCCGGCGGAGGACTTCATCGCCATCCCTCCGGTTCTCATGAGCCCCCCGTCCGCGAGCACGACCTCAAGGTCCAGCACCTGGTCCCGCATCGCCCCGTAGCGCACCGCGTTGGTCCCGCTGGCGTTGGTCCCGGCCATGCCGCCGAGGGAGGCGTCCCACCCCGGGTCCACGGGGAAGAATAGCCCGTGTTTTTTGAGTTCCGCGTTCAGGCGTTCGTGCGTCACGCCCGGCTGCACCCGCGCGACGAAGTCGTCGGGGCGGACCTCCACGACGGCGTCCATCCGGCCCAGGTCCAGGCTGATGCCGCCGCGGACGGGGATGGTGTGCGCCTCCAGGCTGCTCCCCTCCCCGAACGGCACGACGGGGACACCGTGCCCGTTTGCGAAGCGCAGGACCTCGATGACCTCCTCGCGGCTCTCCGGGCAGACAACGGCGTCCGGCGGGCGCGGGGCGTGGTAGGTAAAGACGCCCCCGCCGTGGCGCCTCAACTCCTCTGCGTCGGAGACGATGCGGCCTTCGGGGAGGAGGTCCGCAAGGCCGGCCAGCAGGTCCACGCCGCCGGTCCCTTACTCCGCTTGGACGGGGTTGGTGAGGGCGCCGAGGCCCTCGACCTCTATCGTAACCTCGTCCCCCTGCTTCATCCAGAGCTGCGGGTCGCGGGCCATGCCGACGCCCGGGGGCGTGCCCGTGATGATGACGTCGCCAGGTTCCAGGGTCATGCCGCTAGAGAGGAAGGCGACCAGCTCGGAGACGGGGAAGATCATCTTGGCCGTCGTCCCGTCTTGCACGACCTCGCCGTTGAGGGTGCACCGGATGGAGAGGCTCTGCGGGTCCGGCACCTCGTCGCGGGTGACGAGGCAAGGGCCCAGGGGGCAGAACGTGTCTATGGCCTTGCCGCGCGTCCACTGCCCGCCCTCGCCGAGCTGGATGTCGCGGGCGGAGACGTCGTTGGCGTTCGTGTAGCCGAAGACGTAATCCATAGCCTCCGATTCGGGGACGTTGCGCGCGGCCCGGCCGATAACGACCGCCAGCTCCGCCTCGTAATCCGCCTGCTGCGTGATCGGGGGTATCACGATGGGCTCCCCGGGCCCGATCACGCTGTTGGCGAACTTGGCGAAGACGATGGGCTTCTCCGGGATCGGCGCCCCCGTCTCCTCGGCGTGGTCCTCGTAGTTGAGCCCGATGCAGATGACCTTCCCCGGCCGGGGCACCGGCGCGTGCAGCCGCGCTTCTTCGAGCCGGACGACGTCCTCGCCCGGCTCGGGGCTCCCGCCGCGGCCTATAAAGTCCGCCATGCTTTCGTGGCCGAGGGGACGGATCTCGCCGTCCTCCACCGAGCCGACCTCGGGGCCCCCGTTCCCAACCGAGTACGTTACGAGCTTCAAGGGCACTCCTTTCCCGCGGATACGAGTTTCGACGGGACGAATCTTAGCAGCAAGATGCGGCCGCCCGCTTCGGCGAGGCTACGGCTGCAGGCGCTCGATCTTCCATCCCCCGTCGCCCCGGCGGTAGACGAGCCGGTCGTGCAGCCGGTTCTCGCGTCCCTGCCAGAACTCGATGGCCTCGGGCTCGACCCTGTAGCCGCCCCAGAACGGCGGGCGGGGTACGCGCCGGCCCTCGTACTCCCTCTCCAGCTCGCGCAGCCGCGATTCCAGTGCGTCGCGGCCCTCGGCCGGCCGGCTCTGCTCGGAGGCCCAGGCGCCGAGGCGGCTGCCGCGCGGGCGGCTGGCAAAGTAGGCGTCGGACTCGCTCTCGGGGACGCGGCCCACGCGCCCCTCGATCCTGACCTGCCGCTCCAGCTCGCCCCAGTAGAAGACCAGCGCCGCGTTGGGGTTGCGCTCCATCTCCCGGCCCTTGCGCCCCCCGTAGTTGGTGTAGAAGACGAAGCCGCGCTCGTCGTAGCCCTTGAGGAGCACGACGCGGGCGGAGGGTTTCCCGTCCGGGGTGGCGGTGGCGAGGGTCATGGCGTTGGGCTCGTGCAGGTTTGCCGCGAGGGCCTGCTCGAACCAGATGCGGAACTGGGCCGTGGGGTCCGGACCCACGTCGGCCTCGGCGAGGCCGGCCCGGGTGTATTCGTTGCGGAGCCCTGCCACGCGGTCCAAGCGGGCGCTCCTACCGGCCCCGGGCGTCGGCCGCGCCTTCGGGTTTACCTTCGGGGGAGCGGCCACGCGGGCGGGGAGGCGCCGGCGTGTCACGGGGCCGGCGCCTCACGAGGCCGCGCGCTTTTGGGTTCGCGGGCGCCTCCTCGCGGGCGAGGAGGCGCCGGCGGTCGCGCTCCCTATCCGCCGGGCAGGTTCGCTACCGTCGATCGGCTTCCCCCTCGCGGGTTGGGTCCCTAGCGTCGCATTATACGAACGCGGCGTCCCCGGGGCGAGCGCACCCCGAGGGCGAAACCGGGGCGCGGGCCCTCCTGCGCGAGGGCCGCGGGCGGCGGCCGTGTCTTGCGGTGGGTGGCGGGGGATCCGCCCAAGACGGCTACAATGTGCCCAAGATTCCTCAAGGTCTTCCGGAAGGTGAAACCGTGGCCAGCGACAAGCAGATCCGAGCCAACCGGCAAAACGCCCTCAAGAGCACCGGGCCGAAGACGCCGGGGGGGAAGGACGCCGCCCGCCGGAACGCCCTCACGCACGGCCTCCTCTCCGCGGAAATGCTCCTGCCAGGAGAGGACGAGGCCGCCCTGGTGGGGCTGCGCGGGCGCTTAACGGAGGAGCTGCGGCCCGTCGGGGAGCTGGAGGGCCTGCTCGTGGAGCGCGCGATAGCCGCCGTATGGAGGCTGCGGCGCCTGGGGCGGGTCGAGGCCGGCATCTTCGCCTGGGAGCGCTTGGAGGAGCTGGCCGAGAGGGCCGAGCGTGAGGCCCGCGGTTACGAACAACCGCCCGAGGACGACTACATGAGGTACGCAAATATCGCAATGAGCGACGGAGAAAAGCACAAGGAGGCCCTCTTGAGGTCCCAGCAGATGAGGAGCGAACAGGAGGCCGAGACCGCCACCCTCGGGCGGACCTTCGCCCGGGACGCCAATGGAGCCAACGCCTTCTCCAAAATCTCGCGCTACGAGACCACCATAGAGCGGGGCCTCTACAAGGCCCTGCACGAGCTCCAGCGCCTCCAGGCCGCCCGAGGCGCCGGGGGCGGCGTCCCGCCCCCCGTGGCCGTGGACGTAGACGTCTCCGGCGTCTCCGGGGAGGGCGTTTAGGGAGGGGTACCCAGAAATGGGTTCGTTTCGCAAAAACGGAGGCCGGAAGGACGGATCGGCCAGGACGCCCCGGCCGTCTGCGAAGGGCCCTCGGCAAGAACCCCGCCGCCCTGGCCGCGGTTCACGATGGCGCGCGTCCTTCCCTCCAAGACACGAACCCGGCTCCGCGTACGGAGCCGATAGAAGGCGCCGTACCGTCCGGTCCTTGGCGACGGACAGCATTCCGGCCGCTCGTGCGGCGGGCGACTCACCCTCCGGCTTTTCGCGGGCGCGTTCGCCTTGCCCCACGTGCCCTACCGGCGCGTGGTTGCGGGCGCACAGAGTGAAAGCCTCCTCGAAGTGCCCATCCATCGTCTCAAGGGAGTAGCGAACCCAGCGTGCACCGCCGCATCTAGAGCGCGTTTCGTAACCGAGTGGCGTAGGACGTAGCGCGGCAGTATGAGTCCCCGACGGGGGTTTGCCTGGCACCCACCTATTCTACCCGCCGCGCCGGTCGGCGGCCGCTTCGAGGCCCGACAGCACGACTTCCAGACCAAACTCGAAGTCCGTCCCGAGGTCCTCGTTGGACAGGGCACCGAGCGTGCGACGCATGACCGGGAGTTCTCCCCGTGGCCGGGCATCGAGCAACTCCATCATCTCCCGCTGTTCATCCGGATCACCCAGGGCGCCAGAGGCCTCGGCGAGTGCGAACCCGTTGAGGTAATCGACGACCACGCCGACCGCGCCGACGATCTGCCTCGGCGGCATGCCCGCCGCCTCGAACGCCGCGTAAAGTTCTTCCGTTGAGTCGAGCGTGGCTTCGGCCGCGGCCTCGGGGTAGGAGGCCAGGTGCGGCACCAGCTTCGGGTGGGCCCGCGCCACATCCCGAAAGGCCCAGGCCCACGTCCGCACCCTTTCTCGCCAGTCCCCGCTCTTTCCGGGCCCCGGCGCCCGCATCTTTGAGAACACCTCCTCGATCAGCGCGGAGAGCAAGGCCCGTTTGTTCGGCAAATGGTGGTAGATCGCCATCGGGTCGATCCCGAGTTCCTTCGCCAGCCGGCGCATGCTGAGGGCCCCTATCCCTTCCTCGTCCACCAGCGAAAGCGCCGCCTCCAAGATCCGCTCGCGCGTCAGCGGTTCTTCTCCGGCCCTGGGCCTTCCCGCCCTTCGCGCCATTCTCCAAACCTCCTCGAAAAATCTTTGCGGACCGCTTGACTAATTCTACACCGTAGAGTATATTCTACACTGTAGAATTAAACGGAGGCGCTGGCCGGCTTCTGGAAAGGGAGGAGGCAAGATCGATGGAAACGTATGGGGTGAGCACGAGCAGCGACGGGCCGCTCGCCTGGAGCCACGCGCAGAAGCGTCTGGCGGGGGCCCGCAACTACTGGATAGCCACCACCCGTCCCGACGGCAGGCCGCACGCCGCCCCCGTGTGGGGCGTCTGGGTGGAGGGGGGACTCTACTTCGGGACGGGCAGGAGCTCGGTGAAGGGACGAAACCTGGCGCACAGCCCGGAGCTGGTCGTTCACCTGGAGAGCGCGGACGACGTGGTGATTCTTGAAGGAGAGGTCGAGGAAGTCCGAGACCGAGACACGTTCGACGCCGTTGACGCGGCTTACCGGGCGAAGTACGGCATGGGCGTTTCGGAGGCTGGGGATGACGGGGCGGTGTGGTACGTGGTCCGACCGAGGAAGGCGCACGCCTGGCTGGAGAACGACTTCCCGAACACGGCTACCCGCTGGCGCTTCCATGTCGGCTGAGTAAATCGGGTTACGAGCGGGCGGGATTCCGTGACCGTCCGCCCTTCTTGAGGGGAGCAAGATGCTCAAGTACATCCGTAGCATGACCATGGCGCAACCCATACGGTTGCCGAGTTTTCGTCGGCTTTTCGTCGGGGAGGGCGTGGCTGTGCTCGCGGACCAGATGCTGCTGGTAGCTCTGACCCTTCTGGCGCTGCGAATGGCCGGCCCCGGTTTCGCGCTCGGTTCGGTGCTCGCGGTCGCCGCCGTACCCGGGGCACTGCTGATGCCCTTGGGAGGGTGGGTGAGCGACAGGTTCTCACCCGCCGGGGTGCTCCTGCTCTGCGGCGTCGGGCGCGCCCTCCTGGCCTCGGCGTTGGCCTCGATCGTGTTCCTGGAGGTCTCGGGCTTGTGGCCGCTGTACGCGCTGGCCGTTGCTTTGGGCGTTCTCAACGCCCTCTACTACCCGGCCTCGCTCTCGACGGTGCCCGCCGTTCTGAAAGACAAAGCGCTCTTGGGAGCGGGGAACGCCCTGGTGATGGGGACCCAGCAGGTCAGCGAGATGGCAGGGCCGTTGCTCGCTGCTTCTGTGGCGGCGCTGTTCGGCCTCGGAGCCGTCTTCGGCGTCAACGCGCTGATGTTCGCCGCAGCGGCGATCTTGTTCGGCGTGGTGGCGAGCGGAACACGGCACACGACACAAAGGGCCTTGGGAGGGGAAGCGCCCCCCGGAAAGTCCTCCCGACAAGAGCGGGACGAACCCGCGGACCCGGAAAGACCCTCGGGGGCCCCCCAGGGACCGGTGGCGGGGATCGTGGAGGGTATCCGGTATGCGTGGCGTGATCCGTTGCTCCGCACGATGCTGTTCGCTCTCGCGCTGCTCGGCTTTTCCACGAGCGGGCCGCTGCGTGTGGGTGGGGCCATGCTGGCGCAGGCGCGCCTCGGGGGCGCGGAGGCGTTCGGGATCCTCCTATCGGCGTTCGGCGCCGGATCTCTGATCGGGCTGGTCGTGGCGGGTTCGCTCGTCCGGACGGGACGGCGGGGAGTAGACCTCATCGTCGGGACGGCCGCGCTCGGCTTTGGGATGGGGGCTCTGGGCCTTGTCTCGAGCCTGTTACCGGCAACCGCGCTGGTTTTGGGGATGGGCGTCGGCGCGGGTTACCTGGGCGTGGTACTCATGGCCTGGCTGCAGGAGCGAACGAAGCCTTCTTTACGCGGACGCGTGATGAGCTTGATGATGCTCGCCGCGGTCGCCGTCGATCCGCTCTCGTATGCGCTGATGGGGGCTCTAGGCGTGCTGGACCTGAGGATAATGTTCGCCGCGGCGGGTTCCCTTCTCGTGCTCACCGCCCTGCTCGGCGCAACCAGCCGCACGGTGAGGGGTTTCCGATGAAGGGCGGCGCACGTTCGGTAGCTCGGCTCTTTGCCTGCCGAGACGCGCGAAGGCATCTCTTAGAACCGGGGGTCCGAACACGAGTGTTTTGGCGAGCATGACCCCCGAGGGGATGGGACCGCGCGTGGCGGTGGACGGTTCGACGATTAAGGCGGTCTTCGAAGCCCACGTCGAGCAGGTCTTGGCTGCCGTGCTCCGTCCCGGGCAGGTGGTTACGGACAACCTCTGGGCCCACAAGGGCGAGCGGGTAAGGAGCTGATCGAAGCCCGGGGGGCCAAGGTGCCTTACTTGCCCCCCTACTCCCCGAACCTTCTTGACCCCATCGAAGGGGCGTTCTCCAAGATCACAAGGCCCTCACTCAGGGTCGAAGCTCGTAGCGGGAAGGCTTTGGTGGGGGCGGTGGGCGCAGCGCCCTCTGAGGTCACCGCCCGGGACGCGAAAGGTTTCTTCGAGCACCGTGGCTACCGCTAGCCGACTCGAGCACTTACGGGATGCGCCGGAGGGACCAACGAAGCCGCGTTCGGGAACGCAGAGGATCAAAAGAGGGAGCCCGCCTCCAGGACGGGCTCCCTGCCTCTCGATGGCTCGCTACTAACCCTGTGCTTGGGGCTGCGGACCAGAGACGTTCTTGCACTTGCCGGTGGCGGTGAAGTCCGGATCGCCTATCGGCGTCTTGTCCACGACCGGTTCGCCTATAGGCGTCTTGTCCACGACCGGATCGCCTACCGGCGTCCTGTCCACGACCGGGTCGCCTATAGGCGTCTTGTCCACTACCGGAGCGCCTGTGGGCGTCTTGGTCACGACCGGTGGCGAGGTTACCGAACTTTCAGGGGTTCCTTTGGTATTGTTGCCTTTGAATACCTCAGTCTTCACCGTGACCGTAGTAACCTCGAATTGCTGTTTACTAGTGACCTCTAACTCTTGGGTACTGGTGACCACGAACTCCTGGGTACTGGTGACCACGAACTCCTGGGTACTAGTGACCTCGAACTCTTGGGTCGATATTCCTTGCGCAGTTCCTACCCTACCGGAGTTTCCGACCTCGCACGGCCCGCTGGTGGGCGTACTCACCGTCTCGTTGGGCAGCTTGGTCGTCTCGAACTCGTTGGGCAGCTTGGTCGTCTCGAACTCGTTGGGCAGGTCGGTCTT
>CADCUZ010000143.1 GCA_902806015.1 uncultured Rubrobacteraceae bacterium
CCTGCTCGGCGGCGCGCTCGGCCGCTTCCCTGGCGGCGGCGCGCTCGGCGGCCCGCTTTTCGGCGAGGCGCTCGGCCTCTGCTGCGGCGGCCTCTGCTGCGGCGGCCCGGTCGGCGGCGGCCTGCTCGTCCTGCAGGTCGGGCTGCTCCACGGGAACCTGCTTGACCTGCGTAACCCGGATCTCGGGTATGGGTGCCGGCTTGACCTTCTGGGGGACCGGGGCCGGCTTGTCCGGGGCGGGGGCGGGCGCCGGCTTGACCTTCTGGGTCTTGAACTCTTCGGCGGCGGCCAGGGCGGCCGCCGCCTGGCGGTCCTGCTTGGCCTGGAGGGCGTCCCGCAGCTCGGCGTTCAGCGAACCGAGGTAAACCTCGGCGTCCCTCTCCGCCTTCTCCGCCCGCTCTTTGTGGGCGATGGCCTTGTCGACCGCGTCCACCCGCTGCGTGCGCCGCTCTTCGAGGTCCCTCTTGCGGGCGGCCAGGTCGTCCTTGGCCTTCTCGACGGCCTCTACCTTGGCCCGCTCCTCGCCGAGAAGCCTCACCCAGAGATCAACACGCGTCGCGAATTCCGAGAAGTCGTCCACCCCCACGAGGACCTCCACGAAGGCCACGTTGCCGCTCTTGTACACCTGCGATGCGCGCTCTTCGAGGTCGTCCTGGGCCCGGGCGAGCCGCTTCTTGGCCGCGTCGAGGTCCTCGGTGGCCTGCGAGACCTTCCCGTTGAGCTGGTTCATCTCGTACAGGGTGTTGTTGTACGCCGCCTGCGCCGCGCTCGTCTGCGTGCGTATTTCCATCAGACGGTCCTGCGCGGAGGCGACCTCCGCCTCCTTGGCCTTTAGGCCGCCCTCCTGCGCCGCACCAGTCGAGATGCCCGTTACAAAGACGAGCGCAGCAGCGAAACTCACAAACACGGTCAAGCTCGCCCGTCGCGGCATACGCCAAGGCTCCTTCCAGTAGCTCGTATTCGCTCTGTAAGGGGACCTTCGGCAAGCACCCCCCCTCCTAAGCGGGGCACTTTAGGGACGGACAAACGCCCCCGCAATACCCCGGTCGTTACGAGGTACCCCACTTTTTTCAGGGAGTGGCTTAGGTAAAGGAGAAACGCTGTTGTGCCCACGCAACCAAATTTTAACGAATCTTAATGTTTGTAACGCTGGCGAGAACTTCCGGTTGTACGGGGGCGTTATTGGGTTACGGGGCGAGGTTTTTGAGGGCGAGAAAGCAACGCCAGAAGCGGCGTTTGCTCTCGTTGTGGTCGAGGGCCGGGGCGAGGGGCGGGAGGCGGAGGCCGACGGCGCCCCTCGTCCAGGCAAAGGGGACGCCTTCATCGGCCTCGGCGAAGGGGCGTCGGGCGAACGGGTGGTCGAGCTCGTCCAGTTCGCGGGCCGCGCCGGGTCCGACGGCGACGAGGAGTTGGGGGTCGGTGGCGAGCAACTCCTCTTTTAGGAGGCCGGTGGAAGCGTAGGTGACGTAGGCCTCCGGGAGGCCTACGGCTAGGAGGCTCGCGCTGAGGGCGTCGAGGACGCGGGGGCCGACCGGCTGTTCCACGACCAGCACGACGCCGTTCGTGGGTTCGCCGAGCGGGGCGGGGTACCCAGCCTCCTTCAGGCGCCGGGAGAGGGAGGAGACCTCGTGCTCCGTCTTGCGCCGGTAGTCCTCCGCGGCGGCGTCGCGGGCCTTTCCCGTCCGCCCGGTTGGCGGCCTAGCTTCGGGTGGCACGACGGACGTGGAGTACGCGCTGGGCCGTGGTGACGACGGCGCCGGCGGCGACCAGGGCGACGCCCGGCGTCAGGAGGCCGACAATCGAGAAGGCAGAGACGATCACGACCCGCCCGGCCCGCTCCAGCAGGCCGACCTCGCACGAGATGTTCAGCCCCTCGGCCCTGGCCCGGGCGTAAGAAGTAAGGAGCGAGAAGGTCATGGCGAGGCCCGCGAGCAGGGCTTCGGCGGGCCGGGCGGCGTTGGCGTAAAAGAAGATCAGGCCTACAAAGATCGCCGACTCGGAGAGCCGGTCCAGGGTGGAGTCCAGGAACGCCCCGAAAGAGCTCATCCGGTTCGACTCGCGGGCCACCGCGCCGTCGAGCGCGTCGAAGAGCCCGCCGAGCAGCATCACGGCGCCGGCGATGCGCGGGTGGCCGAGCCCGAAGAGGGCGGCCGCGCCGAGCGCCAGCGCCCAGCCGACGACCGTGAGCGTGTCCGGCCGCACCCGCATCGTGGAGAGGAGCCGCACGAGGGGGCGCAGGGCGAAGAGCAGGGCGTCTTTGAGCGCGGTTCTCGGGGTGTAGAGCTCGCCGGGTTTGCGGTTCGGGAAGCCCAGGGCCTAGCCCCCCCTTTCGTCCTCGGCGCGGCGGGCGTGGCCCAGCCCCGCGGCCTCGGGGAGCGACTCGGCCTCAGGCCCGGGCGGCTCTTCCGTCGTTGGCCCCAGCGGCGGCTTCGACCAGCGCTCGAATACCAGGGTGCCGCGCAGGTAGCGGATCGTGGCGGCGACGATGGCGACTATCGGGACGGCGAAAATCGCGCCGACCACCCCGTAGAGGGCCGTGCCGGCCAGGGTCCCGAAGAGCACCCACAGGGGGTGGACGCCGGTGGAGCCGCCCTGGATTTTCGGCACTAGTACGTTCCCCTCGACCTGCTGGGCGACCAGGAAGAGGCCCGCGACTATCAGGGCCATCGTAAAGCCGCCGTCTTTGACGAGGAGCGCGATCAGAACGGCCGGCACCGCCCCCAAGAAGGCCCCGAGGACGGGGATGATCTCCGTGACCGCCACCCAGGCCCCGACGAGGAGCGCGTAGTCGCCTACTGTGAAGAACATGATCGCCCACCCGATGACGCCCATGATGGCGCAAAGGAGGACCTGCCCCCTGAGGTACCGGATCAGGGTCTGCTCCACGGCGTGGAAGAGTTCGAGGCTCTGGTCCCGGACCGTCTCGGGTATCGTGCGGAGCAGGGCGCGCGTGATCCTCTCCCGCTCCAGCAGCAGGTAGATGGATACAAGGACCAGCAGCAGCAGGTTGAAGATCGCCCCGAAGACCCCGAAGACCCCGCCGATGACACCCGTCGCCACGTTGAGTACCTGCCCGGCCGACGGCGCATTCGACCTTAGCAACTGAAGCGCCCGATCCTGGTCCAGTTCCGTGACGTACTGGCCGACGAACGGCAGGTTCTGGGCCTGCTCCGTCAGGGCGTTCGCCTGCTGCGCGATGGCCTTGGGGTTCCCCACTATCGCCCTGACCTGCTCGATGGCGGGGACGACGACCGTCAGCAGCGCCGCCGCCGACGCCAGGATCAGCACGAGGAACACCCCGACGACCGCCGCCGCCCTCGGCACCCGCCATCTCTCGAGGCGTCGCACGATAGGGTTCAGGACGTACGCGAGGACGCCGGCCGCCAGGAAAGTCAGGAGGACGCCGCTGATCTGACGCAAAAAGGAGGCCAAGAACAACACGCCCACGGCGAGCGCGATGTACTGAAGGTATGTCGAGACTACCAGCTTCCTGGCGGGCACCCCGGCCTCCGTTCGCATCTGGTGTTCGCGTCTTGCGTTCGCGCTTGGTGGCACCAAATATACCCGACCCGGCCCAGCCGCAACGGCGGGCGGGGTTACGGTGGCGTTGCGGCGAGGTCACGAACGGGTTTTACAGTCACCGCGCCCCTCTGTATAATCCCCGCCCAGTATGAGAGGGGGAAACGCTCAACAAGCCCAAGATGTTGGGGAACGGCGCCCGCCCGCCCCGCGCGGCGGGAGGCGGTCGGCGGAGGGGCGTTCCCGGCCGGGCCACGACGCCGTCGGGCGTCTCACCGAGTTGCGCGAGGCGAAAAAGACCGAGCGCGGCGCGGGCGTCTACCGGCGGCGGCGCCTCATGGCGATCTCGCTTTTGGTGCTCGGCGCCCTGGCGCTGGTCTTCGTCGTGCTCGCGCGGACGCAGGCCCCCGGTGCCGCGGAGCGGGCGGCCCCCATAGACCCCAACAACGCGGGCCCGGACACGGTCCTTGCCGAGGTCGCCGGCGTCGGCATCTCGACACCCGTCCGCCCGGCGAACCTGACCGGCCTCGGCTACCACCCGGGGGGCGAGAGCCTGGTCGAGATGGCCCCGCGCGGCGAGAACCTCTCGCAGGGCGCGCTCCTTGGCCTGATCTCGAGCGGTGAGACGCCGGAGGGCATCCACTACCACGTCATGGACGAGGCGGGCAGGGAAGGGCCCAGGACGGGCGCCCTGGACGTCGGCGCCGCGCCTGGTACGGCCACCTACGCCCCGGTGACGGGCTCCGTCACCTCCATCCGCCCCGACCCGACCGTGCAGGGCGCGAACGTCGTGGGGATAAAGCCCGACGCCAACCCCGACGTCCGGGTCAACGTGGCCCTCGTGCGGAGCGACGGAGGCGCCGGCGTCAACGACCACGTCGTCGCCGGCATGACCCGCCTCGGCGCCGTAGCCGACTCGGCGAAGGTCCTCGACCCCCAACTGTCCGCCTACACCGCGGACGCCGGCAACCACGTCACCGTCACCGCCTCCAGGGTGGGTTAGCCGAACCCCGGCCCCCGCCGGGCGTGTATCATAAGAAGACTCATGTTCCTGTACCTCTTCCAGAACAACCCGTCCGCCGCCGTCGCGTTCCTTCTCGGGCTCGTGATCGGGATTACCGTGCACGAGGCCGCCCATGCCACCTCCGCGTACCTGCTGGGGGACGACACCGCCTACCGCGAGGGCAGGGTGACCCTCAACCCCGCCTCCCACCTGGACGTGCTAGGCAGCCTGATGCTGCTGATGGCCGGCTTCGGGTGGGGCAAGCCCACGCCCGTCATGCCCTCCAAGCTGCGCGGCGGCGTCTTCGGCCCGGTGGCCGTGGCGCTCGCCGGCCCCGTCACCAACCTCCTGATCGTGGCGGTCTGCGGCGCGCTCTTCCTGATACCCGCCTTTCAGGGTGGCTACCTGGCCCTCGTCGTGGTGATGACGGCCTTCACCAACGCCCTCCTCTTCGTCTTCAACCTCATCCCCATCCCCCCGCTCGACGGCTCCAAGATCCTCTTCCCGTTCCTCCCGCGCGCCTTGAACGGTTTCGTGGACTTCATGAACCAGTACGGGCCGATGATCCTGTTCGGCCTGATTCTGGTCTCCTTCGTCACCGACCTGCCCATCTTCAACTACCTTCTCGCCCCCGTGGTACCGATACTCTCCGCGTTCGGGCTGCCGCCGATAAGGCTCTGAAGAAGGCTTCAGGCTACGAAAGAGGGGCGGCGCGGTCCGTAGGGAGGGGGGAGAATCTACGGACTTGGCGCCACCCGTGCTTAATTCTACCCTCCCCCGCCGGCCGGAGCGTAAGCTCTACCTAAGGTTCAAGCTAAGATACGTCGAGGGTGTGGGGTTCGCCCGGGCTTCGGGAGGTCTCCGCTAGCGGCAGGAGGACGGAGAAGCTGCTGCCCGCGCCGGGCCGGCTCTCGACCCTGATCCTACCTCCGAGGTGGTCCATGATCTCGCGGGCAAGGGCGAGGCCGAGGCCGGTGCCGTCGGCCCGGGAGGAGCCTTCGGCCCGGTAGAAGCGGTCGAAGATGTGCGGGATCTCGCCCTCCGGGATGCCGCAGCCGCGGTCGGTGACGCCGACGACGGCGTGCCCGTCTTCCCGCGAGAGCTTCAGGTCTACCGGGGAACCGTCCTCGGAGTACTTGATGGCGTTGTCCACCAGTATCGTGAGCGTCCGGTGGAGCTGGTTCGGATCCGCCTCGACGGGCGGTACGTTCTCCTCGACCCTGATGTTGAGCGTGCGCCCCGTGAAGCCGAACTCGCGGCGCAGGTCGTGGAGCAGGTCCTCCAGGTAAACCTCCTCGGCCCTGAAGGTGACGGCGTTCGCGTCCAGACGCGAGAGGTCGAGCAGGGTCTGGGCGAGGCCCTTCAGGCGCTCGGTTTGGGCTCGCATGTCGTTCAGGAAGTCGGCCCGGAGCCGCTCGTCCTCCTCGTCCTCAAGCATCTCCAGGTAGCCAGAGAGGGCGGCGATGGGGGTCTTGAGCTCGTGCGAGGCGTTGGCGATAAAGTCCGTCTTGGCGCGCTGGACCCGGCGTTCTTCGGTCACATCCCGCAGGATGGCGAGGGCGCCGTCCTCCAAAGGGGCGGCCCGCACCTCGATGATGCGGTCCCCGGCCTCGACCTCGGGTTCGGTGACGGGTCCTGAGTAGCGGGTCTTGGCGAGCACCTCCTGCAGCCGGGTGTGGAACTCGTGCGGGGTGGACTCCAGGAATTGCTTGGCCCGAGGGTTCAAGAAGACGGGTTCGAGGTCCCGGTCCACGCCGACGACCGCGTCCGTCATGCCGTCGAGGATGGCGTTGCCGCGCTCCTTCTCCTGCTCGATCTGGCCGAAGGCGTCCTTCATGGAGGCGGCCATCGCGTTGAACGACGCGGCCAGGGACCCGAGCTCGTCCCCGACGTGGGTGTTTATGCGCTCGTCGAAATTGCCGGCGGCCAGCCGCCCGGCGGCGACGTTCAGCCGATCCACCCGGCGCGAGATCATGACGGCCGCGAAATACCCCGCAAAACCCGCGATCAGGAGCGCCAGGCCACCGGCGAGCAGGGCCAGCCCCTCTACCCTGTTCAGCGCCTGCTCGGCGTTCTCGATGTCGCTCTCCGTGTAGAACCGGTTGAAGACGATCGCGGCGTTCTCTACCTCGCGGCCCTCGGCATCCTTCACGCCTCTTATAGGGACGGCGTAGGTGGCCTGCCGCTGGCCCTTGTGCAGGCCGCTCCGGACCGGCACGACATTCCACCTCGGCCTCCCGGCTTCTCCAGCCCCCACGGCGTTCCTCACAACCGCATCGATCCAGTCGACGAGGTCCTCGTCCCCTCGCACCCTCGCGCTGCGCTCGCCATCGACACGAACGATCCCCCACTGCAGGTTCCTCGTCTCCGCAAAGTCCTGCATGTCCCGCGTTGAAGGCCGGTAGTTGCTGCCGCGCATCTGCGCCTCCCACTGCTCGGCGACCTGCCGGAAGGTGGCGTCGCTCGCCCGGCTCAGGGAGGTCTCCAGGATGGGGCGCACGATGCCGTAGGCGGCGACCGCGGAGACGGAGGTGACGAGCACGAAAAGGGCGGTGAGCCAGACGCGGATGCTCAGGCGGAGCCTTAGCCCCTCTATCGCCCCCGGCGGGGGCAGCCTTCCGCCCGTGAGGCGGGGGGTTCGGCCGGGCTTCCCCTTACCGGAAAACATATCCGACACCCCGCGCGGTGTGGATAAACTCGGGGTTACGGGGGTCGCGTTCGATCTTCTCGCGGAGGTGGCGGATGTGGACGTCCACGGTCCGCTCGTCGCGGAACTCGTCGCCCCAGACCCTCCGCAGGAGCGCGCTGCGCGCGAACACGCGGCCGGGGCTGGAGGCCAGGGTCACCAAAAGCTCGAACTCCGTGTAGGTCAGGTCCACATCGGCGCCGTCCACGGAGACCCGCCGGCTCGGCAGGTTGATGCGCAGCCTGTCGTAGGCAAGCTCGTCGGGGCGCTGGCCCGCGGGGACGGCCGCGCGGCGCATGATCGCACGCACCCGCGCCACCAGTTCCCTGACGGCGAACGGCTTGGTTACGTAGTCGTCGGCGCCGAGCTCCAGCCCGACGACCCGGTCTATCTCGTCGTCCTTGGCCGTCAGCATGATGACGGGCACCTCGCTCTGCGCGCGGATGCGGCGAATGACCTCCGTGCCGTCGAGCTTGGGGAGCATGATGTCCAGCACTATGAGGTGCGGCTCGTAGTTCTTGAAGGCCTCCAGGGCGGCCTCGCCGTCGCCGGCCACCCGAATCTGGAATCCCTCCCGCTCCAGGGCGTGCGTGAGCATCTTCTGGAGCGACGGCTCGTCGTCTACCAGGAGTATCCTGCGCGTAACGCCCTGTGAGTCCTGCACCATCGCCAGCTAGTACCTCGCCCGCGGGAACCCAAAACCGCCGTGCGGCTGCCCGAATTTTAGCATGATGCGGGCTGAGACTTCCCTTCCGGCGCCCTCAAGCCAGCGGGACCTCCGGCTCCCCGAGGGCCCCCACCACCCTCTCCGCCGCCCTCACGAGGTCCGCGGCCTCGCCCAGCCGCACGGCCTCGACCACCCCGGAGCGTCGCCTGAGGTAGGCCGCCACGATCCGTGCCTCGTCGGACCCGTTCTTGGCCCCGGGAGGCAGGAGAGCCTGCCTCTCCAGCGCCTCCTCCGCGAAGGCCGCAAGGCCCGCCGCGTCCCCGGCCTCGAAGCCGCGGTGGCTCACCAAACGCCCCTCGCAGAGGACGAAGACCTCGATAACGCCCGGCTCAGTCGAGGGGGCGACGACGGCCTGGGCGCCCTCCCCGCTCACCACCGACCGCGCGAGACGCACCCGCTCTATGCCCGCTATGAGGTCCCTCAGCCGGGCCGCCGCCTCGAACTCCAGCGCGCCGGCCAACCGTTTGCGCTCCAGGACCAGGGCGCGCAGGTGCTCCTCGCCGCCCTCGCCCCGCAGGAGCGCCACGACCTCGTCCACAACCTCGCGGCGGTACTCCTCCTCGTCCATCCCGGCGCACGGGGCGCAACGGCCCATCTGGCCGTAGAAGCACGCCTCCCCGTCCCCGGCGCAGCGCTTGAGGGGAAAGATCCTGCCCAGGGCCTCTACGCACGTGTCGAGTACCCCCGCGCTCCTGTACGGCCCGAGGTGGACGACGCCGTCCTCCGGCACGTTCTCCGAAACCCGGACCGGCGCGGGGTACGGCTCGTTCGTGTCGAGCTTTATAAACCAGCTCGCCTTGTCGTCGCGGCCGACGGAGTTGTAGCGGGGCAGGAGCCGTTTGATCTCCCTCGCCTCCAGGATGAGCGCGTGCAACTCGCTCTCGGTCTCCTTGGCCCGGACCTCCGCGACCTCCTCGACGAGGCGACCGACCTTGCGGCGGCCGTCCCCCCCGTTGAAATAGGTACGAACCCGAGCCCTCAAGTCCTTGGCCTTGCCGACGTAGAGCACCCCCCCGTTCTTGTCCACGAAGTAGTAGACGCCGGGCGTGTTCGGGACGTGCTCGGCGAGGTGTCCCTTCTGCGGCTTGATCCTGTTTTTCCCGCCCCGGATCGCCGCCGCCTCCCCCACGCTCCTCACCCCGGCCGAACGCAGAAGCTTAAGAAGCTTCCGGAAGACCTCGGTCGTCGCCGAGGCGTCGGCGAGCGCCCGGTGGTTCGGCGCCTGCCGCACGCCGAAGTGGTTCACGAGCGCGCTCAGGCGGTAGCGCCTCAGGCCCGGCACCAGGCAACGGGCGAGCTTCAGGGTGTCGAGAACCGGGTTGGGCAAGGGGACTCCGTCCCTGGCCGCGGCGACGAACGAGCAGTCGAACTGGACGTTGTGGCCGACGACGACGGAGCCCTCGACGAACCCCTCGAAGCGGGGCATCACCTCGGAGATGGGTGGGGCGTCGGCGACCATGCGGTCCGTTATGCCGGTCAGGCGGACGACAAACGGGTCGATCGGCCGGCCCGGGTTCACGAGCGTCGAGAACTCGTCCACCACCTGGCCGCGCACCAGCTTCACGGCGCCGACCTCGGTGATCTCGCCGCCCTTTCCGGCGGAGGCCCCCGTGGTCTCCACGTCGAAGATCACGTAAGGCGCCTCCTCGAGCGCGAGCGCCGCCACGTCCACGGTCTTTAATAAAGTACGCTCGTCCCAGGCGAACCGGGGGTCGCCCTTTACGAGGTTGTCCACGAGGGGGCGGGCGTCGCCGTTGGCCTCCGGCAGGGAGAGGAAGCCGGCGCAGACCTCCTCCGGGTCGACCGGCTCGCGGTCTTTTACGAAGCCGTAGAGGCTAATGGACGCGGACCTCCGCGCGGGCGCCCTCCGCCGCCCCGGCCTTCGCCGCCCCGGCTATGGTGCGGGCCTGGGCCTCGGTGATACCGGGTATGCAGACGAGGCTCTCGTAGGCGTACTCGTCGTCGAGCAGGCCGCTGGCGAGGACCCGGGCGCGGGTCTTCGTCCCCACGCCCGGCATCTTGGTGGTGTGGAAGAGCTTTCCGCGCTGGATGCGCAGGGCGTCCACCCCGGCGAGCGTCTCGCCGTCTATCAGGACGCGTTTTAGCGTGTCGGCGAAGAGCTCTATCTGCTCGGGGTGGAAGACGCTCCGGCCCATGAGGGACGGCGTCATCGGGAGCGGGTGCAGAAGGTTCGCGCTCCGGACCGTCGTGTGCCCAGGCGGCTCGCCCGCGCCCAGCGGGTCCGGATCCCCGAGCCTGCGCGCCCGCTCGGCGTGCTCCCAGACCTGCTCTTCGAGGTCCCTCCCGAGGTCGAGCTCCGTTTGGACCGGGGCGCCGCGGAAGCGGTCGTTGCGGTTGGCGGCGTGGAGGAAGCGGCGCCCGCTCCTCTCGTTGCCGTGGAACTCGATCACGGCCCGGGCGCGCTTCTCGCCCATGCCGGGCACCCGCGCCAGGCTCTTGAAGTCCCTCTCCTCCAGCAGACCCCGAAGTCCGTCCGGGTCGATGGCCTCGGCCGCCTTAGCGGCGGCCCGCCTGTCCACGCCGCGCACGAGCTCGAGCATCCCCTGAACGGACGTGGGGCAGACGCCGCGCCTGAGGTGGTTGATCTTGCGCACCGCCGTGAACGCGTTGTGGTGCTCCCAATACCACACGTACTCCCGAACCCGCTCGACCGCCGCCGCGTCCTCCGGCACGAACTCGATGGTGACCGCGTTCCCGACGTAACGCCCGTTGGCCCCCGGCATGTGCTCGGCCGGGTACATCACCTGCACCTTGACCGAAGGCGAGTAGAAAGAGAAGTGCACGGGGACGCCCGGCGCGACCTCCTTCAGCAGCCGCCTGCGGAACACGTTGTCTTCGAAATCCGACTCAAACATTGGGCACGTATTCTACCATCGGTCCCCGATTTTCCGGGCTTGGGTTGCGCTTCGAGTTGGGCTTCGGGATACGGGCATCAGCAAGTCCCCGCGTTTTGATGCTCGAGGCCGGAAGCCTCAAAGCAGCTTCTCCCTGCGAAGGACTACGGCCTCGACGGGCTCGCCGGCCCGGACGCCCTCCGACTCGGGGCCTATGAGGGCCAGGGCGTCGGCTTTTGTTAGGGAGCTTACGAGGCCCGAACCCTGGGCGCCGACGGACCGGGCGAGCCAGCCCCTCTCCGTCTTCTCCAGGCCCACCCTCATGGCGTGCATCCTGCCGAACGTGTTGACGACGTCCTCCTCGAAGTACACGGGGATGCGCGGCCTCTTGCGGTCCTCGCGGCCCATCATGCCCACCAGGGCGGGCCGGACGAAGAGGTCGAAGCAGACCATCGCGGAGACGGGGTTTCCGGGGAGGCCGAAGAAGCGCGTCTCGGCCCGCTTGCCGTAGAAGAGGGGCTTGCCCGGCTTGAACTTCACGCCCCAGAAGACCTGCTCCACCCCGAGGTCGAGCAGCGTGCTCTTGACGAGGTCCTTCTCCCCCACCGAGACGCCCCCGCTCGTCACCACGACGTCGGCCGTTTGCAGGGCCTCCTCGATCGCGGCGCGCAGCGTCTCGGCCTCGTCGGAGGCCGCGTAGAGGCGGCGGGCCTCGGCGCCGGCCTCACGGGACTGGGCGACGATGGCGTAGGAATTTGAGTCGAAGACCTCACCCGGGGCGAGCTCGCGTGCCCCCGGCTCTACAAGCTCCGTCCCCGTCGAGAGGACGACGACCTTCGGCCTGCGGTAGACCGGCAGCGCCCCGTAGCCCTGGGTCGCCGCAACCGCGATCTCGGGCGCCCCGACCTCCGTACCCGCCCGCAGGATGACGTTCCCCGTGCGGGTATCCTGGCCGGCTTCGCGGATGTTCTGTCCCGGAGAGGCGCCCTTCCTCAGTTCGAAGCGTTCGCCCCAGCCGGAGGTGTTCTCGACCATCACGACCGCGTCGGCGCCGTCGGGTATGACGCCGCCGGTGAAGATCTTGACGGCCTCGCCCCCCCCGACGCTCTTTCCGGACGGGCGCCCCGCCGGCGCCTCGTCCACTACCCGAAACGTCCGTCCGGCCTCCGCGTCCGCGCTCCTCACGGCGTAACCGTCCACGGCGGAGTTATCGAACGGCGGCGAATCGACCGTAGCCCGCAGGTCCTCCGCCAACGCGAGGCCGAGCGCCTCCCCTAGCGGCGTCTCCTCCACGGGCAGCCTATGGATGTTTTCGAGTACCAGCCTCTCGGCGTCAGGGTACTCTATGAGCTTGTCGAAAAGTTGCACGCTATACCTCTTCTTTGCGGCCTCAAGTGCCCCCCGCGGATACGCTACCACACCCGGAGAAGTTGCCGGTTCCGTTCGGGGTGTATCCGGTGAGGGTTGACGGGTCGGCAACGACCGTTGGTCGGGGGCTTTGGCGGGGTGGACGCCCCTCCGTTCCCGGCGTACGGGCCAAACTGCCCCGTTTGCGGCGGAGCCGGGGGTCCCGGCCGGGGGCGTCGAACCGTTGGGTCACTACCCTTGCGGCAGCAGCGCCATCGCCCGACCCGGTCCCCCGGAGGAGTCGGCTATTTTGACGGGCAGAAAGACGAAGTACGCCCCGCGCACCGGCACCTCCGAGAGGTTGGTCAACAACTCGACGTACCTCATGCCCCTGCCCAAACCCTCCTGGTGGACGGGCACTCCGTCGTGGGCGCTGCCGATGCTCGGGGCGTCGATGCCGATGGTCTTTACGCCCTTCTCGTGCAGGTAGCCTGCGGTCTCCGGCGAGGGGGCCGGCCAGCCGGGGTGCTTCTCCGTGACGAGCGAGCCGCTCAGGTACTTCTCGCCCTCCGCGCCCTCGACGTAGTATCGGTCCCAGTCGGTCCTGAACAGGACGACCTCGCCCTCCGCGAGCTCGCCGTGCTCTTCCTCGAAGGCGCCCACGTGATCCGGCTCGATAAACGGGCTGACGCCGGGCCCGCCCTGCTCGGACAGATGGCTCACGTCCACGACCACGGCCGGTCCCATCAAATCTTCGAGTGGGACCTTGTCGCCGGTCTGGGCGCCGAGGTCGCTTGCGAGCGGCAGGCCGGAGTCTGGGGGCGGTATGAAGTGGGTCGGGGCGTCGAAGTGGGTGCCGCAATGCTCGTCTATGACGAGGAAGTTGGTCTGGTAGGGGGCGGCGCTCTTTGTCTTTCCGGTCGGCCCGTTAACCTCGGCGAACCAGTTCCAGTTGTGGTGGGCGAAGGTCATGTGCCCGGGCCAGGTGCCGGGCAGCCGCTCGGAGACGGTCACCGAGAGGTCAACGACCCTCGATGCGGAGAGCAGCGGGCCGAGATCCAAGGCTCCTCCTTCTAGAACCCTTCGAGGGACCCGTCGGCGGCGAAGCGGAGATCCTCGGGGCCGGAGACGACCTCGGCCTCGGAGTTCGCGAGCGCCTCCTTGACGAGGTTCTCCGAGACGTAGAGGTGCTCCAGGTGGAGGGTGTTCGGGATGCGCACGAAGCGGGTCTCCTCGGGCGGGACGCCCCAGTTGCAGCGGACGGCCGTTTGCAGGGCCTCCCTGTCTGTGGGGAGGACCATCGGGACCTTGGCGCGCTCGACGAAGGTGCTGGTGACGACGTTGGCGTTCATGGCGTTGCGATCGATCTGCCCGACGAGCCGCTCAGTGGTGAGGTCGGCGAGGCCGACGCCCAGGGCGTTGCCGTGCGACTCCTCGCTCACGTCGCCGACTATCAGGTACTTGACGTTGGGCCTCTCGGGCTCCTCGACGCCAAGGATGCGGAAGCGCCCGATCACGTTCGTGTCCATCCCCGTCCCCGAGTAGTTCTTGCCCAGGGCATCCACGTAAAGTATGTCTATGTCGGAGATGGGAAGGACTGGCATCATCCCCATGTACCCGCGCAAAAGCTCCCGCTCGCGGCGCGGGATCTCGCCGGTCGGGATCGCCTCGATGGCCGCCGGTTCGTCGTAGGCGTTCTCCACGATGCCCAGGCCGAAGAGGACGTGCCCGGAGTCAAGCACCTCCTCGCCGACCTCGGCCATAAAGTCCCGGATGCCCTCGACGCCGTAGCCGTGAAGGGCGAGGGCCTGGGCGTGCTTACCGAGGCCGATGGAGGCCATCTTCAACAGGCCGCTCTCGACCTCGGCGCGGAAGTCCGTGTGGGCCTTGATCCTGTTGACCACCACGACGCCGTCGGCCTCGGAGGCGATCTTGTCCATAAAGACCGGGATGCCGCGCCCGGTCTCCCCGACCTCGACGGTCTCCATAGACGAGCGGATAGGCGCCCCGCAAAACTCCTCCGTGACGCCCAGGGAGGCCAGGATCTCGACCTGCCCCTCGGCCGTCGCCCCGCCGTGGCTCCCCATCGCTGGCACTATGAAGGGCTCCGCCCCCATCTCCTTGAGCCCGTCGATCACGGCGCGCAGGACTTCGTCGATCCGGGCGATGCCGCGGCTACCCGCAGTGACCGCCACGCTCATCCCGGGCCTGACGGCGGAGGCTATCTCCTCCCTCCGAAGCTGCTCGCGCACCGTGCCCTCCACGTCCCCCACGCGGGGGCGGGGGAAGGTCTGGCGGACCTTTACCACCTTCGGGAAGTCCAAGTTAGCTCCTCTCTTCGGCGCCGGCTAGGGTGCGGGCGAGGTCCAGGGCGGCCTCCAGGCTCGCGTGGTCGGCCTTGCCGGTGCCGGCGATGTCGAAGGCCGTGCCGTGGTCCACGCTGGTGCGGAAGAACGGCAGCCCGACGGTTACGTTGACGCCCGTGTCGAAGCCCATGAGCTTTATGGGGATGTGGCCCTGGTCGTGGTACTGGACGACTACCACGTCGAAGTGCCCCTGGCGGGCGCGCATCATCACCGTGTCCGGCGCCCACGGGCCGCTGACGTCCATGCCTTCGTCCAGGGCCGCCTTGACGGCGGGCCTGATCTTCTCCAGGTCCTCCTTCCCGAAGAGGCCGTTCTCCCCGGCGTGCGGGTTGAGGCCGGCCACGGCCACGCGGGGGCTCCCGACGCCGAGCTTCTTTAGGGACTCGTGGGCCAGGCGTATGACGGCGAGCTCGCGCTCGGGCTGCGCCCTGTCTATGGCCTCTTTGAGGGAGACGTGGGTCGAGACGTGGATGACCTTCAGCTCGTCGGTGACGAGCATCATGGCGTAGTTCCTGGTGCCGGTGAGGTCGGCCAGGATCTCGGTGTGCCCCGGGTACCCGTGCCCCGCGAGGTGCATCGCCTCCTTGTTGAGCGGCGCGGTCGCTATCGCCGCGACGCGGCCCGAGCTCGCGAGCCCCGTCGCCCGCTCGACGTAGCGGAAGGCCGCGTCGCCCGCCCTCGCGTCGAGCTCCCCGAACGGCAGGTCCTCCGGTAGCGCTCCGACCTGCAGCACGTCCGCCGCTCCGGGCCCGAAGGCGGCGTCTTCTGGCTCCTCGATCTCGTTTATCTTCAGCGGCAAGGATAGCAGCCGCGCGGCGCGGCGCAGCATCCCGGCGTCTCCGACTATCAGGGCGCGGTTCCTCTGGTGGAAGCGCGTGTCGGCGAAGGTGCGGGCTACGATCTCGGGTCCGATCCCGGACGGGTCCCCCATCGTCACGGCTACGAGCGGCGGCGTCACGTCGTTGGGTCTCCCTTCAAGAGCGATTGCACGGCCTCCACGAGCGTTTTCGGCCCCCCGAAGCCGCCGGCCTTCGTGACGACGGTGTAGGGCTTCGGGCCGATAAGGGTCCCGGCCGGCACGCCCGCCTCGACCTCCCCCGCGAGCCGGATGCCCGAGGCCCCGAGCCGCCTGGAGACCGCGACGGCCGTCGACCCCCCGGTCAGCACCAACCCGTCGAACAACCCCTCTTCGGCGAGCGCGGCGGCGGCCCCGGCGAGGGACCTCATGACCTGCCCCCTCGCCCCCGAAGAGGCCCGGCCCGAGGAATGCACGACAGCGCAAACCCCGCCGGAGAGCGCCTCCCGCGCCGCGGCCACGACCTCCCTCACGGTGCCGGCCGATCCCGGCCCGACCGGGATCGCCACCTCCCCGTGCTCCTCGACGAGCCTGCCGAGCTGGCCCCGCGACACGCCGTTTAGGGAGCCCACGACGACGAGCACGGAGCGGGCCTTGGGCAAGGCCACCCGCGCCTCCGCGGGGCGGGGCCCCGGGTGGACGGCGCCGAGCGCCAGCGCGAGCCCCGCCGAGCCGGCCCATAGAACCCGCCCGGGGTCCGGCACGGCCCGTACCAGGGCCTCCAGGTCCGCCTCGCGCTCCGCGTCCGCGACGGTCCACTCGTTTGCCTGCAGGGCGCGGCGCACGTTTTCGGGGTCTTCGAGGTCCCCCGCGCTCAACGTGCCGACGGAGGACGACCACCCGCCGAGCAGCGTGGGGAGGTGACCCTCCCGGACGGGGGTCCGCGGGTCGTTCTTCAACTCGGTCTCGTGGACGGGGGTGCCGTGGACGAGTTGGGTGCCGCCGGCGGTGGTCCGTCCGGCAGCCGGGAAGGCGGGGGCGACGACGGCGCTCCGGCGGCGGGTGGACTCCAGGGCGGCGGAGAGCTCCTCGGCGACGGAGCCGCGCAGGGTGGAGTCGAACTTCTTGTACACGAGGCGGGCGGCGCGGGCGCTCCGTCCGGCCTCCGAGACGTACCGGGCGGCGAGGCCGGGGCGCAGCGTGCGGGAATCCGTGTCGAAGACGGCGGCGTCGAGGTCTTCGGGGGGCACCGGCTCCCCGCGAAAAACGACGGCGGTCCGGTAGCCGGCGCGGGCGAACTGGACGCCGGTGTCGGCGGCCCCCGTAAGGTCGTCGGCGATCACGGCGGTCAGCACCTCGGCCCGCCGTCTTCGGCGGCTTTCGGCATTTCACGACGCTCTAAACGAACTGGACCCAGAAGGGCGGGATGTTGAGCAATCGGACGTGACATCTTATTGGGCAAGGTAGCCCCCGTCCACCGGCAGGATCGCGCCGGTCACGAACGAGGCCTCGTCGGAGGCGAGAAACAGGATCGCGCTCGCCACCTCGGAGGGCTCCCCGAGCCTCCCGATGGGGTGCGCCTCCTTCATGGGCGCCTTGTACTCCTCCGGCAGCTGCGCGACGGCCTCGGTCGTTATGGTGCCGGGCGCCACGGCGTTCACGCGGATGCCGCGGGCGGCCCACTCGACGGCGAGGTGCTTGGTGATCCCGGACGCCACGAACTTCGCCGGCCCGTAGGTGGACTGCTCGGCCTGCCCGGCGAGCCCGCTTATGGACGAGAGGCACACTATGGAGCCGCCCGGGTTCTCCTGCTTGAGCATGGCCTCGACGGCGAACTTGCAGGTAAGGAACATCCCCCGCCCGTCCACGGCCATGACGTGGTCCCAGTCCTCTGGCGTGGCGTCAACGATGTTGTTCAGGGGGATGACCCCGGCGTTCGCCACGAGCACGTCCAACCGCCCGAAAGACTCGACCGCCGCGCCGACCATCCGCCTCGCGTCCTCCACGGCCGCCACGTCCCCGACGACCGCGACGACCTCGGCCCCCTCCCCTCCCAGCCGACCTTCTAGGCCTTTCAGATCGGCCTCCTCCACGTCGTTGATGACGAGCCTCGCCCCTTCCCGGGCGAAGAGCTCGGCGGTCGCCCGGCCGATGCCCTTCGCGGCCCCCGTCACGACCGCGGACTTGCCGCCCAGCCTGTTTAACCCCGTCTGTGCCACGCTCTCCTCCTGTCCCTACGCATTTTGGGACTTTTTCACGCCAGATGCACCCTCACCCCGCAGGAGCAGGCGGCCTCCAGGGCCTCGGGCGGCGCCGCATCGTCCGTGATCAGGTCGTCGAGCCGGTCCATGCGGGCGACCTCGAAAAAGGACGGCGGGCGGAACTTGCTGTGGTCGGCGAGCAGAACAACGCGGTGGGCGGCCCGCATCATGGCCCGCTTGGCCTCGACGACCTCCAGGCTCGACGCGCTCAGGACGTCGCCGGTCACGGCGTGGATGCCCACGAAGGCGACATCGACGTGCAGGCCGTTCAGGAAGGCTTGCGTGTAGGAGCCGAGCAGGGTGAAAGAACCGTCCCGTATCTCGCCGCCGGGCACCACCACAGACGCGCCGGCGCCTCGGCCAGCACGGAGGCCACCCCGACGTCGTTGGTGACCGCCACCCCCAGGTTCCGCCGGTCCAGCGCCTCGGCCGCGGCGAGCACCGTCGAGGAGGAGTCGAAGACGACGCTCTGCCCCGCGCCAAGCAACGTCGCGGCGTAGTCCCCGATCCTCTTTTTCTCTTCGGGGTTGTGCCGGCGCCGGTCCTCGAACCGGTGCTCGAAGGCCGTGCCCTCGGCCGTCACGGCGCCGCCGTGGGACCGCCGCACCGCCCCCTCCCGGTCCAGCTCGTCCAGGTCCCTGCGCACCGTCGAGCCCGAGACGCCCAGGGCGTCCGCGATCTCCGCGATCGACGCCCCACCCCGCCGCCCCAACAAAGCCCGGATCTCCGTGCGCCGCTGCGCGGGTATCTTGCGCTCCGGGCCCCTTCCCATCCACCCTTCTTGCTACGTCCCCTACTTTAGGATGCGGCAGCTTACCATGGGGTTCCGGATACGGTCAAAAATCCCACGGTGCGCCCGTTGCCCTTTCGCGGCGGAGCAATGTTCGGTAGGATGTAGGCGGCTTTATAGGAGGAGCCAAAGGAGAGTGGGCAGGGAAAAATCGTCTCGTCGGCACGGCGGGCGTTGGCGTACGTGGCCACCAGGGAAAGGGAGGGCACAGGGACATGGGTAGAGGGAGAGATTCGGACCCGAACAGGCCCGTAGAACCCGATGAGGCACGGGCGCACGGCAACGACCCGGACGCCGTCGAGATGCACGACGGCGGAGAGCGGGGGTCCGCTGAGGGCGGACCGCGCAGGGTCGGCGAGGTACGCAATGAGCGGGAAGGAACGGGCGCCCACGGAAGGACCGAGGGCGACGAGCACCTAACGGACCGCGACGCCGAGGCAAACCGGGCGACGTCTGACGCCGGCCGGGACGCAGGAGCGGCGGGCGGGGCGGACGCCCAGGAAGGCTGGAACGTCCCGTCCGGGGTCCTGCCACCCATAGGATCCCGGGATCTGCCGGAGCCGTTGCCGCTGGGCAAGCTTGTGGGGGCGAGCGTGGTCATCCTCGCCACGGCGCTCGGGTCGGGCGAGTTCATAATCTGGCCGTACATCACCACGCAGATAGGGATAGCGTTCCTGTGGCTCGCTGCGGTCGGGTTCGGGATGCAGTTCATCCTGAACATGGAGATCGAGCGCTACACCCTGGCCACCGGCGAGACGGCGGTCACGGGCTTCACCCGCTTTTGGAAGCCTTGGGGGATAATCTTTGTGTTGGGCGCCGTCTTACCGAACGCCTTCCCCGGGTGGGCCACCGGCGGGGCCACGATGATCAATTACATGGGCCTCGTCGGCGAGGGGGCCATCCCCGTAATCGCCTCCATAGTCCTCGTCGCCACGGCGCTGGCGCTGACCCTGTCGCCGGTGGTCTACCAGGCCCTGGAGAAGATCCAGATGGTGCTGGTCGGCATCATCATGCTCTTCCTGATAGTCGGCGTATTCGTCGCCACCGAGCTAGGGGCCTGGGCGAGCATCGTCACGCGGGCCCCAGGGAGCATCCCTGGACTCCCCGGGGCCATCGCTGCGCTCGGGGCCGCGACGTTCCTGGGCGCCATAGCCTTCGCAGGGGCGGGCGGGGCCAACAACCTCACCCAGAGCAACTACATCCGCGACAAGGGCCTTGGGATGGGCGGGCTTATGCCCAAGGTCGTCTCCCCGATAACCGGCGAGGAGCAGGCGGCCCCGTCCCTCGGGTACACCTTCCCCGTGAACGAGGAGAACATGCGCCGCTGGAGGGGCTGGTGGAGGGTGGCCAACCAGGAGCACCTCATCACCTTCCTGGGCCTCGGCCTTTTCACGCTAATCATGCTCTCGGTTCTCGTCTGGTCGACCGTAGGCGGCGGAATTGGCGGCGTTGAGGCGGACCTCACGTTTATCGACAGAGAGGCCGAGGTTCTCGGCAACCAGATAGGGGGCTGGTTCAGGCTCTTCTTCCTCTTTGCCGGCATGGTGGTCCTCTTCTCGACCAGCATAGGCATCATGGACTACGTCAGCAGGCTCAGCGCCTCGGAGCTAAAGGTTAGCTTCTTCTCCAACAGCCAAACGATAACCGAGAGCCGCGTCTACTTCGCGTTCGTGTGGATCATCGCCGTCGCGGGCTCGCTGATCCTCCTGGCCGGCCTCGATGCCCCGCTCGTGCTGCTGATCATCTCCGCCTCGGGCGGCGGGGTCGTGATGTTCTTCTACTCGGGGATGCTCATCCTGCTGAACACCCGGGTCCTCCCCGATCCCATCAAGCTCAAGGGCTGGCGGCTGGTGCTGATGTGGATAACCTTCGCCATCTTCGCCGTCCTCTCGCTTTACCTGGTCTACTACCAGATCGCGTCCAACTTCTTTGGAGTAGAGTAGTAGAGAGTAGGGGGATAGGTTTATAGCGGCGGGACGGTGAGAGCCGCTAACGAGGGCGCGCGGCCAGGGTGAAACGGCTCTGGCTGCGCTTCCTCGCGTTCACCGTGATCTTTATGGTCCTGATGACGATGGCCTACCTGATAGGCTTGCTGGATTAACGCACCGACCGGTCGGTGCGTCCGGGATGACCCGGACGCACGAGGGCAAGAACGAATAGGAGGTTCTCGATGAGCGTCTTTCCGACGAAGATCCTGCTGGCCACCGACGGCTCGGACGAGGCGGCCATGGCCGCCGAGGCGGCCGTCGAGCTCTCGAAGCAGAGCGGCTCGGAAGTGCACGTGGCCTACGTGTTGCCGGCGCCAGCGCAACTTATAGGCCACCACCTCTACTCGAGCGAGATGCGGGAGTCCCTCATCGGGGGGGCCGAGAGGGAGGCCGAGAGGTTCCTAAAGGAAAGGGCGGAGCAGCTCGGGGCGGACGGCGGGAAGGTGGCGGAGACCCACCTGAGAAGCGGGGAGCCGGACAAGGAGATCCTCCGCCTGGCCGAGGATCTCGACGCGGGGCTGATAGTAATCGGCAGCCGGGGGCTGGGCGCGGTAAGCAGGGCGCTGATGGGCAGCGTCTCCGAATCCGTCGTTCGGCACGCCCACTGCCCCGTCTTCGTGGTGCGAAATTAGGAGCACTGCTTCCACAGGCCCGACCCGGGTGAGGGCCCTACAGGACCCTACCAGTAGCCCCGGCCTTGGTGTGCCTTTTGGCCCACTCTGCCGAAGGGGCGTGCTCACTGGCGGCTATGCCGTTTCTGGCGCAGGCTTCCCTCACACTGTCGACGGCCTCAGCCAGTCCGTCCTCCGCCGGCACACCGAGGGCGAGAGGTAGATCCAAGGAGAGCGCCGGGTCGGACGGGCCGACATAGACGCTATCGGGGTCCGGCCTCGCGGCGATCTCGTCCGCCCTTTCGAGCGTGCCGTTTCCGCATTACTAAGGCCGATGGGACCTGCGAGTGCTCCGCTGACCTCTAAGGCACCGTCCATGTGTGCGATCGTCTTGACCTTGAGCATTTTGTAAACTTGGTAACGTCCCTCGCGCGTGAGGCTATCTAGGGCCCTAGGAGCCATGCCGGTGTAGGATTCAGCGGAGGGCGTCCTTGTCGCGTTCCGGCGCTTCTACGCGTTCCTGATGGCCCCGTAGCGCAGTACGCTCCCGCTCGACGGTTTCGCGGGTCTCGAGCAACTCTGCAAGTGCTTCGTACGACTCTTCGTCGCTCATAAGCCCCTCGGCGGCGAGTCTATGGTAACCGCGGCGCTCTTGGTCCACCTCAATTAGCTTTTCCAACCACACCTTCGTTTCATGGTGGGGGGCTCCGTGCAGCCTGTCGCGTTCGAGCTCTACCATCCGCTCTAGGTCGGCGCGCAGCTGCTCCGGGTTCGTCAGGAGGCCGCAGACTAGCTCCCACACCCCCGGATCCGTCCTGTCGGCCCGCCAGTTCTTCGGCTGGGGGCATGCCTCTCTATCGCGCAGGCGCTTGGGGCAGCGGTAGTAGTGGTTGAATCGCTTGCTGCCGTGGGACGAGATGCTGTTGGTCATCATGGCGTAACCGCAGCCGCCGCAGCGAAGGATGCCGCCGGAGAGTTCCCAAAACCGGTGGCCGGCAGAAGAGGGGCGGTTCTCCTTGCTCGCCTCCCGTGCTGCGTCCACCCACTCGCGCGGCACGCCGGGGTCCGGCACAGGAACGGCTACCCACTCCTCGCGGGGCTTGGGTGTGGACTCGAACCGCCTCACGTATTCCTTACCGTTCCGCCCAATGGCGGACACTTGCTTTATTCTCGACCGGCCGCGGTTGCACCGCCACACGCCGTAGAGCTTTAACCGCGATCCAGACGGGCGGCGACTTCTGACGCGACCAGCGCCGTAATCTCCTCGTAGGTGTGTGGTCTGTAGGCGTGGCCCTTTATTATGCTGTCGCGGATGGTCGAGGTACCCCATCGCCCCGATTTGCTCCACGACCCGCCCGACTCTGTTACAGGACAAGAGCGACGACCGCGCAAGGAGGCGCACGGTGCTCGAGCAAGGCAAGAAGCCACACGGGCGCATACCCACGCACATAGTACTCGTCGCTTTAGAAGTGCTTCTCGATCTAGGGGCGATGGGAGGTGGCTGGGCATTGCTGACCGGTGTCATTAAGTTCCCACTGGAATGGCTGCGCGACCCTCCGTCCAGCACTTACGCTATCCTCGGCCTCGCGCTGCTTGTACTGGTAGGAGGCGGTAGCCTGGTGGCCACGATGCTTATGGTGGTCAGCGCGGGCGGGACGCACCTCTGAGTATCGTCCAACCCACCACCCCCGCGATCACCGAGGCGGCCAGGATGCCCAGCTTGGCCGTCTCCACCAGCGAGCCGTCCGAGAAGGCCAGGTCGGAGATAAAAAGCGACATCGTGAAGCCTATACCTGCCAGCCAGCTCGCCCCGTAGACCTGGCGCCAGCCGATCCCGGCCGGCAGTTCGGAGGCGCCGCTCTTT
>CADCUZ010000144.1:0-10717 GCA_902806015.1 uncultured Rubrobacteraceae bacterium
GCCTGACGTAGGCCCCGCCGAAGACGCAGACGAGCTGGCGCTTCGCGCCCGCGGGGTTCGTCAGGGGCCCGAGGAGGTTGAAGATGGTGCGGAACGGCAGCTCGGCGCGCACCGGGGCGACGAAGCGCATCGCCGGGTGGTGCGTGCGGGCGAACATGAACCCGATGCCGGCCTCCTCGATGCACCGCGAGACCTGCTCAGGCGCGAGCTCTATCTCGGCGCCCAAGGCCTCCAGCACGTCCGCGCTCCCGGCCCGGCTCGTCGCCGCCCGGTTGCCGTGCTTGGCTATGACGACCCCGGCCCCCCGCGCCACGAAGGCCGCGGCGGTCGAGACGTTGATGGTGCCCTTGGCGTCGCCGCCGGTCCCGCACGTATCGACGACGTCCGGCGGGGCATCCACCTTCGCCGCGAAGCGGCGCATGGCGCGGGCGAAACCCACGATCTCCGGCACCGCCTCGCCCTTGACCCTGAGCGCGGTCAGTAGCGCGGCGGTTGCCGCGGGCGGGACCGTGCCCCCCATGATGGCCTCGAGCGCCCTCTCGGCCTCGCCCTCCGTCAGGGACTCTCCGCCTGCGGCCTTTCGGAGCGTCTCGCGTAGCACCTCTAGGATCCCAGAAAATTTCTGAGGAGGTCGCGGCCGTGGGGGGTCAGGACGCTCTCGGGGTGGAACTGGACGCCCTCGACGGCCCATTGGCGGTGGCGGACACCCATGATCGTGCCGTCCTCGGCCCGGCTGGTGACCACAAGGCAGTCCGGCAGGCTCTCGGGCTCTATGACGAGCGAGTGGTACCTCGTCGCCTCGAAGCCCTGGTCTATTCCGGCGTAGACGCCCCGGCCGTCGTGCGTGATCCTGGCGGTCTTCCCGTGGACGGGCTCGCCCCGCACGATCCTGGCCCCAAAAGCCTGCCCGATGCTCTGGTGCCCCAGGCAGACGCCCAGGAGAGGTACCTCCCCGCCGACCTTCCCTATAAGCTCGACGGATATACCCGCCTCTTTGGGCGTGCAGGGGCCGGGCGAGACGACTATCCTGTCGGGGCGGAGCCCGGCCACGTCCTCGGGCGTGACCTCGTCGTTGCGCCGCACGAGGACCTCGGCCCCGAGCTCCCCGAGATACTGGACGAGGTTGTACGTAAAGGAGTCGTAGTTGTCTATGACGAGAACCCGCATGAGCCAAGGAATTCTAGCCGATAGTCCCCGGATAGTCAGGAGGACGGGCCCGTGACCCTGCTCCTCACGGAAGACCAGGTAGAGGGGCTGCTCGACATGCCCGCGACGCTCGAGGCCGTCGAGGGCGTCCTGCGCCAGCAGGCCGAGGGGCGCGCCACCAACCGCGCCCGCCGCCGCGTCGCCCTCCCCAAGAGCGGCCTGAACGTGATGTTCGCCGGCGCCCCGGAGATCGGCGCCCTCGGCCTGAAGGCCTACACCGTCGCGAGGGGCGGCGCCCGCTTCTACACCATGCTCTTCGACTCGGAGGACGGCGGGCTGCTCTCCATCCTCCAGTCCGACCGCATGGGCCAGATGCGCACGGGAGCCGCGAGCGGCGTCGCCACCAAGCACCTCGCCCGCGAGGGCGCGAAGACCTTGGGCGTCTACGGGGCCGGCTGGCAGGCCGAGAGCCAGCTAGAGGCCATCGCGGCGGTCCGGAACCTCGAGCGCGTAATCGTCTACAGCCGCAGCGAGGACTCGCGTAAGCGCTTCGCCGAGAAGATGGGCCAAAGGCTCGGGATGGACGTCGAGACCACCCACTCGGCCGAGGAGCCCGCGGCCCAGGACATAGTCGTGACCGTAACCTCGTCGGGAGAGCCGGTCCTGCACGGCGAGTGGCTCAGGCCTGGGGCCCACGTCAACGCCGCAGGATCCAACTTTCTGTTCAAGGCCGAGATCGACCGCGAGGTCGTCAAACGCGCGGCCTTCGTCTGCGCCGACGCCCGCGAGGAGCTGGGCCTCGAAGCCGGCGACCTCATGCCCTCACTCGAAACGGGCGCCCTTCTTCCTGAGGCCGTCTACGAGCTCGGCCAGGTCATCGCCGGGCACGTCTCCGGGCGCAAGGGCCCGGAGGACATAACCCTCTTCGCCAGCCAGGGCCTCGCCCTCGAAGACCTCGCCGCCGCACGCGTCGTCTACGACCGCGCCATCGAGCGGGGCGTCGGCCAGAAGATAGACTTCTGACGCCGACCGGCAGGGCGGACGCCGTGGTCGGATGATGCCCCCGAGGACGCCGGCCCTCCGGCGCGCGCGGCGTGCGGTGCTCGCCGTCTTTTTTATCAACGGCTTCGCGCTCGGGGGCTGGTTCGTCCGGATACCCGCTGTCCAGGACAGGCTGGGGGTCGGGGAGGGGCTGCTCGGGGTGGCGCTGCTCGGGGCGGCGGTCGGGGCGCTACTGTCGATGACGGTGACGGGCGCCCTGATCTCGCGCCTCGGCAGCCGCCGGGTGGTCGGGACGACGGCGGTCCTGCTTGCCGCCTCCCTCGTGCCGCTGGCACTCGCCCCGAACGTGCCCCTCCTCGCGCTGGCCCTCGTGCTCGTCGGGGCGGGCAACGGGGCGCTGGACGTCTCGATGAACGCCCACGCCGTGGCGGTCGAGGAGCGGTACGGGCGACGCATCATGTCCTCCTTCCACGCCTCTTTCAGCTTCGGGGCGCTGGCCGGCTCCGTGCTCGGCGGCGGGGTCGCCTACCTGGGCGTCGGGGTACTCCCCCACTTTCTCGCGGTCTTCGTCCTGGCGACGCTCGCCACCGTCCCGGCCTACCGGGGGCTCCTGCCCTCGGACGCGGACGCGGCGGAAGGCGGGAGGCCGGCGTTCGCCCGCCCGACGCGGGCGCTCTTCGGGCTCGGCGTCATCTCTTTCTGCGTCTTGCTCGGGGAGGGCGCGATGTCGGACTGGAGCGCTGTCTACCTGGACAACGTCCTCAGGACCGGCCCCGGCTTCGCCGCCGCGGGTTACGCGGCCTTCTCCCTCGCGATGGCCCTCGGCCGCCTCTTTGGCGACGGCCTGACCGAGAGGTTCGGCCCAACCCGCCTGGTCCGCCTCTGCGGCGCCGTAGCCGCCCTCGGGCTCGGCTGCGCCTTGGCCGTCGGAGACCCCGGCTTCGCCCTCGTCGGCTTCGCCTGCGCCGGCGCGGGCTTCTCAGTGGTCTTCCCCCTCGCCCTGAGCGCCGCCGGCCAGACGGGGGCCGTCGCCACCGGTCCGGCGCTCGCCGCCGTCTCGACCGCCGCCTACACGGGCTTCCTCGTCGGCCCGCCCACCATCGGCTTTCTCGCCGAGCTCGCCGGGCTAGGCGTCGCCCTCTACCTCGTCGTTGGCCTGAGCACCGCGGTCTTTCTTCTCGGCGGCACCGTCAGGAGCGGCAAGGCGAAGTAGCCCGTAAAATGGCAGCCCCGGCGGGGGATTCAGGCGCCGGGTTTGGGGTTTTCTCGACGGGAGGGAGCGCGATGTCAGAGACTTTTGAGAAGCGGCCGCAGACCGGGGGCGGCTACGAGCCGCTGGGCGCCGGGGAGCTTCTGAACCACGACGATCGGGGCCTGCGCCTGCGCTCCGGCGCGGCCACCGTAGAGGTGACAGCGCTCGCCCCGAACCTTTTTCGCGTCGGCATGTTCCCGGGGGGCCGAACGCCGCGGTACCGCACCGAGGGCATCGCGAAGGAGGACTGGGAGACCGTCGAGATATCGATGCAAGAATCGGAGAGGGAGATCACGCTCTCCACAACCGCCGCCACCGCCCACGTCGCCCTCGATCCCCTGCGAATCCGCTTTACGGACGGCTCGGGAAGGGGGTTCGCAGCCGACGACGAGAGGCTCGGCATGGGACCGGTCGTGACGCCGGGGGCGGACGTCTTCAGCGAGCCGCTCGGGAGCCCCGTAAGGCTTTACAAGAGGCGCGAGGCGGGCGAGCGGTACTTCGGGTGCGGGGAGCGCACGAGCGGGCTGGAGAAGACCGGCTCCTACCAGGTCTTCTACAACGTAGACCCGCCCATCGGCCACACCGCCGCCTTCAACAACCTCTACGCCTCGGTCCCCTTCACCCTCTCGATGAAGAATGGCAAGGCCCATGGGCTCTTTTTCGACAACACCCACAGGCTCGAGTTCGACCTGGCTCTAGAGAGCGAAGACCGCGCTTACTACGGGGCCGAGGGCGGGGACGTCGTCTACTACGTGTTCTGCGGCCCGACGCCGGCTGAGGTGCTCGACCGCTACACGGAGCTCACAGGCAGGACGCCCCTGCCGCCGATGTGGGCCTTGGGCAACCAGCAAAGCCGCTACTCCTACATGGACGAGGCCGAGGTAAGAGACGTCGCGCGAAACTTTAGGAAGAAGGAAATCCCGTGCGACGTGATCTACCTGGACATCCACTACATGGACGGCTACCGCGTCTTCACTTGGGATGAGAAGCGCTTCCCCGACCCCGAGGGGCTCATCTCCGACCTGCGGGAACAGGGCTTTCGGGTCGTCACCATCGTGGACCCGGGCGTGAAGATCGACGAAGACTACCCCGTATACCTCGAGGGCAGGGGGAGGGGCCTCTTCTGCAAGACGCAGGAAGGCGAGGAGTACCACAACGTGGTCTGGCCCGGCCTTTGCGCCTTCCCGGACTTTACGAGCCCCGAGACCCGCGGGTGGTGGGGCGAGAACCACAAGGTCCTCACCGACGCGGGCGTCTCCGGCATCTGGTGCGACATGAACGAGCCGGCGCTCTTCGTCCCCCAGCAGTCAACCATGCCCGACGGCGTCGTGCACCCCGGCGGTCCGGGCGGAGAGCCGCGCCTGCACGCCCAGATCCACAACACCTACGGCTCGCTGATGGCCCGCTCGGCACGCGAGGGCCTCCTGAAGCTCAGGCCGGACGAGCGGCCCTTCGTCATAACGCGGGCGGGGTACGCGGGGCTGCAGCGCCACGCGATGCAGTGGACGGGGGACAACTCCTCGTGGTGGGAGCACCTGTGGATGGGCATGCCCCAGCTCCAGAACCTCGGGCTCTCGGGGATCGCATGGGCCGGGGTGGACGTGGGCGGGTTCTGGGGCGACACCACCGGGGAGCTTCTGGCCCGCTGGACGGAGTTCGGGGTCTTCCAGCCGTTTTGCAGGAACCACAGCGCCCTTGGCACGCGCAGCCAGGAGCCCTGGGCCTTCGGGGAGCCCTACGAGTCCGTGTGCCGCGGAATGATCCGGCTCAGGCAGCGCCTCCTCCCCTACCTTTACACGCTCTTCGAGGAATGCCACCGCACAGGCGCCCCCATCCTGCGCCCCCTCCTCTTCGAGTACCCGGCCGACGAGACTACCTACACCGCCGACGACGAGTTCCTCCTCGGCAAGGCCCTCCTCATCGCCCCCATCTCCCGCCCCGGCATCGAGCATCGACACGTCTACCTGCCGGAGGGGGCCTGGTTCCACTTCTGGAGCGGCGAGCGCATAGAAGGTCCCGCCCACGTCCTCGCCCACGCCCCCCTCGGCCGGCCCGCCCTCTACCTTAAGGCGAACGCCCCGCTCCCGATGGGCCCCGACGCCAACCACACCGGGGAGGGTCCGACCGACCCGCTGACCGTCCTGATCCACCCCTCCGCGAACGCGGAACCCGGCGCCTTGACGTTCTACGAGGACGCCGGCAACGGCTTCGGCCACGAGAACGGCGAGTACGCCCGGCGTGACATCTCCTGCGAAGCGACGGACGAGCGCGTAACCGTCCGCTTCGGGGAGCGAGAGGGCTCGTTCGTTTCGAAAAGGGAGACGATCCTCGTGGAGCTGCGTGGCGTGGGGTCGACGCGGAGCGTCCTGGTGAACGGGGAGGCCGGGGAGTCGAGGCCGGCCGAGAACGGCGTCATCGTTCCCCTGGCGGAGACGGGCGCGGCGATAACCGTAGAGGTGGTCCTCTGACGAAGCCCGCGGGGCCGAGGGGGGTGCTACGGGCGACCCTGATAGTGCTCGGCGCCCTGGCGCTCGGGTACGTGGGCGTAGGCGCGCTCGTCGTCTTGAGGATGACCGCCCCAAGCCGCCACGCGCCGGAGGCAACGCCCGCGGGCGCCGGGCTCACCTACGAGGAGGTCGGGCTCACGAGCACCGACGGGGTCCGGCTGAAGGCGTGGTGGGTCCCGGCCGGAGGCTCGCCCCGAGCGGCGGTGCTGGTGCACGGCTGGGGCGGGGACAAGTCCGACGAGCACATCTTAAAGACCGCGCCCGTTTACCACCGCGAGGGCTACAACGTGCTCATCATCGACCTTCGGGCGCAGGGTGAATCCGCCGGGGGGCGCCGCACGCTCGGCTACCGCGAGGTGCGCGACGTGCGGGGGGCGCTGCTCTGGCTCGGGAGGCGCGGCTACAAGGCCCGCGACACCGTGCTCCACGGGTGGTCCATGGGGGGCACGAGCGTCGTGCGGGCGGCACCGGGTGCAGGGGTCGCGGCGGTCGTGGAGGAGGCGGGCTACGGGGACCTGCCGCTCCTGCTCGAAGCGGCGATACCCCGGATCGCTGGCATCTCGCGGTTCTTCGTGCCCGGTGTCCTGCTCGCGGGCCGGCTCTGGCCGGACTTCGACCCTTGGGCCGTGCGGCCCGAGCGGGAGGCCTCGGAACTCTGGAAGGAAGGCGTGCCGCTGTTCGTCATCCACTCGACCGGGGACGGCCTCATCCCCGTCGAGCACGCGAAGATGTTCGCCGCGGCCCACCCGGAGGCGAAAATCTGGATCCTGCAAGACCAAGAACACGTCGAGGCCTTCGCCCACCCGGACTACGAGGAGAGGCTGCGGTCCTTCCTCAAGGAGTCCAGAAAAGAGGCCCTCTAGAGAGATCGGCCTCGGGCCGCCGGCCCGGCTGCTGGTAGCTGTCAGCGCGGCTTGCGGGTCTGCAAGCCGCCTCAGGCGCCGATCAGGGCGCGCAGCCCCGGATCGGTGAAGTCCTCCGCTACCATGAAGACGCCGGCCTTCAGCAGTTTGTTAGGCTCCTGGGTGGAGGCTATGCCGGCGGTGGGGACGCCGGCGCCCACGGCAGAGGCTATGCCCGAGACGGAGTCCTCAAAGGCCAAAGCAGCCTCCGGGGGTACGTCGAGCCTCCTTAGGGCTTCGGCGTAGGGGGCCGGGTCGGGCTTGACGGCTTCGACCTCGTCGGAGAGGACGATGATGTCGAAGAAATCTTGGAGCTTTAGGGCTGGCAGAATCGCGCCGACGTTTTCCCCCGGGGCGTTGGTGACGAGACCGGTCTGGAGGCTGCGGTTTTTGATCTCTCCCAGAAAGTCCAGGAGCCCGGGGAGCGGCTCCAGCTCTCCGGCTCGCTCCCGGAAGCTGGCCTCTTTGGCCTCGAAGACAAAACGTCCCTCCTCGAGCGAGAGGGCGGGCAGGAGGTCGCGCACGATCTCGGCGTTCGCCCGGCCGCTGATGTTCTCCCTGTAGAAGGCTTCGTCCACCTCTATGCCGTGCGGCCTGAGGACGTCCACCCACGTCGGCAGGTGCAGCGAGTCGGTCTCGGCGAGGGTGCCGTCGAGGTCGAAGAGCAGCGCTTTAGGCCCGCCCGGCGTCGGTCTGCGGTGTTCAGGCACCGTGGTAGAGGACGGCGTTTAGCGCGCGGGTCACGATCAGGAGCGCGCCGATGTACAGCAGGATGAACAGGTGGCCCCGCTCCCGGCGCTTTCTGAGCGGGCTTGTCTTGTACTCGGCCATCGCCAGCAGCACCCCAACCGCGCACAGCCCCCACACCCAGTAGAACGCGAAATACCGCGCAAAGTTGCCAGGGTCAGGGAAGAGCGACGCCCATGCGAACGCCAGCGTTACGAAGGCCCCTAGAGAGACCGAGAGGGCGAACAGTACCCTGTTCGCCCGGCCGCGGCGCCCCCAGGCGAGCCAGTCTTTAAAGGTCGAGGCCAGCGCGTTCACGGGAACAATGTTAGCAGCCGGCGCGCCGCTCCCCGGTGAAAGCTTCGGGACAGATTCCAAGATGCGCCCTTCCCGATGCTGCTTCGCCCGCCGAAATCCTCCGAGGGGCAGTAGAATAACCGCCGTGCGCCGACTCCTCGCCTTGTGCTGCGCGATCGTCCTGGTGGACACGGTCTTCTACGCCGCCCTGACCCCGCTGGTGCCGTACTTCAACGAGGAGTTCGGCCTCTCGAAGTCCGAGGTGGGCCTCCTCGGGGGCGCTTTCGGGGCCGGGGTGCTGGCCGGGGCCGCGCCGGGCGGCTACCTGGCCTCGCGGGTGGGGGTTCGGGCGGCGGCGCTCGCGGGACTTGCCCTGATGAGCGCGACGAGCGTCGGGTTCGCCCTCGCCGGCGAGACGTGGCTGCTGGTCCTGACGCGGTTCGTCGGCGGCTTCGGCAGCGCGCTCTCGTGGGTGGCGGCGTTCACCTGGCTCGTGGCGCGGGCCCCGGAAGGACGGCGTGGGGAGTTTTTGGGGGTGATGCTCAGCGCCGCCGTGGTCGGTGCCCTCCTGGGCCCCGCCCTGGGTAGCGTCGCTGCCATCGTCGGCCTCGTGCCTACCTTCGCGGGGGTCGCCGCCGCCGGGTTGGCCATGGCCTTCTGGGTCGCCGTCGAGCCGGCCCCGGCGCCGACCGGGGGCGGCTCGCTCGTAGGGGCGCTCGGGACCTTGCGGCGGCCGAGGCTCCTCACCGGGCTGTGGTTCGTGGCGCTCCCGCCGCTTCTCTTCTCCTCGCTCACCGTGCTCGTGCCGCTCGACCTGGCCACCTTCGGCTGGGGGGCCGCGGCGGTGGGGGCGATCTTTCTGGTAAGCGCGGGCTTCGAGACCCTCGTCCACCCGCTGTTCGGGCGCTGGACGGACCGCAGCGGCTACCGGCCGCCCGTCCTCGCCGCCCTCGTGTTCTCGGTCGCCATACTCGCCGTGCTCGCCTACGCGGTGAACGCGTGGCTGCTCGCGCTGCTCGTCGTGCTCGCCGGCGGGGCCTTCAACGCCCCGCTCGTGCCCGGCACCGCCCTCTTCTCCCGCGGGACCGAGAAGGCCGGCATGGACCAGGCCGTCGCCTTCGCCATAACGAACTTCGCCTGGGCCTCCGGGTACGCCGTCGGCGCGCCTTTGGGCGGCTTCCTCGCCGACCTCCGCGGCGACGCCCTCTCCTACTTTTTCCTGATGGGCGTCTGCCTGGCCACGATGCTGTTGCTGGGGGTGCTGCGAGATTAGGCTTCGGGTGTTTGCGGGGCGGGCCGGATCGGGCCCGTGCCGGGACCCCGATCTCTCATATACTACCAATCGTAGATGAGCTACCGACGGGAGAGAAGCGTGCCCCAGCCCATAGACCTCTACTACTGGCCGACGCCCAACGGGCAGAAGGCTTCGATCTTCCTCGAAGAGCTCGGGCTGCCCTACGAGGTGAGGCCCGTAAACATCACGGCCGGCGACCAGTTCGAGCCCGAGTTCCTCAAGATCAGCCCTAATAACAAGATGCCGGCCATCGTGGACCCCGAGGGCCCGGACGGGGGACCCATCTCCGTCTTCGAGTCGGGGGCCATCCTGATCTACCTGGCCGAAAAGACGGGCCGGTTCCTGCCGGCGGACCCGCGCGGCCGGTACCGCGTGCTTGAGTGGCTGATGTTCCAGATGGGCTCTGTCGGGCCGATGCTCGGGCAGGCCCACCACTTCCGCCAGTACGCCCCGGAGACGATCCCCTACGCCATCGGGCGCTACACGGACGAGGCAGCCAGGATCTACCGCGTCATAGACAGGCGCCTCTCCGAGTCCGAGTACATCGCCGCGGACGACTACACCATCGCCGACGTCGCCGTCTTCCCGTGGCTCGTCTCCCACGAGAAACAGGGCCAGGACCTCGCCGACTACCCGAACCTGGAGCGCTGGTACGAGGCCGTTGAGGGCCGCCCCGCCGTCGGGCGCGGCCTCGCTGTCGGCGCGGAACTCCGGCGCCAGCTCAACCGCGACATGGACGAAAAAACCCGGGAGACCCTCTTCGGCAACAAGAAGTAAGGCGGATGCGGGGACGTCTCAGGAGCCGCCCCTACCCTCCGGAATGGGCGCGGGCGGCCTGCCGTCGGCGGCCCTAAAACGCCGCCGCCCAGCAGCGGTATGCCGCCCAGGAAGATGACCAGCCGGCCACCGTGCGCGTCGCTGAGGCCGACGAGCTCCTGGCCCGATTCCGCGCGGCCGGGGTAGGAGGATAATCCCCGGCTTAGGGATGACCGGATGAAAGGAACCGCACGAAAGGGCCATTAACGACCGGGGCGTCGCTCGCCGGGATGTTCGGCCCGGCGCTCTTCGCGGCCGTCCTCGCGGTGCTGACGGCGCTCGAGTACCCCTTTATGCTCCGGATCGGCTGGAGGCCGCTCGAAGACCCGGCGGCGCCTGGCCGAGCGGGCTCGCCCTCGGGCCGCACGGGTGGCTCCTGGACGCGAGCTGCGTCCTGTCGGGCATACTGCTGATGGCCTTCGCCGCCGGGCCCCACCGCGGGGTGCGTCGGGGCCCGAAGACGGGACCGGCCCTGCTCTCCCTCTCCGGCGCGGCGATGGCGCTCCTGGCCTTCGAGACCGACTCCATCCGGCGCACCGGGCCCAGATCCCCGCCCGGCCTCGTCCACGACGCCTCCTTCGTCGTCTTCGCCCTCTCCCTGCTCCTCTCGCACTTCTTCGAACTGCGCATGGACAGTGATCCCCGCTGGCGCGGCCACGCCCGGCTCACCCTCGCCATCGCCCTCGTCTGCGCCGCGTGCCTCGCGCTGCCGGGCGTCGCCTACTTCCTGTTTCTCGCAGCGACGCTCCTGTGGAGGTTCACGCTCAGGATGTTC
>CADCUZ010000144.1:10727-22471 GCA_902806015.1 uncultured Rubrobacteraceae bacterium
GGGTCCACGCCGTACCGTACTTCTCGAAGGCGGCGATCAGGGCGCCCAGCATCCCCGAGAGGGGCTTGACGGCCCTCTGGAACTCGATTACCTCCCGCGAGAGCTCGTAGGTGCGCCTGGAGACGCCGGCGTTGCCGCCGAAGACCTCGGTCTCTATCTCGTCTATGTCGTTTTCCAGGCCCGCCACCACGGGGCCGTAGTCGTCCACGACCCTGTCCATAATGGCGTAGAGGATCGCCTCAGGCCCGCGGCACAAGAGGTCGTTGTCTCCCTCCATCCGGTTGCGCACCTCGCGCATGTTCGGGGCCTCGCCGTGCCTGACCGTCACCACGAAGTCGGGCCCCACAAAGAGGTGCACCTCCCCGAACTGGACCGTCTCGGGGCGGTCCAGGTAACGGGCAGCCCGCAAGACCACAAAGAGGGTGTCGCCGTAGCGATCGAGCTTCGGCCTCTGGTGGGCCTTGACGGCGTCCTCGACCGCGAGCTCGTGCAGCCCGAACTCCTCGGCCACGGAAGCGAATTCCTCCCCGGTGGGCCTGTGAAGCCCGATCCAGGCTATCCCGCTCTGCTCGTGGCAGGCCTCGTAGGCCTCACCCAGGGAACCCGGCTCGACGGCCCTCTTGCCGTCCACGTAGATTGCGCTGTCCACTATCGTCATCTTGTCACCCCTCTTCTCGTCTCTGCCGGCACAACGCCGAGCGGCCTCTTGACCGCGCGCTACGAGGGGTAGCGAGAAAGTTCGTCCTGCGTAGGGGTTCCTGCTACCGGGCGCTCGCGGCGAGCGGCCTGCTACTACTTTGTCCAATCCATCGTCAGCCAAGGACCGCTCACCTCCTTCTCCGGCCCGAGAAGCGCGACCGGGAGAGTATACTGCTCGTCCCCGAAGGGGACAATATCGGCCGATAGCCCGGCACCGAGGCCTAGCCTTCCATCCAGTTCACGATAGAGCGCCCCGCAACCTTACGGAAGTGCCGCTCGTTTCCCGTCACGATCGTCAGTTTCCGCGAGAGGGCGATGGACGCGGTTCGGAGGTCGGCGTCACCGATGGGCGTGCCCTTCCTTCTCCAGCCCGGACCTCACCGTACCTCTGGGCGGCCACCCCATCGAAGGGCAGCACGGCAAACATGGCCGGGATCACCGCCTCTATTTGCTCCAGCAAGAGCCCTGAGCGGCCGGATCGCAGCGCGCCACGGATCAACTCCCCAAGCGTCACGCTGGAGGTGAACTGCTCCCCTGGTGGCACACACGCCAGTCGGGAGACGAGGGAGCTCTTCGGGGCGCACCTAATGAGGTTGCTCAGGGTGTCGGTGTCGAACAGGTAAGCCAAGCGAGGCCGTCGAGGTCTCTGCCTCCCGACGTCCTCCGCCCCGATCCTGTGGACGTCTTCAGGCATCACGTTTATCCCCCCTTCGTCCACCACGTCACCTCACAACCCCGCTAGCGCCCCCTCGCACGTGTCCCCGCCTCCACGCTGTCTCCCCTCTCCAACCTCTTCAAATCCTCCGTCCCTACGGGCGCCGCCAGCGGCTTCCCCCGACGCTCGACGAGGAAGCGCTCGCCGGAGAAACCAGCCCTCGCCAGAAGCTCCGAAGGATGCGCTTTGGCAGCGCTCGCCCCGATCCATTCGGCCATAGCGCTAACCTTCCGCCGTCCCAGCAAGTCATTTCGACCAGTTTGGCACCAGGATGGCGGCCGGGTAGGGCGGAGGCTCCGGAAGCGTTTGGAGGTCGTGGTTGACGTGGACCTCGGTGAGGATCGGGCGAGCCTAATCGACCTCCACCATAAAGAGCGGCGGGATGTGCATGTAGGTGATGCTCGGGCTCGCGCCGACGATGGGTTGCGCGACCTGCAGGGCCTCGGTGACGGTGTCGGCGCGCTTGTAACCCATCCGGGCGGTGGTGTGCGGGTCGCCCCCGACGAAGATGACGCCGCCGAGGTGGTCGAGGGCGTGGGCGCCCCACTGCCAGGTGGTGAACGGGTGCCAGCCGTGGTAGGCGTGGGAGTTGCGGTAGAGGGTCCTGTACCAGGGATCGTAGATAAACTTCTTCTCGAACCTTTTTTCCGCCTCGTGGGGGTCGGTGGTCTCGGAGAGGACCTCCTCGAAAAACGGCCGATAGCTTGGGTGGGCGACGTCGTCGAACTCGTTCGGGACGGGGTGGGTGGCGATGATGACGCCGCCCTCGCGCACGAGAGGCCTGCCCCTGTAGAGGTTGAAGAGGTAGCCCAAGACCATGTTGTGGACCAGGATCGGGTTCATGATCGAGTTTACGTTGTAGGGACCGATGTACGGCACCCCGAGCAACAGCACGTCCGCCTGCCCCTCGACGTGCACGAGCTGCTGGCGGTGGAGGTGCTTTATGGTCTCTTCGTGGACGGGATCGGTGGCTCCCGCCTGGACGCTGGTCATCTTCTGCGGGGCGACGATGGACTGGAAAACCTTGCGCGCGGTGGACCGCGGCATCACCCGCGTCGCCTTGTGGTTGGCTAGAAAGTTCGCCTTGGTGAGGGCGCCCCACTCGTGCTCGGGCTTGGCCATGAAGTCGAAGATGGGCGGAAAGGTGGCGTTGTTGAGGGTCGTCTCGATGTGGAAGACTTTTAGGGAGCTGTCCAGGATCTCGCCCATCCGGTTGACCGAGCCGTGCAAGGCGGACCTCGGCGGGTCCATCAAGGAACGGGTGTTCCGGAGCGTCTCGGCGTTGTGATGGTGGCGGATGGAGGAATATGGGGAGATTCCAGTGTGGACCGACTTGTGGCCGCCGTTCATGGAGACGAGGTTTATGTTCACGTAGACGACGAGGTCGCTCTCGGCAGCCCGGCGGCTGATGCGTACCTCCTCGCCCCGCCCCGTCTCCCCGATGGCCGTGTTGCCTTCGGGGTCCTCGGCGTCGTAGTTGTAGAGGCGCTCCGGGTAGAACGAAGACATGATGCCCTTGCCCAGCGCCCACCGAAGCTCCCTCTCGGTCATCCGGCGGTGCAGGCCCAGGGCGGCGATGAGGTGTATATCCTCGACGCCCTTCGCGTACGCCTTCTCCAAAACCTTCTCGATGACGAGCTGGCGGTTGTCCGGCGGGCGCATCGGCGGCAGCGGGCACGAGACGTCGTCGAAGACGATGGTCAGCTTCATGCCGGGGCGCAAGAGCTCGTGCAGGGGGTCCATCCCCACCGGCTCCAAGAGCGCCCGCTCGATGGCGACGTTCGGGTCCGCGAGCGGTTCGACGGGACCTGGGGGGTAGATCACGCGCGTCCCCTCCGGCAGCTTCTCGTAGTGGAAGCCGTCCCCCGCGTTGAACATCATCGGCGGGCTGCCTTTTTCGAGGATGGTGGCGAATCCGGGACGACTCATCGTTGCTCCCTTGGGTCGTATAAGCAGGTCAGCTAGTCAGCTACATGGTCGAGGTTCTGCGTCAGGATGATAACCTCGGCAGGGATACGAAATCCGCAGCGCCCGATCTCAGTTCGGGATACCGATCTTTCGCCGCCTTTGGCCGACAATCTGAAAATCGCCACAGGCGGCACTCTGAAGGGCCTACTAGCGGTGATCGAAGACTACCTTCACGTGCCCCGCGCGGCCCGACGAGCGCGCGGCGCCTATGGCCTTCCTGTACTCGTCGAGCCGGAAGTGCGGGCCGACCATGGTCTCCAGCCCTATCTGCGGCGCGATCTGCGTGGCCAGCTCGAAGCTCGTGATCCGTTCGCCGCGGTACTCCTCGACGCCGTAGGCGTAGGCGCCGACGAAGCTTATCTCTTTGTGCCAGAGCGCGGTAAGGTCGAGGCTGCTCCTAGTCCCCGGCATCCCGACGAGGGCGACCTCGCCGCCGGGCTTCGAGAGGCGCAGGGCGTCTTCCATCGTGCCTGGCGAGCCGACACAATCGAGGACCTTCTCCGCCCCGCCCATCAAGACCGGCTTACCGAGCTCAGGCTTGTGGGTCTCCGCACCGAGCATCTTCGGAAGCGTGGCGTAGGTGTCCTTGGGGTGGACGACCTCGTCGGCCCCGAGGCGCAGGGCCTCTTCGCGCTGGCGCTCGTACTTGGCGACGCAGATTATGCGCCCAGCGTCGGTCAAGCGGCGGAGCGCGGCGACGGTGAAGAGGCCGACGTTGCCGGCCCCGATGACGAGCGTCGTCTCGCCCGGCCCCGGTGGTGCTTTGAGCGCGGCGTGGACGGCGCAGGAGAGCGGTTCTAGCGCGACGGCGGCCTCGTCGGAGAGGCCGTCGGGGACGCGGTGGAGCTGGGTCGGGTGGGCGACGAGCGTCCGCTGCGTCCACCCGCCGCCCGTGTCGTGGCAAAAGCCGGTCTGGATGCCGGGGCTTATGCTGCCCCTCGCGACGTTCAGGCAGAGGGCGTGGCGGCCCGAGGCGCAATACGGGCAGGGCGGGTCGATGCCCCGGGCGGCGCAGCCGAGGGCCGGCTCCAGTACAACGCGTTCCCCGGCGCTGAAGCCCGAGTTGCTGTCCGTCACGACGCCCACGACCTCGTGGCCCATCACGAACGGGGGACTCGTAATGGGGGAGAAATACGGCGAGTTGTCCGAGGAAAGGGTGCCGAGGTCCGAGCCGCAGATCCCGGACAGCAGCGGCCTCACGCGGATCCAGTCGGAGGTGGGGAGTTCCGGTTCCGGCAGCTCTTCCAGTTGCAGGGGAGAAAATCGGCCCGTCTCGAGGTTCTTTATCCTCTTCGCGCCGGCGCGCATGAGGAGGTAGCGGGGTACGGACTTGCGGTAGACGAGGGAGAGCATCCTATACCTTCTTGGTGATGCCGTTCCTGTCCCAGTCTCGGACCTGCCACCCACGTTCCTCCGCCGCCGACCGGAGCCTCCTGTCCGGGTTGACGGCCACGGGGCGGCCCACGGCCTCCAGCATGGGCAGGTCCGAGATGGAGTCGGCGTAGGCGTACGAGCGCGAGAGGTCCACGTTGCGTTTTCTCGCAAACGAGGCGAGCATCCTGGCGCGGGCGGCGCCGGCGACGGGGGCCCCGGCCAACTCGCCGGTGTACGTCCCGTTCTCCTGGGCGAGCGTGGAGCAGAGGACGTCGTCCGCAAGGTCCTTCATCGGTTCGAGCAGGAAGTCCAGGGCGCCGGAGAGGAGGACGACGCGGTGGCCGAGGGCCTTATGCTCGCGCAGCCGCTCCAGGGCGTCGGGGAAGATGCGGTCCAGGGTAAAGCCGGCGAAGCTCTCGCGGCCCAGGTGTCTGGCGCGTTCGGGCTTCCAGCCGGCGTAGTTCTTGTAGAATGCGCGGTTGAAGTGGGCGCGACTGATCTTGTCCAGGCCCCAGTAGTACGGGATCTTGGTGAGAAAAGCCGCGAGCCACAGGGGCCGAACCGGCGCCGGCAGCTCCTGCATCCTGAGCCACGCGTAGTAGGAGACGACGTTCGACCCGACGAGCGTGCCGTCCACGTCGAAGATCGCCGCCACCTCCCCGGACATCTCCTCGATCTTCCGCCGCTTTTTGCGGTTGGGCCGCGTCGTGAGCGCCGGCAGGTGCGTCCCGTGCAGCCACTCCCGCCAACCGACCTGCGTGATGTCGAACGGGAAGAGCTCTTTGTCTGCGGGTTCGAGCGCCTCGTAGAGCGCCTTCGTCCTGTCGGTCGAGAAGACGGCGTACATGTTGGCGTAGGCGCCGTAGATGCGGCTGTAGTAGAGGCTCATGCGGGCCCGCTTCTCGGCCCGGGCCATCCTCTGGCGCGCGTCGGAGACCATGTGCCCGTCCGGAAGCCTTTCGGCCACCTTCCCGCCCACCTGCAGTGCCGCAAGCTCCGCCCTGAGCACGAGCTCCACCTTCTTGCGCCCGGGGAAGCTCCAATCGGGCACGGGCACCGGCCGCCCACCGGAGTCCCTCAAGGGGTTCTTCACGAAGTAGTCCCGGACGTGGTCGTAGAGGTCACGGTAGCGCAAGGGGTTCCGCTGGCCGGAGGCGACGTGGAAGACCTCCGGGCTCTCGGGGCGGCGGACGCCGGCGGCGAGGATGGCGTTCACTACGTGGTCCACGGGGACGATGTCCACGAGCGTCTCGGGGTCGCCGGGGAACTCGCGCAGGAGGCCCTTGGCGAAGGCCATAATGATGGGGTCGGCCATGCGGGAGCCCTGGATCCAACCCGGGTAAGGCTCCCCGAAGCTGCTCTCGATGATCGCCGGCCGCAGGATCACCAGCGGCGACCCGCCCCGCTCCGCCACCACGGTCCGCTCGGCGAGCGACTTGGTGAACGTGTAGACGTCGTTCCACCCGAGCTCGCGGGCCCGCTCCGTGCCCCGCTCGACGAGGCGCTCCCGCATCCAGGCCCGCCTGAGCTGGTCCACCCGCTCGGCCACCTCCTCCCGGCTGCCGACCATCCCGAGCTCGGTGCGGGCCTCAGCCTCGAAGCGCCTGAGCAGACCCCTCTCCTGCGAAGTCTTCTCCACCTCCCCGACGACCGCCTCCAGGCCGAGCACCTCCTCCCTGGCGTTCAGGTAAGTCCCGTTCGGCGTCCTCTTCCCGGGAGGCTCCTCGGTGGCCGGTCCTCTTATGTTCCCCGCGACGTAGGCTGTCGAGATGTGCATGAACAGCGGCCTCTTCGACCAGCCGCGGGCGAGCTTGAGCAGCCCCACGGTGCCCCTCACGTTCGAGTCCACGGCGGCGTCCAGCGGCGCGTCGAAGACGACGGAGGCGGCGGAGTGGATCACGACGTCCACCCTCTCGGAGAGCTCCGCCAAATCCTCCCCGCCGAGCCCGAGGGACGGCGCGTGCACGTCCCCTTCAAGCACCCTAACCTTCTCCCCCACGCGGGCCCCGAAGCCGTCCCCAAGTTCCTCGCGCAGCCTCCCGAAGGCGGCGGACCCGAGCACGTCCTTCTCGAAGCGGTGGGCGGCGCTTTTGTCCTTCGACGGACGCACCACCAGGTAGAGGCGGCCGAGGTCGGGGAGGGAGCGCAGCATCTTCTCGACGAGCGCCGTCCCGAGAAAGCCGGTCCCGCCGGTCAAGAGTATCGTCTTGCCCCCGTATGACTCAGCCAGCACCTAGCCCCCCGCCTTCTCTCCGACCTTGCGTTCTCTGCCCTCGATCAGGGCCCGCGCGTTCTCCCTGTGCCGGTAGAGCACCAGCGCCCCCCCGACGACCGTGTACAACACGTAAGGCAGCGGCTGCCCCGTCAGCACGAACGCGAACGGGCTCACCAGCATCACCGCGATAGCGCCCAGCGACGTGTAACGGCTCGCCAGCACCACGACCCACCAGAACGCGAACAGCCCAAGCCCCACGAGCGGCGCGAGCCCGATTGAGGTGCCCGCCCCCGTCGCGACCGCCTTGCCGCCCTTGAACCGCAGGAAGACGGGCCAGCAGTGCCCCGCCACGGCCGCCAGCGCCACGGCCGCGTGGAGCCACTCGCTCCTAACGAGAACCGTCGCCAGAACTACCGGGATCAGGCCCTTCATCATGTCTCCGAACAGCGTGAGCGCCGCCGGCCATTTGCCCGCCGCCCTCAGCACGTTCGCCGTCCCGATGTTGCCGCTCCCTACCTCGCGCACGTCCACCCCGAAGGCCCGCCCGACCAAGTAACCCGTCGGGACGGCCCCGAGAACGTAACCCAAAAGCACGAGAACGATCCCCATCATGGCGGGCCAAGTATAGCGGACTGAGGAACCCCCGACCGCCCCGCGCCCACCGCAAAAACGCCCGTTTGACCACGAATCGAACGAACAAAACCCGCGTCAATTCGCCCCCACCTCCGGTAACGTGACCCGATGCAAGCCCGCCCCATCGTCCGCCTTATGACGCCCGAAGACGCCGGTGACGTCTGCAGCACCGCCAGCGCCGCGCACTACGAGTCGCACAAGAAAATAGGGCTGCTGCGCCGCCGGACACCGGAAGAGGTAGAAAACCGCGAGGCGCGATACAAACATTCTCTCTGGCACGATTCCGAAGGAGCCCGGGTGGCCGAAAGAGGCGGGCGCATCTAGGGCGCTCGCGCTCGTGCGCGAGCGGGTCTGGGTCCTCTCCCTCTTCGTCGTGGCCGCCGACCGCCGCAACACCGGCTGGGAAAAGAACCTCCTCGAACGCGCCCTCGCCTACGGAGATGGGTGCGAACGGGCCACGATCGCCTCCTCCCGCCACCCGGCCGCCATGCGCGGCTGTGCCCGCGCCGGTTTCGAACAGGGCCTGGATCTCGCCGCCGGACGTGGACCGTGGGATCCGCGGCGACCCACACGGCCTGGACCTGGGGCACATGCTCGAGACTGCCTGCCGCCTGCTCGTCGCGGGGCGTCCGCCGGGCAAAGGGTCGCCGCCGAGCGGAACGGCTTCCCGGCGACCGTGTCCGCTACGAGGCCGAAGGTGGCGCGGGATCTACTCTGGGCATACCCGGAGAGAACCCCGCCGAGCGAGAACGCGGAGGTAGACTGGATCACGACCCAACAGAATTGGGCCGTGTGCCGGTGACCCTCGAAGTCGGGGACCCCCTCTCGCCGGCCCCCTGTGCTAGAGGAGCCCTAGGGCCCCCCACGCCGTACCTGCCTAGCGGACCGCTTTTCTGATCATCCACCGGGGAAGGCCGTATCTGGTCGGATGCGACAGGTATCCGGTCGACCAGGTCCCAGAACCCGAAGGGCTGGCGCACCTTCGGTTCATACGAGCGGACCGCAGGTCTTTACCGCAGCCGCGTCTGCGCTACGTCTCGCCGTCCCTTGCCTTGACCGCTTCTTTCAAGGCCTTCGTCACCTATACACAGGAATCGGACGCTACAGCCACATCCCGCGGCTGCGGGTGACCTCCAGGGCCTGCTGTATGGCCCGCGCCTTGTTGCGGGTCTCTTCGTACTCCAGAGAAGGGACCGAGTCGGCGACGACGCCGCCGCCGGCCTGGAAGTGGACCGTGCCGTCTTTAAGGAGGGCAGTTCTTAGGGTTATGCAGGTATCGAGGCGGCCGTCGATGCCGTAGTAGCCGGTGGCCCCGGCGTAGGGACCGCGGCGGGTGGGTTCGAGCTCGTCTATGATCTCCATAGCCCGCACCTTCGGCGCCCCCGAGACGGTCCCCGCGGGAAAGGCCGCCGCCAAGGCGTCGAGCGCGGTGAGGTCCTCGCGCAGGTCCGCCTCGACTGTCGAGACGATGTGCATAACGTGGGAGTAGCGTTCGACTTCCATAAAGCCCGCAAGCTCGACCGAGCCGATCTCGCCCACCCGCCCGAGGTCGTTGCGCCCGAGGTCCACGAGCATGACGTGCTCGGCTCGTTCTTTCTCGTCGGCGAGAAGCTCCTCGGCCAGCGCCGCGTCTTCTTCGGCGGAGCCCCCCCTCCACCGGGTGCCGGCGACGGGGCGGGTCATGACCCTGCGGCCCTCGACCCGCACCAGCGGCTCCGGCGAGGCCCCGACCAGCGCGAGGTCGCCCATCTTCAGGTACGTCATGTATGGGGACGGGTTGACCGTGCGCAGGCCGCGATACAAGAGCAGGGGGTCGAGGTCACCCACCCCAGCAGAGAACCTCTGGGAGGGCACGACCTGGAAGGCGTCCCCAGCCCGAATGTACTCCTTGGCCTTTCCCACCACCTCCTCGTAGTCCGCCCTGGCGAAGTTGGAAGAAACCTCAAGAGAACCGCTTCCGAAGCGCGCCGGGCGGCGCGCGAGCGGGGCCGAGAGCCGCTCCGAGATCCTCCGGATGTCGTCCGCGGCTCGACGGTAGGCCGCCGAGAAGCCCTCCCCCTCCAGGTCGCGCAGGCCCGCGGCGTCCACAAGGGAGACCACGAGGACCTTGTGCCTGAGGTGGTCGAATACTACCAGCGTGTCGGTGATGGCGAAGAGGGCCTCGGGGAGGCCGAGGTCATCGGGCGGTGCTAGCTTCGCCGGCAGCCTCTCCAGGTAGCGGACGGCGTCGTAGGAAAAGAAGCCCACGGCGCCGCCCACGAAGGCGGGCAGGTTCGGCAGCGGGGCAACGCTCTTCTTACCCACGATCTGTGCGAGCCCACGGAACGGGTCTTTCGCCGGCACTTCCCTGACCCCGTCCGCGTCCACCACGGTGTAGACGCCGTTCCGGTAAGAGAGCGTGCGTTTCGGGTCGAAGCCGAGAAACGAGTAGCGGCCGAAGCGTTCGGCCGCCTCGGCGCTCTCCAGCAAAAAGACCGTGTCCTCCTCGGCGAACCTCAAAACCGCCGAGATCGGGGTCTCCAGGTCCCCTATAAATTCCGCGTAGAGCGGCACCACGTCGTAGGTTCGGGCGAGGCCCCTCGCCTCGCCGACCGAAGGCGTCAGGTTCATGCTAGCCGTGCCTATCACTCAAGACCCTCGCGACCTCCTCGGTCCCCACGCCCCGCTCTTCGAGCAAGACGAGCAGGTGGTATACGAGGTCGGCCGCCTCCTCGGCGAGCCTCTCCTCGCGCAGCGCCGCGATGACCACCTCGACCGCCTCCTCGCCGATCTTCTGGGCCACCCTCTCCGGGCCGCGGCGGATCAGACCCGCCGTGTACGAACCCTCCGGCATCTCCCGGTGCCGCTGCGCTATGGTCCCCGCAAGCCTCTCCAGCGTCGGCCCGAAGGCGGCCCCGCCGGACCTTTCGGCCGCCACGCCGACGCCCTCCCCGGCCAGGGTCGTGAAAAAGCAGGTCCTCTCACCCGTGTGGCAGGCCGGCCCTCGCGGCTCCACCCTGTACAGCAGCGCGTCCCTGTCGCAGTCCAGGCGCACCTCGAGGACCCTCTGCGTGTTGCCGCTCGTCTCTCCCTTGCGCCAGAGCTCCGAACGCGAGCGGGAGTAGTAGTGGGCCTCGCCGGTTGCGAGCGTCTTCTCGACGGCCTCCCGGTTCGCGTAGGCAAGCGTCAGCACGTCGCCGGTGGCCGCGTCCTGGGCGACGACCGGGACGCGGCCGTTCTCGTCGAACTCTACCCTGTCGATCGCCGGAGTCATCTTGCCACCCTCCCCCCGAACCGAACCTCGTCCGCGTTCACCGCCGTCGCAAACCAACCGCCGAGCACCCCGTTGTGGTGGGCGGTGGCCTGCTTCGCCGAAAGGACGTCGGTGTCCGAGGTGCCGTGCGCGGCCCTCCCGAGCGTGACGTCGTAGCCCAGGCTGAATGCCCGCCGGCAGGTCGTATCGACGCAGTACTTGGTCTGCATCCCCGCGATGACCACGCCCTCGATCTTTCTCGATCCTAGCTCCCCGCTGAGGGTCGTGTCAGAGAACGAGTCCGGGGTCCGCTCCCTGACGATCGGATCGCCGCTGATCGGGGCGATGCGCGGGCGTATCTCCCACCTTTCGAAGCCATCCTCGAGCAGACCCCCCGGCCCATCGCGATGCTGAGCACAGATCACCGGCGATACGGCCTCGCGGGGCTCCCCGATAGGTCCTCCCTTTTCTCCAGAAGAAGCCCGCAGCCCGGAACCGGGGGGTCCTGTGGGGGCATCGAATATCCCGAGTTTGACGTCGATGACGACCAACGCCGTTCTACCGGCCATGCTCGGCCTCCACCCGCGGTCCCGCCAACCGAATCGGTATCCCCGCGCGCATCATGTGCTCCTTGACCTCCCGTATGCTGTATTCCCCGAAGTGGAAAATGCTGGCGGCGAGAACGGCCCCCGCCCCGGCCCGGACGGCCGAGATCATGTGCTCCGGTCCCCCCGCCCCTCCGGAGGCCACGATCGGGACGCCCGTCTTCTCGGCGACCGCGGAGATCAAATCCAGGTCGTAGCCGCTCTCCGTCCCGTCGGCGTCCATGCTGTTGAGGACGAACTCCCCGGCCCCCCGCCTCTCGCCCTCGACGAGCCACCCGACGGCGTCCATCCCCGTGTTGAGCC
>CADCUZ010000145.1 GCA_902806015.1 uncultured Rubrobacteraceae bacterium
CCAGAGAGATCTCACGGTTCGAGCACCGCGACCCAAGCTGGTAGCGTCCCCTTCACCAGCGGCGCGCGGACACAGGTGTCCCAAGCACCCAAATACGTGCTAATCTGAATGCCAGGTAAGTGCCGTTGGGGTGCCGGGGGCCTGCACCTCTCGGCCCTCGGCGAGCACCTCGGCGGTCAGCTCCTCCGGCGGTGTCCAGGTGTCCCACGAACCGTCCTGGCCGATGGAGACTTCATAGAGCCCGGGCTCGAAGACGACCTCGTCGTAGAGTAGGGCCGCCTCCTTAGCCCGGGCCACCGCGGTGGGCATCCCGGGGTCGGCGAACAACTCGACCCCGCCGCGAAGCGGAAAGAACATTCGGCTCCTGCCGACGCCGGAGAGTTCCTCATCGGAAGCCCGGGCGAGGTCGGGGAAGGCATCCTCTGGACGATTCGCGGCTCGCTCGGGTCCGGTCACGGCGCTACAGCCCCACCCGGGCGGCCGGGTTGTTGGTGAAGAGCGTCCCGCGTCTGGCGTAGCGCATCGCCACGGCGACGGATTTGTGGCGGGTGTGGGGCATCCAGGCCTCCATGCCGACCTGTTGCGCGGAGGCGCTCGTCGGGAGCCCCGCTCGCAGGGAATGGCCGGAGAAGCGGGAGGCGTCGAGGCCCGCGTTCCCCACCCTGCGCTGGACGAGCTCGTTTATGCCCCACCCCGAGAGGCCGCCCTCCTTGAGGTTGCCGTGGCGGTCCACCCGGCAGAACAGGGGCTCGTCCCCGGAGCGACCGGAAAACGCGACCCAGCGAGAGAGATGGGTGGTCGTGCTCCTTGTCGAAGCGCACCTTGCGCGCCGCGCGGCGCGACGCATCCCTGAAGTAGTCCTTGACGGAGACCCAGTAGGCCTCGTCCGGCGGACGGGAGACGACGAGGATCACCGGGGCGTTGCCCCGCAGCCAGCAGTCGAGGTCCCTCTCGTCGCACACAAACTCGAACGAGGCCTCCGTCTCTGACCGGAAAAAGCTGCCCCCCCGCCTTGCTCTGCACCTGCAGAACGGAGTTTGTCACCTCCCCGCTTTCTGAGTCCCTGATCTCCACGAGCCCGTCTATGCCCGCCTCCAACCCGCCCGTCGGGTACCACAAGAACCCCATCCCGAGCACGACGCGCTCGATAAGGTTGACGCCTTCCTGGCCGGTGATGCTGCTCTTGTGCACCCTCTTGGCGCTCTTCTTGGATCTCTTGTTGGCGCTCACGCGGGCGGGGTCCCCTCCCCGGGCGATTCCGACGCCACATCGGCGGGTTGGGCCTCCGCCGCGTCGCCGGTCCTGTCTGCTGTTGGGGCTTCGGCCGGCGCCTCCGCCTGGGCGTCCGTCGGCGAACCCGTCGGCAACGAGAAGAGGCCCGCGAGCTTCTCGGTTACCCGCGGCTCGAGAGCCTCCGGCAGGTCCCCGAGCTGCCGCACCACGACGTCGGTTTTGAGGGTAACCATCTTGTGAAGGCGGAGGGCCGAGCGGCGTTTCAGGCCGGAGCCCTCGCCTTCCTCGGACTCGGGATCGATGACCAGGTCGGAGTCTTCGGGATCATCCGGCACGCGGCTCGTGATAAAGGCCATGACGACGTTGCGGTGGCGACCGATGGGGTTGGTCAGGCACAGGGCGGGGCGGAGCTTGCTGGAGGAGAGGTCGTCGAAGGGGAACGGGACCAGCACGATCCTACCCCTCGTCACGGAAGGGCTCCCCGTCCTCCGCGGTGTAGACGTCCTCCTCGGGGTCGTCCAGGAAGTCGAAGGCGGGACTGGAGGCGGCGGCCTTGAGCCACTCCTCCTCCGTTATCTCCCCTCCCTTGTCGCGATCTTGATCGAAGAGCAGGCTGAAGCGGCGGGTCAAGTACCACTTGCTAGGGCCGGAGAGCTCCAACCGCGCTGCCCCGGCGGCGTCCTCGGTGCTCGCGTGGTCCCACTGGCGGTATAGCGACAAGAGCAGCTCGTCGTGCCTTCCGGCCATCGGGGCACCCGGGTGCTGCGATGCGTTGCCCAAAAAGCGCAGAAGTCGGGTCACGATCACTTGGGAAGAAAGCTCTATAGCGTCCTCCTTGGCCGAACCGGCGAGCCGCTCGATCGCCTCTTGGAGAGCGTCCTCGACGTCCCCGCGGGCGTGTTCGGGGACCTCCCCGCCGGCCGGCCCGGGTTCCGGCGTTGGTTCGGGCTCTTCCAGCACGACGACGACCCGCACCATCTTGGGCGCGGACCCGGGAAGCCGCGCGTCGAAGGTGAGGCGCCCCTCCTCGTCGACCGGCACGGCGAACTCGAGCGCCTCGCCGGACTTTTTCTCTCTCTGGTCGTGGGTGCGTTCCACCTCGTTTGCTCCCTTCGGGCTAGAGTCCCAGGTAGTCGGCGGCGTTGTCGTCGAAGAGCCCGCTCTTCCTCTTGTAGCGGTTGAGGGTGGCGAGGCTCGCGTGCTTTGATTGGTCCATTATGGTCTTGTCGGCGGCCCCGCCCTGGGAGGCGCCGGTGACGAGCCCGGCCCGCAGGGAGTGGCCCGTGTATCGCCTCGGGTCGAGCCCGGCCGCCCCCGCCCTCTTGGAGACGACGCGCGAGATCGAGTCGGGGGCCATCCTTCCCTTGCGCAGGTTGCCGTAGCGGCCGACGGCGCAGAAGAGCGGACCCGCCCGCTGGCCGTTGGCGTTCAGGACGCCCGTCCACGCCCTCAGGTGGCTGACGGGACAGGTCTCCGGGTGGCGGCCGTGTGGGATGCCCTTGAAGGCGCCGGCCCGCTCCTGGTCGGTCTTCGATTTGCGGAGGAGCAGGACCGTGCCCTGGTCCGTAAACTCGACGTCCTCGACGAGAAGCGAGGCGAGCTCTTCGAGGCGGTAACCCCCGCTCAGGCCGAGGAGCAGGATCGCCCTGTCCCTGACCGCGGCCGGCCCCACTTCGCGCGCGAAGGCCTCCAGGACGCGCCGCACCGTGGGACCGAGCATCGGAGCTTTGCCCTCCTGGTAGGTGCCGATCTCGCGGGCCACGCCCCTGTAGGTGTTCCTGACCGCCTTCGTCTTCGTCGGGTCGTCTAGATCCGCCTCCTTGTGGAGCTGGGCTATCGCCACGAGGCGCCGCTGGATGGTGGCGGCCTTGAGGCCCCTACCCGCGAGATCCGCGACGTACAGCGCCACGGTCCTGGGCGCGGCCGGGAAGGCGTCGAGACCACCGGCCTCCACCCTGCACCACGCCTCGAAGTCCGCGAGGTCCTGGCGGTAGGCCTTGACCGTGTTGGGGGCGCGGGCGGAGCGGAAGTATCGCTCGGCCTGCCTTTCTAGCTCGGCCAGGGTGCCCGGCGGCGTCGTAGGCGCGACCGGAACGATCCCGCCGGAGCCTCCCCCCGGCTCGCGCGCGGACACGGCTACCAGGGCTCCAGGTCGGGTCTCTTGGCTTTGAATTCTTCGAACGCGTCGCGCACGGTCGGGGCGAGCGCCTTCGAGGTGTGGTCCGGCTTGTCGGGGTAGCCCAAAGCCGTGAGCGCGGCGCCGGCGAGCCCCCAACCGAGGAGGTGGCCCTTCCAGTGCTCGATCTTGCGCAGCTTGAGCCAATCGCTGCCGCCGGAATCGGGGTCGGCGACTATCTCGCGCACGGCGTCCCTTATCAACGGGCTTACGTCCTCGACGGCGCCGACGACGGTTCTGGGTTTCCAATCGACGTTGTGCAGGACCCATTCCGGTGCCAGCTCCGCGAAGGCGCGGACGGCCTCTTTCAGGTCCAGGGCGTCTCCCGAGAGGACGTTGCTCGCGCCCGTCAGCCCAACGAACCGCCCAGAGCGGTCCCGCTGCAGCCAACCGAGCAGCTCGGCCTCCCGGCCCCCGTCCGGCGCGGCCCCGTCGCGGAAGAGCTGCACCGTCGCCCCCTCGCGCATGTGCGCGAGAAAGCCCCTCACCTCGTTCGGCCGGAACGGGCCGTCCCACCTGTCCACCAAGTCCTCCCCGCCCGGGAACACAATCGACGGGCCCATCCTACACCAGAGAAGCTGCCAACGTCGGAGAATCATACATTATCCGACGTTGGGAAAGCGGCGCCGTCGAGGCGGTTCTAGACGGTTCTAGACGGTTGTGAAGTAGGGCGCCAGGTTGGGAAGGACCATGGTGGTGATGTAGTCGTGCATCCGTTCCAGGGCTTCCGGTGCCGGGCCCAACGATATGTACTGTTTGCCGAAGGCTATGTGGTGGGGCGTGTTGTACGAGACCTCGAGGTCTGGCACCTCGCGTGTCAGCTTGAAGCGCATCAGTTCGCCGCCGTGGACGAGCGCACCGCTCGTGATCCCGAGGTCCACGACCGTGTTGTCTTCTCGCCCGAAAGGGACGAACGTGCCGTCTTTTAGTCGTCGGCCGATGTGGTAATCCACGTAGAGGTCGGAATCGGCGTAGATGACGCTGAGCTGCCTGTGCCGGTCGACGTTGGCGTACTCGTTGAGTTGCGCCAGGGGGGCGCTGTCGGGAGATCTGCCATCCGTTATGTACGGCTGGAGCGATCCGATGACCAGCCGCGCCCTCTCGGGGAGGTGCTTTATGTCCCTGTTGCTTCGCCTCTCGAACTCCTCGCGAGTCTTGCAGATCGGGAAGGCGGTGTGGCCGGGGTCCCGTCCCCGTTCCTGCCTCGCCAGGGCCCAGACGACGTGCTCGAGGCTCATCCGCATGTTCTGCAGGCAGTCGCCGATGATCACGGGCAACTCCTCAGGAGGTTCGCGGGTGAAGTAGCTTCGCAGCACGTACTCGCGCTCTTCGTCGCCGCGCTCCAGGCGCGACACGTAGGGATCTTTGGCGTGGTAGTCGTTTATGACGCCCACCAGCTCTTGGATGTGGCGTCGGGCCCTGCCCAGTTTGAGCCGGGCCCCCTTCGGGATGCCAGAGATCAGGTTGGCGGCCTTTCTCGTGCTGCCGCGAGAGCCGGGCTCATGGCGGGCGCGACTTTCGGTTGAAGCTGGTCCGGCGGCACGGGGCGGCTGCATTCGAGCGCCCTCGGCCGTGGACCCGGCAGGCGGATTACACACATAACCTTACACGACTCGGGCGGGGTTTGGGGCTTACCTACGGGGTTCGTCGGCGAGCGGGCCCGGGGGACCGGGTTTCGCGCGTCAGATTGTTCTAATTACGGGCCGGCGCCGCCCGT
>CADCUZ010000146.1:0-422 GCA_902806015.1 uncultured Rubrobacteraceae bacterium
CGTGCGGCGTGGTCCAAGGGAGTACATCCGAGGAGCCCCGCGCCCACGCGGGGCTCCTCGGGGGTCGGGGCGTTCGCGTCGCGGCCCCGTCCGTGTATAGTGTTGGCGCTTGTCGGCTAGAACCCGGGAGGGAGACGCAACCGTGCGGATCGTTCAAATGTCCGACGTCCACGTGGGGTCGGGGCTGTTTCGGCAGGACCTCCTGGAGGCCACCATCGAGGAGGCCAACGCCCTTGAGCCGGACCTGGTCGCCGTGGTGGGGGACCTCACCATGGAGGGCTACCGCTGGGAGTTCGAGGAGGCCAAGGGCTACCTCGACCGCCTGACGTGCCCCAACGTCGTCTACTCGATGGGCAACCACGACGCAAAGAACGTCGGCTACCGGCACTTCGAGGAGTTCTTTGGCATCAGGGAGCGGGCGG
>CADCUZ010000146.1:438-5120 GCA_902806015.1 uncultured Rubrobacteraceae bacterium
CACTACCGCTGGCTCGACTCGGAGTTTCGGGACTGGGACCGGGGGCCGAAGATACTCATGATCCACCACCACATCCTCGCCGTGCCGGGCACGGGCCGGGACGTGAACAACCTGCGCGACGCGGGGGACGTCATGGCGATCCTACGCGAGCTGAAGGTGGACATGGTCCTCTCCGGGCACCGCCACGTCCCGTACGTCTGGAGCATCTCCGGCGTGCGCATCGTCCACTCTGGCACCGTCTCGAGCATGAGGGTCCGCGGCACGATGCCGCCCTCGTACAACGTCATAGAGCTCGACGACGACTCCGTCAACATAAACCTGCGCGAACCCGGTAAGGACGCCGACCAGCCACTCGCGAGCTTCTCCCGCAACCCCGTAACCACGAGCGCGTTCTACCCCGACTTCGACCGCTTCGTTCTCTACGACCGGCTTCCGTTCTTGAAAGGTTCCACGGACGATTGATCCGGGCGGGCCGCCTTCGGAGGCCCGAAGCGGTAAGCTGCCCGCCTGCTTCCGCTTCCGGGACAGCCAGCCTCGACGGATGCGGGCGGGAGAGGGGTTACGCTTGCGGGTGGCCCCGGCCGTTTTCCGAGGAGTCAAAGACTACGCACGCTTTGCGTGATACGCGGTGGCACCTATTTAGCGACGCTGTTGCGCGCAAGAAAGGACAGACGCAAGGGGCACTAAAGATGAAGTGAATGACGATCGTGGTGGCTATGTTGGCGATGATGCTGGCGGCCGCCTCCCCGGCCTTCGCCCATACGCTGGCAACAGACGAGGGCGACGGCGTCCGGTCCGTCGCGGTCGCCCAGGACATCAGCGGGGCCTTAGGCGACGTCGACCGGTCGCAGTTCGCCACCGCCACCGCCACCGACGACTCCGCGGCGGCCACCGACGTCTCCCGGTCGCAGGGCTTCACGTTCGTGCAGTTCAACTCCGCTTTGAACGACTTCTAGGGTGCGGGAGCGATAGGCGAGGCCGGGTGGGCCATACGGGCCACCGGCTTTTTGTTGCCCGACCTCGTGGGCACACGTTCTTGTACTAGAGGATCGCTGGCCGGGCGGGAACGCAATCTCGCCTTTGCGAAAGACCTGGCCGCTAGCTACAGACCGCACCACCGTCTGCGAGCCGCGGACTCTGCGCTGCGCTTCCCCGTGGGGCGGCCATCGGGTAAGCTGCCTCGCGTGGCTCGTCTAGGGCGATTACGGTTAGGGTGTTTGCGTCTGTGGCTGGCCTACCAGGCGCGCTCCCGGGCCTCAAGGAGTAGGCCTGGGTTGGCATCTTCGTATGAAGGAGACCACCGGCACGGGCTTGCGACGATCGTCCGGTGACTGACCTACCCGCAACCGGGTCGATCGACAGGCGACGGGAAGGGTTACGGGTCGCCGCGATCGGGCTCGCGAGCGGCGTGCTCTACCTCGTCGGCTACGCCGCCCAGTGGGCGATCTTCCGCAACGGCCAGCAGGCGAAGGTAGCGGGCGAGGTCTTCCGGGGGGCGGCGCCCGACGGCGCCCGGCTGGCGCTGGAACTGGGCGTCTACTGGGGGGCGACGGCGCTGCTCTTCGCCCTGTACGCGTGGCTTCTGGTCCTTTGCCGCAGCGGCGCCCTGCGGGACGGGCGGGCGCGACGGTTGGCGCTGGCTTTCCCCGTATTGTTCAACGCGGTCCTGCTCTTCGGCCGCCCGTACCAGTCCATAGACGTCCTGACCTACGTCGCGCACGGCTTCATGGGCGCCACGCACGGCGTCAACCCGTACGCCAGGGCCGCAGCCGAGATCGCCTACAGGGACGGGACGGCGGATCTCGCCCGGCAGCTGGCGGCCTTCGGGTGGCTTCCGGTCCACGGCCCGTCCCCGTACGGCGCGCTGTGGACCTGGATCGAGGTAGCTGCCGCGTCGCTGACGGGCAGCGTGGCGGGGGCGTTGTTTCTGACGAAGGGGCTGGTGGTCGCGGCGAGCTTTGGGTGCGCGACCCTGATCTGGAAGATTCTCGGAACCGTGCGGCCGGAGGACCAACTTCTCGGCACGCTGGTCTTCTTGTGGAACCCCCTGGTCGTGGTCGAGTTCGCCGCCGAGGGGCACAACGACGCGCTCATGATCCTGTGCGTCCTCCTCTCGCTGTCGTTCACGGTAGCCGCCAGGCCCGCGCTGTGCGTTGCGGTATTGATCCTGGGTGTGCTCGTCAAATTCCTGCCCTTGATCTTCGCCCCGGTCCAGGCGATCTACCTCTGGCGCACCCGGGGGAGCACGCCGCGCCTCGTTACCTCCGTCTCTCTGGCCCTCTCTCTCGGGCTGCTCCTGGCGGTGGCGCTCTACTGGCCGTTCTGGATCGGCGCGGACACCTTCGATGCCGTGGGCCGGCAGGGTCTGCCCTTCCTTGCCCCCACGCCTTCGGGCATCCTGTACTGGCTGCTCCTACAATTCTTCTTGCCGGGGGACGCGGCGGCCCTGACCGTGCGTATCCTGGGCGTCTTCTTTCTCGCGTTCGTGGTGGCCGCCGGCTGGCGGGCGCGCGAGGCCGCCGGGCTTCTGCGGGCCTGCGCGGGCACCTCGCTAGTCTACCTGCTGGTCGTCTCCGCCGGCACCTGGCCCTGGTACGCGGCCCTGCCGCTGGCACTTATGGCCCTCACGCCGCGCGGCATCTTCCTGCCCATGGCGCTCGTGCTGACCTTCACCTCGCGCCTGGTGGCCCCGTTCAGCAACCTCGTAAACAACGGCTTCGCGGGCTGGGATAGCCTCACACCGGTAGCCACCGTGGTCAGCGTGACGTTGCCGCTGGCCGTCCTGCTGGCGCTCTGCGTGCTGCACCGGGTCCGGCCGGACGCGGCGAAAGAAGGCGCGAGCCGAGCTTGATGCCCCCACCCTTCCGAATGCGGACGCTTGCGGGTGCTTTGCCGACGGATGTTAGGCGCGCGGGCGGGTTGGGGAGCCGGTTTGGCCACGGGGGCAGGGCCCTACAGGTACTGTTCGGCCTTACCCATCTGGCCCGACTTCTCCAAGGCCCGGCGCAGAAGTTCCCGGCCCTCCTCGCGCTCCTCGTCCGAGCGGGCCTTCTCCTCGACCGTGCGGATGGATTCTTCTATGGAGTCTTCTTGGAAGGAGATGCCCGGCAGGGCGATGATGACCTCCCGGATCTGGCGGTAGATAAAGTCCGGTTCGCCGGCGTAGGCCCAGCTCTTTCTCGCCAGCACCCAGGCCCAGCCTTTCATCCGGATCGTGTTCTCTATGTCCTCGTCTTCGAGGCCGTACATCTCGATCCTGAGGCGGTGCTCGGTGATCAGCTCGGGCTTTATGCGTACCGTCGTCGGCATGGGGCTAGTGTATAGCAATCCGGCGCGCCGGCCGCGCAAGCTTTCAGCACGGCGCTCCGCGCCGTGGGCCAAACGGCGGGGTTCGTCGCCCGCGCCGAAAACCGAGATCGCCGGCCCAACCCGCCGCCCCCACGCACAGAAACCGAAGCGGGCCGACTAGGGCGCGTCTGGTGAATCGAAAACGGCGAAGGCCGCGTCACCCGGCACGGCCATGCCGTAGGTGATCGCGTCTCCGAAAGGAGAACACGGATACTCGACGCCGCCCTCAACGAGCAAGCTTCTAGTACATCTCCGTCGACGAGGCCGGAAAAGTGTCTTTACGCCCGCGGTCTGCAGCCCCGCCTTCTCCTATAACCGGGCTCCGCCGGGAGCATCTTGGCAAGCGCCTAATCCTCCACCGCCTCGTCCCAACTACGTAGCCGAGGGTCACACCGCCACTCGAACCAAGTCCCTACGCGAGGAGGCGAACATCGGAGGCACGAGCATCTGGGGCCAACCACATCCTGACGAACCCCATCGATCCGTTCCCTCTCTGGCGTTGTCGGTCCCTCGACGCCGCAATCCGCGGCCGGAGCGAAAGCATACGCTCCGGCCGCGACTCGCACGAAGGTCCCGCGGCCTATCTAGAGCCCTGGCTTCGAGACCACTAGGCCTGCTTGGCGGCCTGGACCCAAGGGTCCACCACGCTCCGGTTCTGCTGGAGCCAAGCTTTGGAGCCCTCGATTTCGTCGCCGGCGTTCGCGATATCGTCCATGAGCGCGTTGAGCTGGTCCTCGGTGAGCGTGTACGTGTTCATGAACGCGTAGGCGGCTGGGTCGTCGGACTTGAGGTCGCCGTTGATGACGGTGGAGATCTTGGCAGGCTCGTCGAAGGTGCCCTGGGCATCCTTGGGATCCTTGAGGAAGTGGTAGTCGAAATCCTGGTTCATCGGGTGCGGAATCCACGGCATAAACACGAAGGGCTTTTTGTTGGAGTAGAGCCGCTCCACCTCCGCGAGCATCCCGGCCGTACTGGACGCCTTGAGTTCCAGGTTCAGATTGTACGCCGGGATCACGTCCTTCTCGACCACTTCCATGAACGGGGCCCCCGGCTCGATCCCCAGGATGGTGTCCGTGCCCGCCCCATTGAGGTCCGCAATGCTGCGTATGTTCTTCATGTAGTGGGGGACGGCGAGGCCGAAGGCCGTCTGGCCCTGGAACCAGGGATCGAGGTGCTCGACGTCGTCCTCGACCTTGGCTAGAAGGTCCTCGTGGTTCGGCATCCAAACGTCCTGGAACGCGTGGAGGTCGCCGCCGGCGACGCCCTGGAACAGGGGGCCGACGTCGAGCAGCTTCAGCTCCACCTCTTCGTAGCCGAGATCCTCCTCGAAGAGG
>CADCUZ010000147.1 GCA_902806015.1 uncultured Rubrobacteraceae bacterium
CCCTCATCCTCGCGAGCCGGGCGGTAGGAGCCGTCGTCGAAGACCAGGAGCTCCCCGACGGGCACGCCCCGTTCGACCAGAGCCGTGCTGGCGGCGCGCAGGTCCCTGACGACGAGGAACACGCCGTCCAGGGAGCCGGGCTGCATCTCCACCGTGCCCTTCCCCAGGTGGATCGAGCACGCAGACCCAGGGGGGGTCAGCTGGACGAGCCGAACCTCGCCGCTGACCCTCTGGTCTATGTCCACCGCGAACCCGACCTTCTCCGCGTAGAATTGCATGGCGCGATCCAGGTCCGAAACCGGGATCGTGACCACCTCTATCTTCCAGTCCATGTCCGTCCTCCTTTCGTCTGTTCGCGCGCTAGAACCGCCAGCGGGTCTGGCTGAACGGCTCGCCCTTGCCGAAGCCGAAGACTTTTGTCGGAGAGACCTCGAACACCCGGGCCGCGCCCGTGTCCGTCTCCCGCAGCGATCCCGGTGTCGTAGTAGAAGGCCCCGTCCCGAACCGCGAAGCGCCAGCTGTCGCCGTACTTGAGCCGGTAGGCGCCGGCCACGTCCCGGAGCCCGTCGTCATCGTTCACCCGCGCCGCGGTGCCCTCGACGACCACGTCGAAGCCCTCGCCGAGCGCGTTGCTCCCGGTGGTGACGACGCAGTACGGGTTCCGCGCGACGTTGCTGGCCTTGCGCTCGTCGGGTCCCGCGCAGAAGCACAGGGCGTCGTCCAGCCAGACGGCTATCAGCGGCGTCACGCGCGGCCTCCCGTCCGGGCGCACCGTCGAGATCCAGTAGACCTCCGCCCTCCCCAAGTGCTGGCGCCCCTCCGACCACTCCCTCGCGGTCGCGTCTTCGCTGCTGAACCGCGCGTCCAGCTCGGCCACGGGCTCCGTGTTCGCCATCTGCACTCCTTGTCCGTTGGTCCCCGCAAGCGTCCGCGCCTATCCGGCCTCGTCTGCGAAGTCGAAGGTGAGCCAGCGGTCGGGGCGAACCCTGAAGAGCACGAACTCGCCCGCCGGGTGTCCGATCTCCACCTCGACGAGCTCCCGTGCCTGCTCCTCCGGCATGTACCGGCGGGCGACGGCGAGCGCCCCTTCGAGCGACGGCGGCCTCTCCTCCCCGACGACCGACCCCTCGACGGTGACGTACCCGTAGGGGAAATCCTCGCGTTGGACCGTCAGGCTCAGCCTCCCCGCCTCACGCACGAGATCCGCCTTCCTCGACCTCCGGCCCTGCGTCCCGGTGAAGAAGGCGACCTCCCCGCCGGGCTCGTAGGCGTACCAGACCGGGGTTGTGTGCGGCGGCCGGTCGCCTCCCCTGGCGACGCTGAGCACGGCCACGTGCGTCCCGGCCAAGAACTCCTGGCGCTCCCTCTCCGTCATCTGCCTTGGCATGTATCCTCCTTCTGGATCCTCCGTTTGGGGGCCTCGTCGGCAAAGGAGAGGCCCCCGAGCGGTGAGTTCGCCCGCTCGACGGCACCCTCCACGCCTTCGGTGATGAAGGTGAACGTCATCTCCCCCTTCGCCGCCCTCTCCGGCGCTCTGTGGGTGAGGACGAATTGCTCCACGGCGTAGGGGCTGCCCGCGAAGCCGTCCAACCCGTCGCCCTGGTCGTAAGTCTGTCGACCCAGCAAGATCGCCCCCGTGTTCCTCACCGACTCGGCGACGGCCTCGCCGCCGGCGGGCGAGAAGAACCAGTCGTGGAGCCCCACGTCCTCAACGTTGGGCCCGGCGACGAACCGGTCGAGCGAGACGCTCATGTCCAGCAGAACGTTGCTCACGGGATCCTCCCTTCCGCTAGTCCCTGTCTACTCTGCCGCCTCGGGTGCGGGCGTGTCGAGGAAGGCCCGGGCCATAGGCAGTAGCCACCCGGTGCGGTCGAGAACCCCGCTGCCCGGCGGGATAAAGTGGGCGGTGCCGGGGAGCACCGCGAGCTGGTGCTTGGACAGGCCGGCCAGGTCCCCCATGGCCCCGCCTCCGAGCAGCCGGAACATCTCGACGGCGTGCTCGAGGCGGACGGCGTCGGAGTCCCCGACGACGATCATGGTCGGCGGCTCTATGCCGCGGACGTTCTCGGCGCCCCAGTCGAAGGGCGTCGTGTCGAGCAGCTTGAGCTTCTCGACCAGCGACGGGAAGTCCCCGGGGTTCGGCGCGATCTCCTTGTAGGCGGCCTCGAACGGCGACCCGGCGAACATCTCGGGCGTGATGCTCGGGGCCATCTCGTGCAGCTCGGGCTGCATGCCCTCGCTCGTGTAGGAGACAGAGGCGAGCACTAGCCTGCGCGCCGCACCCGGGTGGCGGATGGCGAGCTGGAGGGCGACGCCAGCGCCCATGCTGTAGCCGAAGACATCAGCCTCCTCGATCCCGAGGTGCCGCAGCAGGGCGGCCGTGTCGTCGGCCATCCCCTCGTAGGTGATGGGGCGGTCGGCCACGTCGGCGGTGCGCCCGTGCCCCTGCATCTCGGGGACGATCACCCGCCGGTTCTCCGCCAGGTCTGGCAGGAGCGGTCCCATATCGTCGGCCGTCATGTAGGCCCCATGCAGCAGGACGAGCGGGTCTCCGTCGCCGTGGACCTCGTAGTACATCCCAAGGCCGTTGACCTCAGCGTAGTCGCCCCTAGGGTCCTCGTTCATCTCTCCTCCAAACGTCGGTTGACTTCGGTCTCTGGCTCGCCGCCAGCTAACCCTCGCCGATAGCTTGCGTGACAATCCCGGCGACTCCCTGGGCGCTCTGGAAGCTGGGGGTGAGCCAGTTCTTTGTCAGGGCGAACGCGGTCCCCGTGGCGGTGTCGGCGTAGGCGTGACTGCCGCCGATGCCCCCGACCCCGAAGATATGCTCCGTCTCGTCGGCGTCGGAGACAAACCGCCCGACGGAGTAGCCCAGGCCCCACGAGGACGGAAAACCGAAAACTTGGTCCGGCCCGCTCATCGCCACGGTCGAGACCTCGCGCAGCCTCTCGGGCGAGATCAGGCGCACCCCGTCTACCTCGCCCAAGAGCGCAGCGTACATGCGCGCCACGGCCCGCGCGGTGACGGTGCCGCCGGCGGGGATGTTGGAGCCACGCACGTCGGCCCGGTTGGCGTGCTCTGCCGTCAGGTCCGGCCCCAGCCTAAGGATCGGCGAGTCCTCGGGCAGCTCGCCGAACATCTCCTCGTTGGCCGGGGCGTCCTCGAGCCGCGCCATCCTGCCAAGCTCGGAGGCGGGGACGGCGAAGAAGAGTTCGTCGGCGACGCCCAGCGGTTTGGCCACCTCCTCGCGGAGGACCTGAGAGATGGGCTCGCCGGTGGCGCGGCGAATGGTCTCTCCGACGATGTACCCCCACGTGATGGCGTGGTAGCCGATCCTGGTCCCCGGCTCCCACCAGGGCTCCGAGTCAGCGATGATGGCGCACATCTTCTCCCAGTCAGTTAGGTCCTCCACTGTGAGGCCTTCTGGCAGACCCGGCACCCCGACCGACTGGCTTAGGGCGTGGCGCACGGTCGCCTCCTCCTTGCCGTGGGCGCCGAACTCGGGCCACAGCTCGGCGATTCTCGTGTCGTAGCCGAGTACTCCTTTTTCCGCGAGGACGTGCACGACGGTCGCGGCTACGCCCTTACCGATGGAGTAACTGAAGACCGGCGTATCGGACGCGAACGGCCGGCCGGTCTCCGGGTCGGCGACTCCCACGACGGCGTCCACGACCAACTCCCCGTGCCGGTATACCGCCACCTGCAGGCCCCTCTCCTCTCCCGACTCGACCAACTCGTCGATTGCCTTCTGGACCTGCTGCTGGATATCGTTCATGCTCGTTTCCTCTCTGGGCGGTTGTCTGCCGAGCGGCGGCTCACTGCCCTCGATCTCCCGCTCGATTTCGGGGATAAACTATCCAACGCAGCAAGCCCCAACGTCCGCGCCGCCCTTCTCCTACGGCCAACCGGCACTCGCGGCGGGCGCCGGGGCGGTCAGGATCTGACCGGTTCGTTCTTCCTCGTCGGCGGCGCTCTCCATACCATGCCACTCCTGCGCCACCAAGAACAACGTCTTCCCGTCTGGACCCCCGAGCATGCAAGCGAAGCAGCCCCGGTCGAGGTCGATCGTCTGCAACACCTCGCCGCCCTCGCGAACGCGCACGCATCGCTTGTTCGGGACGTCTGCGTACCAGACGGCGCCTTCCGCGTCGAGGCAGAGGCCGTCGGGGACGCCGTCGCCGAGGTCGGACCACACTCGCCGGTTCGACAACCCGCCGTCCTCAACGATGTCGAACGCGGTGAGCCTGTTGGCGTAGGATTCGGCGACGATCAGCGTCGAATTGTCGGGCGTCACGGCCATGCCGTTGGGGAACGCGACGCCCTCGGCCACTTGGCGAACCGAACCGTCGGGGGCGAGCAAAGCGACGGTTCCGGGGGCGAACTCGCCGCATGGGAATTCAAAGCCTATGTTGTTGAGGTAGGCGGTGCCGCGGCCGTCCACGACGATCTCGTTCCAGGGGTAATCCGAGAGGCCGCTCAGGTCGGCATGGGTATCCAGCGATCCGTCGGGCTCCCGGCGCAGCAGAAGTCGGTCGCGTGCCGAGACGATGAGCAGGCGCCCGTCGGGCAGCCAATCGACGCAGAACGGGAATGAGGGCACGCGGACGACAACCTCGCTCCTGCCCTCGAGATCGACGGCGATGAGCTCTTGCGCACCCCAGTCGGCGAACCAGAGTCGCCCATCGTGCCAGCGTGGCGACTCGCCGAACGCGATGCCGCTCATGAGCATTTGCGGTTCAGGCACTGATGTTCTCCTCACCTCGGCGCTCGCCGAAGACGTCAACCCGGGCCGCACTGGCCACTCCTCCTGCGCGGCGGGTCTCCTCGGCCGCCGCGTCGCGGTTTGCGAGGGCGCAACCGGCGAGGAAGACCCTCGCCCCCTTGCGGGCGAAGGCGCGGGCCAACGCGCCGCCGATCGCCCCTCCTCCACTGCAAGTCACCGCGTTGCTCCCTTCCGGTGGCATTCCCGCCCTTTCTT
>CADCUZ010000148.1 GCA_902806015.1 uncultured Rubrobacteraceae bacterium
GGCGGAGTACGGGAGGCTCAGGGGCGAGGGGATGGGCATAGAGCAGGCGATGATCTTCGTGGGCCACCGCTTCAGGATGTGGCACCTCAGGCACCTGCCGCTCGGCCAACCGGCCGGCGGATAACGACCAAAGGGGGCAAAAGACGTGAGTCCCGAACAGGCGCGGATCGGCGCGAGGGTGCGGGTGGGCGAGTCCGGGCTGCGCCCCGAGTGGCGCGGGCTGATGGGCAGGATCATCGGGAGGTGGGGCCACCCCGAGTACGTGGCCCTCGACGTCCGGCTGGAGGACGGACGCTCGCAATTGTTCTGGCACCACGAGTTAGAGGACGCCTCGGGGCGGTAGGCGGGCGGCTTTACGCGAACTTCGTAGAACACCTCTTCCACGCACTCCTCGGGTGAACAAGCGCATGAGGAAGGGCCGGGAAAGCAGGAAACTGGCGCGACCGTGGGAATCGTACGGGAGGCGGCGCTGGTGGAGGCGCCTCGGCGGGTGAGGTTGGACGAGGGGTAGCACACAGCGGCACCACACCCCCGCAAGTTCACGAGTTAATGAGGCCAACGGCCCCCTCCTGAACCGCTGGCCCCAAAACAGACGGGCCCGCTATTAGGTACATTAATATACCTGCCCGTCTTGCAACAAACGATATCATATTGCGGCTCCTTTTGCACAATGGGTTACAAAATATGCAGAGTTGCAACAAGTCGGCTTGAAAGGTTGCACGGTGTTATACTAAGTGCAACCTAATCCCAGTCCTTAACACCCCCTCCTGGACTCGGATTAGGTCTTTGTCTAGCTGCCACTGGATCGGTGCGCTTCTTGGGGTATGGGACCGGGGCTATGCAGGATGATGCAAGTGAACTTCGCAGAATCCCTCTTCCACGCACTAGGGTGAATAGAGGCTTTTAGTCGGGCTCGTCGGCCTTGAAGCGACCCGGCGGGTCGATGATCCCTAGCTGTATGAGGGTGCCCAAATCGTCTCTCTCCGCCCAGCGCTCAACCAGCTTTCCGCCCACCACGCGGTGCCGGTGCACGTGCTCTCCCGCGAAGCTCTTGCCCGTGGGCGGTATGCCGAAGATCTCGCCCTCTTGGGTGCCGCTGACGCGGACGCGGCAGGCCACCTTATCCCCTTCGGCGATCATGTCGATAGCTCGGAGCGGGCGTCGGGAGCGAGGGCGTAGGTCCACTCTATGACGTGCCTGAAGCCCTCGATGCCGTGCTTGTGCTCGTCGGCGGCGGCGTGGTTGACCACGTCCTCCGCTACCAGCTCGTCTAGGACGTCTAGGTTCTGGTCGTTGTAGACCTCATCGAAGAGCCTGCGTATGACCGCCTGATTCTCCTCCGCCGACACGAGGGACCCCCTGCAGACCTAGCTACGGCCGCCGCTACACATACCCGTCGCGCGCGTGGCAGCATGGCCCCCTAGGGACCGGAGCCCGCCCCAGAGGCTCTCACGAGGCTCCGAAACCCGCATGACCACCCATCTTTAGCCTTCGCTGTCGCCGAGTTCCGGAGACCGAACTTCTAGGTGTCGAGTGGAATCCGGGTGATCGGCCCAACGCCCGCCTGCGGCATCCGCCGGACCCAGAGGAGAACGTTGATGCGGGACCGGCGCTCGTTGTGGGTTCAGCCCTCGGAGCCGGGGCTTCCGAAGCGGGAGCGTGCCCCCTCGATCTCGGGCATCGCCCGGACCGCCCAGTCGGTCAGCCCGGCGAGCACCGGCACCAGGCCGCGCCCCAGACGCGTCAGCTCGTACTCGACGGTCACCGGCGAGCTCGGCTTCACGTGTCGCAGCACCAGCCCGTCGCGCTCGAGGCCGCGAAGCGTCTGGGTAAGCATCTTCTGCGAGATGCCCCCGACCTCGCGGCGCAGCTCGCCAAAGCGCTTGGCGTGCGGCTCCAACGCCACGACGATCAGGACCGCCCACTTGCCGGCGATGCGGTCGAGGACCTGGCGCGTCGGGCAGTCCGGGTCGAAGGGGTCGAGCGGCGGGTGCGTCATTTACTACCTCCAGAGAGTTAGTTACCCATAGGTGCCTGGTTGACGAAGGATACTAGCAGTCCTAGACTGTGCCGCCCAGACTGTAAAAGGAGCGAGTCCGAACAAAGGGCGACGGGTCACAGGACGTCAAGAAAGGCAGACTCTATGAGCATCATCATCACTGGAGCATCCGGCCAACTCGGTCGATTGACCGCCGGGATGGTCTTGGATCGGGTGCCGGCCTCCGAGGTCGTCCTCACGACGCGCCACCCCGAGGTGCTCTCCGACTTCGCCGGCCGCGGGGCGGAGGTCCGGCAGGCCGACTTTGATCGGCCGGAGACGCTCGCCGAGGCGTTCGCGGGCGGAGAGAGGATGTTGTTGATCAGCGCCGACGCCGTCGGCCGCCGCGTGGCCCAGCACCAGGCCGCCATCGAGGCGGCCAGGGGCGCGGGCGTGCGCCACGTGGCCTACACCTCTTACCTCAACCCCGTGGCGGAGAACCCGGCCGTCATCACCCCCGATCACCGGGAGACCGAAAAGGCGCTGCGCGAGAGCGGCCTCGGGTGGACCGCGCTGCGCAACGCCTTCTACGCTGAGTACCAGATCCCCGCCGGCGCGCAGGCGATCGCCACGGGCCGACTCGTCCACAACAACGGGGACGGGAGAATCGCCTACGTCTCGCGCGAGGACTGCGCCGCCGCGGCCGTCGCGGTTCTGACCAGCGAAGCCGACGACCACGAGGACAAAGCCTACGACATCACCGGGCCGGAACCGCTCGGCCAGGACGACGTGGCGGCGTTGCTGAGCGAGATCTCCGGCCGGACGGTCGAGGCCGTGGCCGTCGACGACGAGGCGTTCGTCGAGGGTCTCACCGCGTCCGGCCTGCCCGAGCCGGTGGCCCGCGGGATTGCCACGTACGGGAGAGCTATCCGGGAGGGCTACCTCGGTGAGACTTCCGGCGCGGTGGAAAGCCTTACCGGTCGCCCGCCGCGGTCGCTGCGGGAGGTGTTCGAGGCCCACCGCGGCGAGCTGCTGCGGTAGGTATGCCAGGCGCGGGCTGGAGGCGATGCGGGACTTCTACGGCTTCTGGGAGCGGGAGCTCTCCGCCGTCCTCGCGCGGTGGGACGAGGAGAAGCGGCGGCGAGACAGTACCCCGTGTCTTCGTCCGGTTCTACAGGGCCGAGGCCGCCCGCACCCGGGTCGGCGGGGGCACAGGACTCGGGCTGGCCATTGCGCGCGTCCTCGCACGCGCCCAGGGCGGCGACCTTGTGGCCGAGAACGGCGCAGCGGGCGGAGCGGTGGTCAGCCTACGCTTACCGCGCGAGTGAGGCCATCCTCCAGGTCGGCGGTACGGGCAGACAACCCGTCTGCCCGCCCTTCCTGAGGTCGGTTGAACCAGACGCCTCGATTTCTTCGACGACAAAGACCCGCCTTTCGAGTCCCTCCCGGCGGGGTATCCTCGTTCGCGTGTAGTGTGGCCAAACCGTCCTAGGAGGCCACGGAGGCGACCGGCCAGGGGCTTCTTGCGCGGGGTGGAGGATAGTACAATCCACGCGAGGCCAAGACTGCAAGACGAGAGGAATCGGGAGGGTAGGTGGGCGAGCAGCCGGCACCTCGTCGAAACATAAAGCTTCAGGACGTGATGCGACCGGTCGTGAGCGTCACGCCCGAGACGACGGCCCGCGAGGTCCTCAAGATCCTGCGCGACAACAACGTCCCCGGCGTGCCGGTTGTCGGCGAGGATGGCAAGCTCGAAGGCTTCGTCACCGACGGGCACCTGATGGACTCGGCGCTGCCGCGCTACATGAAGATGATGGGCAACCTCTCCTTCGTCCCCGACGACGCCGACGAGTGGGTACACTACCTCACCGACGCCGCCGACAAGCCCGTCCGCGAGGTCATGACCCGGCAGGTCTCCCAGGTCCCCGTCGGCCGCAGCGAGCTCGCCGTCGCCCACAAGATGGTCCACGACGGCGTCTCAAGCGTCGTCATAACCGACAACGGCGGCGTCGTCGTAGGCATCGTCAACCGCCTCGACCTCTACGCCGCCATAGAGGGGATCGATTAGGGTCTGACGCGGACGCACCTCGGGGGACGATCCCCTACGACGCGGGGTGAATAGGTCGTTCCGCTAGGGACCGGTCTGAAGGTCGGCTAGTGCGCCGAGCCCAGGCTTCCGGCCTCCTGCCCATGGGGCGGATTACTGACCATAGTGTGCCGCCAAGCCTGCGGTCGAGGAATTGCTGCGTTACACCTCTCCCGAGGAGATGGCGACCGAGCGCTACCCGCGCGACGACGTGGAGATTGACAGCACGGCTATACCGCGCGGGTAGCTGGTCCTGGCGGTCCTGGGCTCGGCCAACCGCGACGAGCGGCACCTCGAGGACCCGATGCCCTCGATCTCGCGCGCCACCCGAACAGGCGTCTCGCCTTCGGGCGCGGCGTGCACCACTGCCTGGGTGCGCCGCTCGCCCGGATGGTGGGCCAGATCGCCATAAGCGCGTTCCTGCGACGCTTCCCCGAGGCGCGCCTGGCCGTGGCGCCCGAGTCGCTGCGCTGACGCAGGGGGGTGTTCCTGCGCGGGCTGGAGAGGATGCCGCTCGTCCTCTAGGGCACGAGCGCTTGGCACTCAAGCCGTCTCTACTGGCTACAGATATCTGTAACTTAGTGCGCGGCTCCGCCGCGCCGGATGCCGGCGGGTGCCAGCTCGGGAACGCCCCTACTTATTCAGCATCGTGAACTTCGGCGACCCCACGGTCCCGCTCGACTTCATGGTCTCCTTGACTGCCGGGTCGTTCCTGAAAGCCTCGAACGCCTCCTCGCTCTCCCACTCGAAGTGCACCATCACCCGGTCGTCTTCTCCAACCACCTGGAACAAGCTGCGCGGTCGGTTGCCGTGCCGGCCCCTGGCCTCGGCCCCCGGCTCTTCGTTTGCCCTGCAAATCTCCACAAAGGCTGAAATCCCGACACGAACAACGTTTGGGTGTGTCAGCCGTAC
>CADCUZ010000149.1 GCA_902806015.1 uncultured Rubrobacteraceae bacterium
TTAAGCGGAATAAACACGGTGCTCCCACCCGGCAACATTTTTCAAGGATTTTTTCAACGGGGAACGAAAAAGGCGAATATCCCGCAAATCACGCACCTTAACGTTCAGGTGGAAACACTCGGCTTCACCGACGCTTGAATCTTAAATTACTATATTAAAAACGTTTTACCTGAAGTACAGATATATCTTGTACCGAGGGGTTAGCCCGCCGGATGTCGCCGTTCTACGATCTCGCGCGGCTTTTCTCTGCGGTCTTTGAAGAAAGTTTTCAGGAGGTCGGCGGCTTCCCCTTCGAGGAGCCCGGCCCGGACGGCAAGGGTATGGTTGAGGCGGCCGTCGGCGGGGGTGTTGTGAAGGGTACCCGCGTAGCCAGCCTTCGGGTCGGGGGCAGCGTAGACGAGGCGGTCCAGGCGGGCGGCGTGGGCGCCGCCGGCGCACATGGGGCAGGGTTCGAGGGTCACGTAGAGGGTGCAGCCAGAGAGGCGCCACCCGCCCAGTGATCCCGCGGCCCCGCGGATAGCGAGGAGTTCGGCGTGGGCGGTGGGGTCGCCGGTGGCCTCGCGCTCGTTGGCGGCGACAGCTAGAATCTCCCCTCCATTCGCAACAACCGCCCCCACGGGGACTTCTCCCCTCTCGGCCGCCTCCCCAGCGGCGAGCAGGGCCCGGCGCATCATCGCGAGGTCAATCTCTTCGGGAGTGGTCTCTGGTCTCTCGAACACGAAACGATCATAGCAGGACGGCCGTGTACGATCGAACGAAGCAGTGTCTCGACGTCAGGAGGGCTCTCTGTGGCCCTGCGGGGTGCGGACGTACCGGTAGAGTAGGGCCCGGTTACGGGACCGGCCCAGTAGACCCGGCGGGCCATCCGGGTGCCACCGAGGAGTGCCGGACCAAAGGAGCGGGCCGGGTGCATGGAGGCGCCGGCGGCAATAGCACCGGTGATGGTCGCGGCGAGGGCGGCGTACCCGCCGATGGCTAGGCGGTGGACTGACCGATGGCACGCACGTCGGTGGCGAATGCAAAGACGCCCAGTATCAAGAAGAGCGTCAGGAGAAGCTCCAGCAGGGCGCCCTGCCAGCCGATGTCGGCGTGGCGAGGTAGGGCGATCCCGCGATCTACTCGACCGGCACACCCTCACCTTCGAGCAACTCGACTTTCTACCGGACTTCGAAGGCTTAGTTGCCGGTAGTGCCGTCATTCTTGACCTCAATGCACCCGGCAGCACCAGAGAAAGCCGATACCCCGTATCGTATAATCTCGTACGTTAGGGTACGCATCTACCTGAGAGTTTGGTACATACTCACCCGATGTCGCGGCTGCGGAACAAACGCGGCAGATGTGCTGCAAAAGCGCGATTTTTGCGGGATATCTGTACCTAAGCTTTAGTGTTTTGCGGGGACAGGGCCTTGCTCCGCACCGCCGTTGACGCCGGCCCACTGGCGGGCTGGGAGGCCCCAGAGGGCGATAAAGCCAGCGGCAGCGGCTTCGTCGAAGGTGCTGTTCGGGTCGTAGGTTGCGAGATCCTTGCTGTAGAGGGCGTTGGGGGCTGCGCGGCCGACCACGGTGCTCGAACCCTTGTAGAGTTTCAGGCGGACGGTGCCGGTCACGGTCATCTGGGTTTCGGCGACGAAGGCGTCCAGGGCGGATTTTAGGGGGGTAAACCAGAGGCCGTCGTAGGTGAGCTCGGCGTAGCGTTGTTCGATGGTTGCCTTGAAGCGGAGGACGTCTTTGGTGAGGGTGAGCGTCTCGAGTTCCTGATGGGCCTGGATTACGGCCAGGGCGGCGGGGGCCTCGTAGATCTCCCGGCTCTTGATACCGACGAGGCGATCCTCGACCATGTCGATCCTGCCAACGCCGTGCCCGCCGGCGGTCGTGTTGAGCTCTTCGATCAGGTCCACCAGCGGCATCTCCCGGCCGTCGAGGGCGGTTGGCAGGCCCTCCTCAAACCCGATCTCGACGTAGCGCGCCTCGTCCGGCGCGTCCTCGGGGTCGGCGGTGAGCTCGAAGACGTCGGAGGTGGGCTCGTGATCGGGGTCTTCGAGGGGACCGGCCTCGATGGAGCGCCCCCAGAGGTTCTGGTCCACGCTGTAGGGGGACTTTTTGGTCGTAGGGACGGGGATGCCGTGCTCCTCGGCGTAGGCCATCTCCTCTGGGCGGCTCATGCTCCAGTCGCGCACCGGGGCGACGACCGTCAGGTCTGGGGCGACGGAGGCGGTCGTCACGTCGAAGCGGACTTGGTCGTTGCCCTTGCCGGTAGACCCGTGGGCGATGTGGGTTGCACCCACCTCCCTGGCGGCTTCGACGAGCTTCTTCGCTATGAGCGGGCGGCCGAGCGCGGTGAAGAGGGGGTACTTGCCGCCGTACAGGGCGTTGGCTTTTATCGCAGGCGCCACGTACTCCTCGACAAATTCCCTCTTCGCATCGCGCACGAAGGCGTCGGCCGCGCCTATTTTCAGCGCCTTCGCCCGGACGTCATCGGCCGGCTCCCCCTGACCGAGGTCGAGGTAGAGCGCGTAGGGGATCGCGCCCTGCCGCTCCAGCCACTTCACGCAGACCGAGGTGTCCAACCCGCCCGAGTACGCGAGCACGACCTTTTTGCCTTCCAGCATTGTTCCTCCAGAGATGTCAGGGTTCATAAGACCTCGTGGGACCACCCGCGTAGCGCGGCGACGGCGGGGTCGAGTTGTTCTTCTTTCACGAGCACGTAGTCCGTGTCGAAGGTTGAGACGGCGAAGATGCCGACGCCGGCCTCAGCGAGCGGTGCCGTCACCGAGGCCAGGACGCCGACCTCCGAGAACTCGAAAGGCCCCTCTAGCTTCAGGACACACCAGCCCCCCTCGCGCTCGACGCCCTCCGGGACGGAAGCCTGCGGGCACACCACCGAGAGCTCGTCCGGCGTACGCGTTACGGAAAAAAGGCCGTTCGTCGTGGCCCAATCGGGCACCCGAGCTGTCGGGTCCAGACGACAAACGGCCATCTGCCGGCCGAGCACACAGAGGCGCAGGCCCTCGCGCGGAGCGTTCACGCCGAGGTTTCGAGTGTCTCGCCGTCGGTCGACATCTCCGCCTTGCCGGCGAGCCCCTGTTCGCCGAGCTCCTGGGCCAATTCGCGGCGGGTGGGCAGGCAGTGGTTTATGGCGTCCACGCGGACGGCGATGACGCGCCCCCCTGTCGCCGCCCGCCAGCCCCTCGCCACGTCTCCGGCCGTCATGGTGATAGGGCCGCCCTCTAGGAATTGGGCGGCCCCGGCGTTCGCGATTATTACGCCGGGATTGGTGCGCAATGCCTCCTCGGCCTCGTCGCACCAGATCGTGTCTCCTGCGACGTAGGGGCTTGGGGAACCCTCGGCCCGGACCACGACGAGGCCAGAGACGGGGTCCACCTGCGCCCCGATCTCCCCGGTCGCGTGCCGGCCGCCGGTCCGCGCGACGCGCAGGCCGTCCCACTCGGCCTCCGGGGCCACGGACGAGACGTGCGCGAAGCCCGCCCCGAAGACCGCAGCCTCGTCCTCCGGCTGGCGGAGGATCGGCACATCCTTGGGGACGGGCTCCCGCGCCTGCCCGTCCCAGTGGTCGGCGTAGGTGCGCGTCACGAGGACCACGTCCGTGCCTCCGATAAGGGCAGACAACTGGTCGTCCCCGAGCGGCAGCTCGACGATGGGGTTTTGGGCTTCGCGTTGGGCGTGTTCGGCACGGCGGGCGCGACCCCAGCGCGGCCAAGCATGGGGTCGACCATCTCGCGGACGGCGCCCGTCTTGAGCACGAAAGTGGCGTGCCTGTTGAAGTGGATCGCCAAGGTACCCTGCGCTACTCGACGTTCCCGGCAGGGCGAGTCTTGGCGCGGCAGACGTCGGCGATGAGACCGGCTACCTCTTCGGCCGCCCCTCCGTCTGGCGAGATAGCCAGCACGGTGTCCTGCCCGGCGATGGTGCCCAGAATTTTGAGCCCCCTCACCCTGTCGAGTACGCTGGAGACGGCGCCCGCCGTGCCGTCCCTGGTGTGGATCACGACCTGGTTGCTGGCCGGAACGATGCCGAGCACGAAGCTCGGGAGCACCTCTATCCCCGCCGAACCGGGGTCGTGCGGAAGGGCCAGGTAGCGGCTGCCGACCTTGAGCACCCCGAGCTCCGCCAAGTCCCGGCTTACGGTGGCCTGCGCCACCTCGATCCCCTCGTCGGCCAGCGCCTCGGCCACGCCCTGCTGGGTGCCGAGTTCCCGCTCGGAGATGAGCCGCAGGATCAGGTCCTGCCTGGTCGTCTTGTCCACCGGTGCGCGTGTCGCGCCCATACTTTTCCTCCTACTTAAGGTGCTCGAGCCCGAGGTCTTCGGCGTACCCGAGCGCCAGGTTCATGTTCTGGACCGCCGCCCCGGACGCCCCCTTGAGCAGGTTGTCCAGCGCAGAGAAGAGCAGCAGCTTCCCCGCCCGACCGTCAACCGCCGCGGAGAGCCGGCACCTGTTCGTGTTAGCCACGTGAGAGATGTGCGGGTACTCCACCCTGGCTTCCACGAACGCCCAACCCTCGTAGTCCTCCGCGTACCAGCCGAGAACCTCTTGCGCCTCGGGCACGTCATCGAGGTCGATTACTATAGTCTCGAGCTCGCCACGGCTGATCGGGATGAGGTGCGGCACGAACGTGACAGCCGGGCTCTCACCCACCCGCCGCAGCACCGTCTCGATCTCCGGCGTGTGCCGGTGCAGCGGCGCCCCGTAGGCGTTCGCGCTCTCGTTGACGCTCACGAAATGCGTCTTGACGCTCGGCCGCGCCCCCGCCCCGCTCACCCCCGACAGGGCGTTGACGACGATGGACGAGATCCCCCCTCCCACCCGCTTCACCACAGGCGCGAGCGCCAGCACGGCCGCGGTGGGGTAGCACCCCGGGTTGGCGACGAGCCGCCCCTCCGCCGCCCCGAAGACCTCGGGCAGCCCGTAGTGGGCCTCCCCCAGCAACCCCGGCGCCGGATGCCCCCCTTA
>CADCUZ010000150.1 GCA_902806015.1 uncultured Rubrobacteraceae bacterium
GGGGTGGGGTACGGCCCTGCTCGCCGCGCTCGCCCCCTTCCTCGGCACCGTAGCCGACAGCCTCGTCGGGGCACGCCTCCCCCGGCTCGGCAACGAGGCGACCAACGTCCTTTGTACGCTAGTCGCCGCCGTTCTCGTCCTCCTCTTCGCCTAGCGCGACCGCCTCCCGCAACCGCCCTTGACAACGCCGAACCTCCAGTACACAATTAAACGGTACTGTTTAGTTTACTTAGGATCGTGAGGAGAGCAATGGCTCAGGGGACGGGGATACGGGCGGAGGCGAAGCGGGGGCAGATCCTGGCGGGGGCGCGGGGGGTTTTCTTGCGGGACGGGTTTGCGGCGGCGAGCACGGACGAGATCTCGCGTGAGGCCGGGGTCTCCAAGAGGACCCTCTACGCGTACTACCCGAGCAAGGAGGACCTCTTCGCCGAAGTCTTGCGCACGCTGACCGTCGAGAACCCGCGGACGATGATGCTCGATTCCATCCGGGGCATGGAGCCCGCGAGCCGTGAGGAGCTACGGGAGGTATTCTTAGAGCTCGGGCGGCGGTTCGTCGCGACCATGATGCAGCCCGAGTACCTCGCGTTCATGAGGACCCTGATCGCCGACACGCACCGATTCCCGCAGCTGGGAGAGATCTTCCGCTCGACGGTCCCCGAGAGGGGCCTCAGGGAAGGCTGCGCCATGCTCGAGCGGGCCCAGGAGAACGGCGTGGTCGTCGCGGGAGACCCCGAGGTCATGATGCGCATGTTCATGGGCTCCATGCTGACCTACGCCATGATCGACGGCCTGTTCCGCCCCGAGGGGCAACACAGCCCGCCTACGCCCGAGAACCTGGAGGAGATAGTCGACCTGTACCTGAAGGCGGTCGCCGAAGAGGGTTGATCTTTGCGTTGCGGCCCCCGTGACGGGGGCCGCAACCGCGGAAGGAAACCGAGGGAAGGAGAGGCATGGACGCCAAGCAGACCACGACGGAAGGCGTAACGAGGGCCGCGTAGGCGCCCCGCCCGACCCTTCTGGTGGCGACGGACGGCTCGGAGGCCGCGCTGCACGCGGGCGAGCGGGCGGTCGGCCTCGCCGGGTTCCTCGGGGCGAAGGTGTACGTCTTGTACGTCGTCGACGATGACGAGGCTTTTCGCGCCGGGATCCACTACGGGGAGGCCGTCAAGGAGCTTGCGGCGTTCGGCAGGCGGGAGGCTACCGGTCGGGTCGCGGAGTTGGCCGAGAAGGCCGGCGTGGAGCACGAGGAGGTCGTCGTGACAGGCAACCCCGCCTGGGCCATCCTCGCGGTCGCCGAAGAGGTCGGCGCCGACTACGTGCTCATGGGCGCCGAGGGCGCCTCGCGGCTGGGAAACGCCCTCTTTGGGAGCGTCTCGGAAGAGGTCTTGCGGCGCGCCGACCGGACCGTGCTCCTGGTCGGCGGGAAGCGGTCCCCCGGAGATCCGCTGTTGGGCCGGCTGGAGCGCATGCGCGCCAGGGTCTGATGCCCCTTTGGCGGGCGCGAGTCGGGACCCGGATCATCCCCGAGAACCCACGAGAAGAGGAGCGACCCATGGGCTACGCGAAGAGCACGTCGCGAGGCTCGCAGGCCACCGGCCGAGAGGCCGAGCCCGCGAGACGAACGCCGGTAGGCGGCATCAAGGTTATCGGGGCGGGCTTCCCGAGGACCGGCACCCTCTCGCAGAAGGCCGCCCTCGAGCGGCTCGGTTTCGGGCCCTGCTTTCACATGGACGAGGTCTTCAAGGACCCCGGGCGCGCCAGGGGTTGGTACAGGGCCGCGCAGGCCAAGCGCCGCGGAGAGCCCATCGAGTGGGAGCCATTGCTCGGCGGATACGGGGCGACCACGGACTGGCCGGGCGGCTTCTTCTGGGAGGACCTCGCGCGGGAGTACCCCGACGCGAAGGTAGTGCTCTCGGTGCGTGACCCAGAGAGGTGGTACGAGAGCGTGCTCGGCACCATCTACCGCGTGCGCCGGAGCCTCGACAGGGTCCTGCCCCTCGTGCCGGTCCTGAGATGGCTCCCGAAGATGCTGGACGAGATATGGTCCGACGTCTTCGGCCCAGACTTCAGAGACCGCGAGCGGACCATCGCCGTCTTCAGGGGCCACTCGCGAAAGGTCGAGGAGGTGATCCCGGCCGAGAGGCTGCTGGTTTACGAGGTTCGGCAAGGGTGGGAGCCCCTCTGCGAGTTCCTCGGGGTAGCGGTGCCAGACGAGCCTTTCCCGCACGCCAATTCGTCCGCGGACCGGCGATGGATGCTGCGAGGCATAGAGGTCTTCTCCTTCGCGGCGCCGTTGGCTGGGGGGCGATGGCCGCCGCGGTGTTGCTCGGGGCGGCTCGAAGCCTTCGCCGCCTGGGGCCACGGCGTCCGGGCGTCTCATGGCAGCGGTCACACGGGGCAATCCCCACAAAGAGGAGTGGAAGATGGTAAAGGAAACCAGAACGGGCGTCCTGATCGTCGGCGCCGGACCGTCGGGCCTGACGCTGGCGAACGTGCTGGCGCTGGGCGGCGTGCCTTTCAGGATAGTGGACGCCAAGGCCGACATTGTCCAGGAATCTCGGGCGCTCGTCGTGCACGCCAAGACGCTCGAGATCCTGGGCAAGATCGGCGTCGCGGAGCGGGCGATCGCCGGGGGGCAGAGGATGGGGGCGGCCCGGTTGCTGAACGAGGGCCGGCCTTCGGGCGAGATCGCCTTTATGGACGACGGCGCGGAAGAGCGCACGCCCTACCCGATGGTCCTGATCTACGAGCAAAACCGGTTGGAGCGGCTGCTGGCCCGCAATCTGGAGGGTGCCGGGAGCGAGGTCGAGTGGGGGACCGAGATGCTCTCCGTGTCCCAGACAGCGGAAGGCGTGAGGTGCAACCTCCGCGGGCCCGACGGGACAGAGGAGAGCCTGGAAGCGCGCTTGGTCGCGGGCTGCGACGGTGCACACAGCCCGGTCCGGCACGAGTTGGGGCTGGGCTTCGGGGGCGAGACCTACGAGCAGACGCTCTTTCTCGCCGACGTGGAGATGGAGTGGGCCGGGGGGACAACCGCGCGACCGTGAACCTCACGCGCGCGGGCTTTCTCGGCTTCTTCCCGATGCCCGGCTAAAAGCGCTTCAGGCTGCTGGGCAACCTTCCGCCCGAACTCGAGGGAAGCGAAGGCATCTTGCCCGAGGATATCCAGGGGATACTCGACCGCCACGGCGGCGTCGAGGCGAAGATAACGGGATCGCGGTGGACGAGCATCTACCGGACGCACCACCGCATCTCGAAGCGTTTCCGGGTGGGACGCGCCTTTCTGGTCGGGGACGCGGCGCACATACACTCGCCCGCCGGCGGGCAGGGCATGAACACCGGCTCGGCGACGCCTTCAATCTTGGCTGGAAGCTGGCGATGGTGGCGAGGGGCGAGGCCCGGGAGGTCCTGCTCGACTCCTACGAGGCCGAACGCGTGCCCTTCGCCCGATCCATACTCCGCGGCTCCGACCGGGGGTTCCACCTCCAGGCCGCGAGCACGCCCGCGACCCAGCGGCTGAAGCTTCTCGCCCTGCCCTCGCTTTTCTGGCTCGTCTCCGTCGTGCCTCCTTTGAGGAGGCGGGCGTTCCTCCTCCTCTCCCAACTCTGGACGACCTACAGGAAGAGCCCGGCCGTGGCCGAGGGGGCGGCAGCCAGACGCGGACCGCACGCCGGAGACCACGCGCCCTACGGCTTTTTCGAGGCCGGGGCTCGGGCCGGCGAGAGCATCTTCGGGGGGCCGGACCACCGCCTCATCGTCTTCGAGGGTCTCCACCCCAGCAATGTGGGTCTCCCCGCCGCTATGGAGGAGTTCGAGGGGTTGCTCGAGCGCTACAAGGCGATCGTCGACGTCGTTCCGGTGTCCGCGGGTAACGGGAGCCTGCACGAGCTCTATGGCGCAAAGTTCCCAACCCTGTTCCTCGTCCGGCCGGACGGCCACATCGCGTACCGGGGTGGAGCCTCGGACGTCTTTGGCCTGAAGGTTCACCTCGACCGGCTGTTCGTCAGGCGGTCGACAGGAGCGCCCGCCGCGCGAGATCCGGGGGGCCGGGCGGCTGCGAGTAGCACAGCATGAGGCTCGTCACGCCAAAGAAAAATTACGCACGTCCGGGGCAACGACGGTGGTTCGTGTGGGCGGTCTCGCCGACGCCGCCCGGCTCGAAGGCGGGTGGCACAACGTGCTGTGATCCCCCGGCGGCGGGCGCCATGAGGCGGCGGAGCTCGAGGCCGCGGTCCGGGTGCGGCCTCTACCTCGTGGGCTCCGCGGCACTCGGGTACGCAGTCTCGCTGTCCAAGGACGTCTTCGCCCGCCGTCCCGGGGTCGGCAAGGTCGGGGAGCCCGACCCCGCCGAAACCGCCCGCTAAGGACCACCAGCGCGCGAGGCCCTTCCTCGTCGCCTAGCGTTCCGGCCGGGCGGCGCCCTTCTTTCCCTGACGCCTGGTCCGGTGTTATATTAGGCGCATGTACGCGAGGAATACAGAGGTTCTGGTCGGTCCTCGACTATAGTCTTACGCGCCTTTTTTACCCCTTGATCGCCCAATCTCATTGCAGAAGGAGTCTCACGTGAGCGAGACGAAGCCGAGGAAAACCTACGACCCGACCGTCATGGAGCGCCGCTGGCAGGAGCGGTGGGCCGAGGGCGGGCTCTACGAGACCGACGAGGACCCCTCCAAGCCGAAGCACTACGCGCTCACCATGCTTCCCTACCCGAGCGGCGACCTCCACGTCGGGCACTGGTACGCGATGACGCCGTCCGACACGCGGGCGCGCTTCATGCGGATGAACGGCTACCGGGTCTTCTTCCCCATGGGGTTCGACGCCTTCGGGCTGCCGGCCGAGAACGCCGCCATAAACCGGGGCATCCACCCCTACACGTGGACGATGTCCAACATAGAGAACATGCGCGGCCAGCTCCGGCGGATGGGGGCCATG
>CADCUZ010000151.1 GCA_902806015.1 uncultured Rubrobacteraceae bacterium
CGGCGCCTCCGCGGGGTCGGGCCCAGGGGTGGCGGACGCGGGCGACCTGCCCACGCGACGGGCAACCAACCCGGCCAAACTCGCGGCCAGGCGGTACGCTCTGCGGAGCGCCCGGCTAAGTGTCTGCTCCGCCGGGGTTCAAGTAGGTGTTCCGAGTAACTTCCCGGACAAAGGGCGAATTCCGCCTCCGTGTATACGGGCCGCCCCGCTTGAACGACGAGGACCGGACCGCCTAGACGCCAGGTTCGGCCGAGGACGAGTTAGATCCAGACGACGACAATGACGGTGTGCTCGAGAAGGACGACGATGGGGAGGACGACTAGGCTACCTCACAGCAGAAGTAGCGCGCTACAAAGGGAGCGACCCCTGAGGGGTCGCTCCCTTTGCTTTCTCTGAGAGACGTTGTCGGGAGCGGACTTCTGAGAACACCCCTTCCACGCACTTGGGCGAATAAGCCCCGCCTTGCGAAGCTACTCGGGCCGCCCAAACCCTGAGGATCGGCCCCGCCTGGGTCAGGTCACCGGGTCGCCGTCCACATCCGACGTCTGGACGATCAGAACGTCGCACTGCGCGTTCTTCGCGACGTCGCCGGGCACCGAGCCGAGCAGCTGACCGTCGGCAGAGCCGAGGCCGCGGTTGCCGACGACGATCACGTTCGCCGGGTTCGCCCCCGCGACTTCGAGCAAGGCCTTCGCCGGGCTGCCCTCGACGATCCGCGTTTCGGTGTTCCGGACGCGCTCGTTGGAGAGCTCATTGATCGACGTGCGGAGCGCCGCCCGGGCGGCCTCCTCGCCGTACAGTAACCGCCGAACGCCGGGCACCCGTTTGCCGGTGGCCGTCGTCTTGGCCTCCGACTCGGGGGTGTACGCAGAGACGACGACCAGCCGCGCGTCCGCGGCCGAGGCGCAGTGTTGATCCTATAGCGGTAATCATTGCAGTTGGTCCGCTTCTATTACACCGACGAACGAGGGCGACAGAAAGAGCATCGGAACTTTCGGCATGGCGGTATGAGCAGACGAAGCGGCGGGGGTTCAGTGTCGTTGCATACCGCTATAGAAGCCCCAAGCCATAACATGTCTGGCGTGCCCGTATCTTCTGCCGAACTCCGAGCCCGTGGGCTCGGAGTTCGGTCTACGAATGTCCAACGATCGGCTGCAGAACCTCGTCCGGATCTCGAGGTTCTCGGAGAAGCCAACTCTTAGGCGGGTTTTGCGACCCACTGCGGTTCTGGGGTGATCTGCGGCTGCGGTTTGTTGCCGGGACCGTCGAGGCCGGTGGACGCGACCGTCATCAGGGGACGGACCTTCATGTCGTGGCCGCAGACGGCCTGGCACGAGAGGCGGACCTGCCCTAGGAGGTCGCGGCTCTGGAGGACCTCCAGCTCGGCCTGCGTCATGCGGTCAGGCTCGCCTTCGAGGAACTCCACGCGGCAGGTGGTGCACTTGGCGTAGGCGCCGCAGCGATGCAGGATATCGACACCGGCGTCCTCCTCGATCGCCAGGACCAGCCGCTTTCCTTCAGGAATATCGAAAGTCCCTGCGCCTTCCACTTCTAGTTTAGGCATTCATTGCTCCATTGGTAGCATTCGTTGCGCGGGCCGACCATCGCCTATCATTGATAAGAGCGGCTTGGTGGGTACGTGGACGCTTGTTCCATGGCCCGCACCAGGGGTTAGTCCAGGGTGGCGTTTACCCGCAAGTCCGCGCTGCCGCGCAGGGCGTTGGTGACGGGGCAGACCTGGTCGGCCTGCTCGACGGCCTGCTGGAAGCCGTCGGCGTCGAGGCCGGGGACACGCCCGTGGACGTCGAGGGTCTCGGTGGTGATCTTGAGGCTCCCCATGTCGAGCACGCAGGTGGCGTTTACCCGCAACTCCTCCGCGTCGTTGCCGCCCTCGGCGAGCACGTTGGAGAGCGCCATCGCGTAGCAGCTCGCGTGGGCCGCGGCGATAAGCTCCTCGGGCGAGGTGTTGCCGTTCGGGTTCTCGGTGCGGGTGGCGAAGCTGACGTTGGCCCCCGTCCACGCCCCGCTGCTGGCGAGGTCGAAGGTGCCAGAGCCGCTCTGCAAGTTGCCGTTCCAAACCACTTCCGCGCGTCGTTCCGCAGTAGCCACGCATCTCTCCTATCTGTTATTACGGATACTACGCCCTTGATCCTACCCAGGATCGCCGGAATCTAACCTTCCGCCCGGGTGGTGTTGACCCCGATCTCGACGTTGCCTTTGAGGGCGTTGCAGGCGGGGCGGAGGTGGTGCGCGTGTTCGCAGCGCTGCGGAATCCGTCCTCGTTCGGGGTGCAGGCGGCCTCGACCCCTACGCTCTCGGGCGGCGTGCCGCGTTCGTCCAAAACCATCGGACAGGGTGGTCGCGCAGAGCAGCTCGCGTGGGCCGCGACGGTAAGCTCCTCGGGGCTCGTGCGCGAGGAACCAGATAACGGGGGCCTCACCCCACATCCAGTTGCCCACTGTGCAGCTGCCCCGCCCCTCCTCAAGGGTCCCCTTCCAACCGACCTCGGCCCGCCTCCGCGCCGGCGCCATGGCTTCCTCCCGTTCGTGTACGAGACCGGGTGCTACCAGAGCCCGGAGGGACGGCTACCCGTCGCGCGCGGCCTCCTCCGTCTTGCTCCGGTAGACCTCCGGGTCCTCCTCTTCCAGGCGCACGGCGTCGGCGGTGGTGATCGTCCCGTTGAACAGGAAGGCCGTCTGGCGCAAGGAAGACTCCAGGTCGAACGGGTCGAGTGCCGAGGTGGCGTCTTTGGGAACGACGACGTCGTACCAGCGCAGGGCCGCGCTCGCCGCCGTGTAGTGGACGCAAATGTTTGCGACCGTGCCGCAGATCAGCAGGTTGTCCGTGCCCCACATTCGCAGGAAATGGTCGAGGTGGGTGCCGTAGAAGGCGTCGTAGCGGACCTTCCGGATCACGAGCTCGTCCTCGCGCGGCGCAAGCTCGTCCACGATCTCCCAACCCCAGGTGCCCTCGCGGGCGTGCCCGGGCCAGATGTCCCACTCGGGGTCGTCTGCCGTGTGCGTGTCCTGGCTGTAGACGACCCTCATCCCGGAGCGCCGGGCGCCGTCCAGCAACCTTCTTATGGTCGGAATCGTGCCTTCCGCGTCTGGGACGAGGAGAGAGCCACCCTCCTTCACGAAGTCGTTTTGCATGTCGATTACGACGAGGGCGGTCCGCGAGGGGTCCAGCCGAACTTCCCCGTGTACCTCGTACTGCGGAACCTCGACGGTGCGGGCCATAGGAACCTCCCCAAAATGTCGACATCTCCCCGCATTTTACCGCCTGCGGGGCCCCGCCCTACCGCCCGAAGTAGAAGGCGTCGAGGCCGGCGTAGAGGTTGCTCGCGGCGGGATTTCCGCCGGTAACGGTGAGCGTGAGCGTGTGGGAATCCTTCTGAAGCCGCGCCCGGCCGAAGATCAAAGCCGCGGCACCGGCCCCACCCGGCATCACGAACGTCCAGCGGTCGATCTCGCCAACGCGCGAAACGGCCTCCGCACGCCGCTGCTCCCGGTTGCCCCCAACGGTCACGAGCCCTCCCGTGACTTGTTTCCACGCCGCGGGCAAGCATAGCAACGGGCCTTTCGAGACGAATTTCGGCGCTGTAAGTCTTGCTTCAAGAGTAGGCTAAACGGGCTGCTACTTTCCCCGCCGCAGGACGGGCAGTATCTCCCCGATCACGAGCGCGGAGAGGATCAGGGCGGCGCCGAGGATCTGGACGGCGCCGAGCCTGTCCCCCGCAAGCCAGTAGCCGAAGAGGGCGGCGAAGAGGGGCTCCATGGTCAAGATAATGGCGGTCCGCGCCGCCGGTACCTTCTGCTGCACCGTTGTCTGGACCAAAAAGGCCCCGGCCGAAGCGAGAAGCCCCGTGACGAGCAATGCTGCCCAGACCTCCGGCGGGGGGAAGTAAACGGGGGCGAAGAAGGGCCAAGCCAAGGCGAAGAGCAGGGCCATCGCCAGGATCTGGGCGAGCGTCAACCCGCCGGCGTCGTAGGCGGCGGCGTAGCGGGAGAGGAGCGCTATGTGCAGGCCGAGGGCCGCCGCGCACAAGAGGGTGAGCATATCCCCCCAGTTGGCGCCCTCGGGCCCGCCCCCGGCCAATAGGACCATCCCGACCAGGCTCAAGACGACCGCCACGACGACCTGCCGCGAGGCGCTGGCGCCGAAGATGAGCCGATCGGCCAAAGGGGCGAAGACGACGAAGAGGCCGGTGATGAGGCCCGAGTTGGTGGGCGTGGTGAAGAGCAACCCCGTCGTCTGGAAGACGTAGCCCGCCGCCAGCACCACGCCGATGCCGCCACCGACGAGCAGCGACCGTCGGGTTAGCCTGCGCCCATAGATCGGGACGAGCGCGGCGCCGGCAAGCACGAAGCGCGCCGCCAGAAAAGGCAGCACACCGTAGATGGCGATGGCGTCCTGGACAACGACGAACGTCCAGCCCCAAACTGCCGTCACAGCCACGAGCAGGAGGGTGTAGATCAGGCGCACGGCCGCCAGTCTACCTACAAACGTCCCGAAACGTCCGCCCTTGCGAACCGCGGGTCGTCGGCCCGAAAGTTGTCCGGGTTGGTGCCGCGCGCGAGCGCGAGGTGGTAAGAGAACAGTTGCAGCGGCACGAGGCAGGTGAGCGCGGAGAAGGCTTCCGGAACGGGGCAAACCATGAGGCGTTCGGCGCTGGGCGGCACGTCCCCCACGCCATCGTCCACGACGACGACCGCGGAGCCCACCTCTTCGGCGAGCCCCGCTATTTCGGGGGTACGCTCCCGCGCCGCACCTTCCGGGGCTATAAGGACGAAGAGGTCCTCGGCTTCGACGCACTGGAAGGGGCCGTGGAGCATGGTCTCGGTCGGTACGCCCTCGGCCTGAAAGGAGGTCTCCTTGATCTTGAGCGCCGCTTCCGAGGCCGTCACCACGTCTGGCCCGCCTCCCGTGCTCGCCGCGCTTGATCCGGAATGGCTTAGTGAGTTTGACGTTCGGCAGTTTTGATAGACTCCCTACATGAACCGTTATGGTATCGACGTGCGCCTGACCCCGCAGGGGCGACAGTTGTTGCGACCCGGAGAAGCCCTCGTCCTCGACTGGCACCGGATGGCGATCTGCTGCGCCGGCGCTGGAGAGACGAGCCTCTACGCTATGAAGGAGGAGAAGGCCCGAGGGCGCAAGGGCCTGGTGCGTCTTAAGGGAGAGGATCCGATCTATGCCGCCCGCGCGATCTTCCCACACCTAGCTGGGAGCGAGGTGATCGTTGATGCCCGCAGGACCTTAGGCATCCGACGCTTCACCTCGAACCTGCCGGGCGACTTTGGCCTGCGCGCCATAATGGGGCGCCTACCGGACCCCGACAAAGCCGCTCGCTAGCTACTTCGAGGGGCCGACAAAACCGGAGCCCCAAGATTTGGGCGCCTACCCTTCTCATACCCGTCGAACTTCGTAGAACGCCCCTCCCACGTACTCGGGTGAATGCCGTTGGAATCGATCGTGTTTCCTCGTTAGCATGCCCGCAAGCCACGCGGCTTGCGGGTTGCTTGCAGATCCTCCACAAGGAGGGGACGTGATCCGACTGCACAACAACCTGTCCTCCGACAACGGCTATAAGGCGCGCCTGCTCCTGGCACTTTCTAAAAGGCCGCACCAATAGGTAGCTTGCCAGCAGGTACGTGGGCGCGAGTTGCACAAGCGAAGGTAACGGTACGCCTGTGCCCAGTCGCTAAGTACTTGCTAATCCAAACCGCTCAGTGCCCTCCTCGGTCAGCAGGGCACGAAACCTAAGCCCGACCGTTCTGTGAAATATGAAGGTTTCTACCGAAGAACATCCACCGCAACACCTGGCGCCCCCCAATCGTTTGTCGGGAAAGAGGGGCGTGCCGTCGGCCAGGTAAACAGGATCGCACCGGACTTTGCCAGAAACGTGCCGTCGTCCGTTTCGGGCACCGGGACGCGACCGTTCGGGTTGATCCCATCCAGGAACCCGGGCATGCGGGTCTCGTTACGGGTAATGTCGTGCCCGATCCGCTAGAAGGCGACGCCGAGTTGCGCCAGCAGGAGCCGGACCTTGTAGCCGTTCCCGGAGGGCAGATAATCGTGCGGGATCGTGCGGCCCCCGAACCGCGCCCGAGCCGTGCAACGTTCGCAGAAGGTACACCCGTAGCTACAGTCGAACACCGCGCCGCCCTCGGCCAGGGCAAGCCCGCAGCGCTCCCACCCGCCGCGCATCTCCAAGCTCATGCATCCTTCTTCGGATCCCCTCCGCCTTCGGGGCCGCAGAAGACGACCCAGACGACGAGGTCGTCGGTAAAGTCCTCGAAGCGGTGCTCGACGCCCGCCGGGGCGAACAGGGCGTCGCCGGGCCCGAACGGGTGGCGGTCCGGCCCGTTCACGAACCGACCGCTGCCGCTTACCACGAAGTACAGCTCGTCCCTGGTATGGGGCTCCTGCGGATCGTGCCCGCGCGGGGCGTAGACCTCGACCTCCGCACTCCCGTGCCCTAGCACCTTCGCGAACCGCTCGCCGCCCTGGCCGGACAGCCGTTCGAGGGCCCCCGCGATCGTGGCCCGACGCCCCCGGGCCCTTGCCCCTCCGCTCATCGCGCCCACCCTTCCCTCTCGCGGATGTTCTCCAGCCGCCGCCGCAGGTTCCCCTCTACGTCTGGCCACTCGTCGTCGGTGATGCTGTAGTAGGCAGAGTCGCGCACGCCTCCGTCGGGCAAGAGCATGTGTTTGCGGAAGATGCCCTCAAACTTCGCCGGGAGCGCGGCGATAGCGTTGCGGGAGCGTTCGTTGCGCCGGTCGGTCTTGAGCTCGACCCTCATGCAGCCGAGGTTGCCGAAGGCGTGCCCCAGCATCAGCAGCTTGGCCTCGACGTTCGCTCCCGTCCCCCAGCGCGCCGACGCGAGCCAGGTCCACCCGATCTCGAGCCCCCGATGCCCGGGACGCAACGCGAGGTAGCGGGTGCTGCCGATGGGCTCCCCGGTTCGGGCGTCGAGGATGGCGAAAGCCCCCTCGGTCCCGTCCTCGGAACGGCTTACGGCGTCCTCTATCCACCGGCCGAATTCCTCACGGTTCTGGGCGGTCCCGTACTGGAGCCAGCGCCAGATCCTCGCGTCTTGCGCCGCCCGAAAGAGGCCGCCTTCGTGGCGTCGTGCCAGCGGCTCCAGCCGCACGATCTCGCCCTGGAGGATGCCCGTCAGCTTCTTCCACACGTCCATCTCCTCTTCTTAAGGACGAACAAGCCCCACCCCACAACGTCTCCGACCGCCAGCGACGGACCACCGGGCGCCATCCTGCGCGAACGCCGGGCTCTCTCTGAGGGCCCACCTCCTCTGCCCCAATGAAGGCCGCGGCGGGCACGTCCTCCGCGGTCGTGGCTCTCATCGGCACCGCACGTTCCTCACCCGAGCGCCCATGTCGGCCATGTTAGACACGATGCGGACCCTCTGCCAGGTCCGTTAGGGTGTATTCTGACCAGACCATTGAGACTGGGGGTCTGGGAGGGTGGCGAAGAGGGCCGCGGAGGTGGCGGCCTACATAGCGTTGGACCCTTCCTCGGGCACACCGTTCTACCGGCGGCTCTACGAGGGGATGCGGGCGGAGATCCCCTCGGGCCGGCTCCCGGTGCGGGCGCGGCTGCCCTCGACGCGGGCGATGGCCGCGGGGCTTGGGGTCTCCCGCACGACCGTGGTGGCGGCCTTCGATCAACTGCTCGCCGAGGGCTACCCATAGGGGAAGACGGGCGCAGGGACCTTCGTGTCCCCTTCCTTCCCGGACGACTTGCTAGGCGTGGGGGACGGGACGCGTCCGCAGGCCGGCCCGCGGCGGTCGCGAGTTGAGGCGGCGCGGGGCGGTGATGGCAGCGACGCCGACGTCGGTCGCGAGGGACAGGGGGACTCCCCGCGCGTTCCGGCCGGGGGTCCCGGCGACGGAACGGTTTCCCTTTGGGGTGTGGCGGCTGGCCGGGAGGGTGTTGCGACGACCTGCGGCGGGGTTGCTCGGGTACGGGGAGCCGGCGGGATACGGCCCGTTGCGGCGCGAGATCTCCGACCACCTCGGCCCGGCGCGGGCGGTGCGAGCCCGGATGGGTGATAGTCGTCTCGGGCTCCCTGCAGGCGCTGGACCTTTGCGCGCGCGTGCTCCTGGACCCGGGCGACGCGGCCTGGATCGAGGAGCCGGGCTACCGGGGCGCCAGGGCCGCGCTCCTGGGCGTCGGCGCGGCGCTCGTGCCCGTACCCGTGGACACCGAAGGGCTAGACGTGGCCGCGGGCGTCAGGCGCGCTCCCCGCGCGCCTCGCGTGCGTGACGCCCTCGCACCAGTACCCGCTTGGGGTCACGATGAGCCTCGCCAGGCGGCTGGAGCTTCTGCGTTGGGCGGGGCGCCCTTTTGCATGGGTCCTGGAGGACGACTACGACTCGGAGTACCGCTACTCCGGCCGGCCCCTCGAAGCCCTGCAGGGGTTGGACACGGAGGGTCGGGTTATCTACGTCGGCACTTTCAGCAAGGTGCTCTTCCCGTCGCTTAGGCTCGGCTACCCCGTCCTCCCGCCGGACCTCGTGGACGCCTTCACCGCGGCCCGCTAGCTCTCCGACCGGCAGCCGCCGGGGTTGGATCAAGTCGTGCCCGCGCACTTTATGGCGGAGGGCCACTTCGCCCGCCACGTCCGCCGCATGCGCTCCCTCTACGCCGAACGGCAGGTGCTGCTCGTGGAGGAGGGCGGCAGGCGACTTCTCCGGCCTCCTCGATGTCCCACCCGCCGGCGCGGGCATGCACCACCTCGTGGGCCGGCTGCCGGCAGCCGAAGACGATCGCGAAGCATCCCCCCGCGCCGCCGAGCTGGGCGTGGAGGCGCCCCCCATCTCGCTCTACGGTGAGCCGCCCGACGGCCGCGACGGCCTCATGCTCGGCTACGCGGGCGCAGAGAGGCCGAGATCCGGCAAGGAGGCGTGCGCCGTCTCGCGAAGGAGCTGGAATAGGTGTCAGGCTTCGGGCTTAGGGGAATGTAAACACGAAAAGTACCGCGCATAAACGATACCGGCGGAGGGGTTTTCGTGGGGACGACAGCCGTCAGACAAAAAGCTGGCGGCCGATACCCGGACCCGATGCCTAAAATCAAGGGAGAAAACGTGGTGGAAAGCAGGCACTTTGGCGTGTCCATGTGGTACCGGGAGATCGGCGAGGGGACGGCGGACCCGCTCCTCTTGCTGCACGCCTTCCCGCTCAACGGCAAGATGTTCGAGCCCCAGATTGAGGCCCTCTCCGCCGACCGGCGCGTGATCCTGCCGGACTTCCCCGGTTTCGGTCGGTCCCCCCGCACTCCCGCCCAACCAGACGTGGGCTACTACGCTGGGTGCGTGCGGGGCCTTCTGGACAGGTTGGACATCCCGCGTGTCGTGGTGGGGGGCGTCTCGATGGGCGGGTACGTCGCCTTCGAGTGCGTGAGGTCTTTTCCGGAGAGGATTTCCGGCCTCGTGCTGGCGAACACCCGCCCCGACCCGGACTCCGAGGAGATCCGGTCCGCCCGCAAGGAGATGGCCCTCCGGGTCGCCAAGGACGGGATCGGGATCCTCCCGGGCCTCCAGATGGAGCGCCTCCTCTCCCCCCATACCCGCGAGAACGACGGGGGGTTGGTGGAGAAGGTGCGCGCCATCATCCTGGAGAACACCCCCGCCGGTGCCGTCGCCGCCCTCGGCGCCATGCGCGAGCGGCCGGACTCGACCGCGACCCTCGGCGAGATAGCCGTCCCGACCCTCGTCATCGGCGGCGAGGACGATTCCATCTCCTCCCCGAAAGCGATGGGCGAGATGGCCGAGAAGATACCCGGCTCGCGCCACGTGACCCTCCCCAACGTTGGCCACCTCTCGAACCTCGAAAACCCGGACGGCTTTAACGGGGCCGTTAGGATGCTCCTAGGGGAGATGTAGGCGGCGGGACGGGTTTCTCGAACCGCGCCGGTCGGGTAGAATCCTGCCCCGTGACTACCCTGGTTCACGTGTCCGACCTCCACTTCGGGCGCCCCGCCGTCTCCGAGCGGCTCGACGCCCTCAGGGCGTTCATAGCAAACGTCGGGCCGGACGGCATCGCGATCTCCGGCGACCTGACGCAGCGGTGCACGAACAGGGAGTTCTCGCAGGCGAGCGTCTACCTGAGCTCGCTGCGCGAGATAGCGCCCTACGTCGTCATCCCTGGCAACCACGATATACGTTGGCTCGGCGCGGTGGCCCGGAACCTGGGCTTCGCGGGGCTCCTACGCGAGCAGGCGCACAACTTCAAGTACTCGCGGTACCGCAGGCACATCTCGGACGACCTGAGCCCTTCGCTGGAGGTGCCGGGAGCGGTCGTAGCGGGCCTGAACACGGCGCACGGCATCTCGCGCGGGTCGCTCACCAGGCGGTTTCGGGACCTCGGTGTGATCGGGCACGTCAAGCACGCGGATATCGAGAGGGTAAGGTCGGCCTTCGGGGCGGCGGACCCGGGGGCGGCCAGGCTCGTCATGATCCACCACAACCCCATCCGCGGCGAGCTCTCCGGCCGCCACGGCCTGGCGAACACCGAGCAGGCCCTCCACGCCTTCTCGGACCTCGGTACGGAGCTCATCCTCTGCGGCCACGACCACCAGGACGCCGTCCACACGATAGAGAAGGGCGCCCACGGCCTCGTCATCTCCACCGCCGGCACCATCTCCAACCGCATCAAACCCGGGCGGGCCTCCTCCTTCAACCTCGTCGAGATAAACGAAAACAACCTCCGCATCATCGCCCACTGCTGGAAGGTAGACGCGGGCTTCGTGCCCTCGGAAGACCGGGCTTTCCCCCGGCGGGCCCTCTCCCGTCCCACCTGACCCCCGAGCCGGCCCCGACTGTATAATCCGGCGCAGAGGCGACCCGTCAGGGAAGGGACCACCATGTGGAGCAGACTGACCCGGGGCGGCGACGGACTGCCCCGCGAGAAGGTGGACGCCATAGTGCGCCTGATCGACCAGTACCTCTCCGAGGAGGCAAGCCTGCGCAACCTCCAGTCGGACAAGCAGACCATCCACCCTCGCGACCTGCCCCCGGACAAGCGAGAGGCGCTCATAGGCGAGATTTTCGAGCTCCTCAAAGACGCGCAGAGGTAGGTCCCGGCCCCGTCGGCCGTCAGCGGCCAGCTTTTCGTTGGGGTCGCGGATGCCCTCCTAGTAGAGAACGTCGTCCCACCCCCTACCCTCTGATCTCCCGCGCAAGCTTAAGACCCCGCGCGGGGGTGCGCCATCGGCGGGGTGCTGGGTATGATGATAGGCACGGCGCTGGGGTGGGGCAACGTTGCCACGATCGTCCTGGCCGTGGCGCTGGCCTTCCTCGGCTACTCGCTGACGATGCTGCCGCTCCTGAGCTCCGGGATGGCGCTGGCGGTTCTGCCCCTGGCCTCCGCCTGCGACGCGCTTCCGATCACCGTCATGGAGATCGTGGACAACCTCATCATGCTCGTCGTCCCCGGCGCGATGGGGGCGGACCTCGCGAGCCCCCTCCTCTTGGGGCCCTCGCGGTCGCCTTCGCCGCCGCCATCCCGTCAACCGCTACCTCATAGCCCGCGGAAAGGGCCTCGCCGTTGTCGACCAGCACCACCTACATTGGGCCGGCAACCGTCGGCCCGGTCCTTGCGGGGGCATGGACGGTTCTGTGTGCGTGAGTGCCGCACAAGCGAGAAGGGGGCGTTCGCGCTACCGAACGCGCGCCCACCGTGTTTCTTAGAGAGGTGCTTAGCTCCGCCTGCGGAAGAGCCAGACGAGGACGACGAGGACGCCGGCGCCGGCGAGCACGGGGACGAGCCGCTTGAGGATCGCGCCCTGGCTCGCGGCCCCCAGGTCGAAGGCCTCCGGCTCTTCGGCGGGTCCCCTGCCGGAGGCGCCTTGAGTAGTCGGCTGCTCGGTAGACGTGGTAGGGGCGCCCGCTGCGGCCTCGGACGAGCCTGAGACGACGGCCCCTTCCAGGGTGCCGCCGGCGGCGGTGACGGGGTCCTCGCTGCTGATGATCCTGCCGGCCGTGCCCCCGGCCCCCGCGGCGGGCGGCGCCGGGCTATCCGAGGTGGTTCCGACCGAGCCGTTTCCGGAGGCGGGTTCGGCGGCGGAGGCGGCCTCCGTGACGCCCGCGCCGGATCCGGAGATTTCGCGCTCCAGGCAGGCGGCGAACTGGTTGAGCATCTTCGTGGCCACGTCCTGGGCGATGCCCCTCCCGAACTGGGCAGCCCGGCCGGTGAGCTTCATGTCCGTCTCGACGTTGACCTTCGTGTTGGCGCCCTCTTCTTGCAACGTGGAGATGATGGTGGCGGAGGCGGTTCCCTGGCCACGGGCGTCGCGTCCGGTGGCCTGGAGGACGGCGCGGTGGTTGGATTCGTCGGCCTCCTCGAACTTGACAGTGCCCTTGTAGCTGGCGGTTATGGGGCCGATTTTGACCTTCATCGTGCCGTTGTACTCGCCGTCTGCCTTCTCCTCCTGGATCGCCGCCCCCGGCAGGCAGGGGGCTATCTTTTTCAGGTCTAGCATCGTGTTCCACGCGTCCTCTATCGGGGCGCTCACCGTGAACTGGTTGTTGATCTTCATTGGATCTCCTCCTCCTGGGTCACCGCCTAATCTTATAAGCCCCCCCGGGCCCGCGCATCTTCCCTAGACGACGTAGATCTCCCCTCGTATCGACGTCGGCCGGGTGGGCCACCCCGTCGCACGGCACCTCGACCACGAGTCCCGGACGCCGCTGCAGCAAGCCCCTTGCCCCCTCGTCCCCGGAGAGCTCTTCTTCGAGCAACGGCCACACGCTCCGCGAGAACAGCACGGGGTTGCGCCTCCGCCCGCCGTAGGTCGCCACCGCCACCTCCGCCCCCTCCTCGAAGGCCGTCACGAGACGCTCCACCGCCCCCGCCCCGACGAACGGCTGGTCGGCGAGCAGCACCACCGCCGCCCGCGTCCCGGCTCGCACCGCCCGCAGCCCCGCCAGCACGGAGGTGGACTGCCCCCGATGCCAGCCCGGGTTCTCGACCGCCCTGACGCCGTGGGACGCGCAGATCCCGCGCAGCCCTCCGGCATCTGAGCCGAGCACCGCGACGGCCTCCTCAATGGGCGCGCCCCGCAGGTTCTCTAGGGTCGCCTCGATCAGGGGGCGCCCATCGAAGGGCGCCAGCAGCTTGTCCCCGCCGAAGCGGCTGCCGGCGCCCGCGGCGAGCAGGATGGCCGCGACGCCGTTGGGCGCGTCCGTCACCGGGCGCGTTCCCCGGCGGCCTGTCTCGCGTCGCGTTCGTCGGGGGAGGCTGGCATGTCCGGGTCGGAGGCGTGGATCGGGCCCGAACGTTCCGCGAGGCGCCCACCCGAATGCCCGGTCCTGAGGGCGACGATCTCCGCCGTTATCGCGATGGCCGTCTCCTCGGGCGTGCGGGCCCCGACGTCGAGGCCTATGGGGCTGCTGATGCGGGCGAGCTGCTCGTCCCCGACGCCCTCCTCCGTCAGACGGGCCGTGCGGTTGTCGTGGGTGCGGCGGCTGCCCATCGCGCCGATGTAGCCCGCGGGGGTCTCAAGGGCCGCCTTCAGGACGGGAACGTCGAACTTGGGGTCGTGGGTGAGGACGCAGATCACGCTCCTGGCGTCCACCTCCGCCGTCTTCAGGAACTCGTCGGGCCACGCCACGACGACCTCGTCGGCGCTCGGGAAGCGCTCGCGGGTGGCGAAGACGGCCCGGGCGTCGCAGACGATCACCCGGTAACCCATGAACTTGCCGACCCGGGCAACCGCGCTCGCGAAGTCAATGGCCCCGAAGACGTACATCTTGGGCGGCGGGGCGAAGGACTGGACGAAGACCGCCACGTCCTCCATCCGGCGCTGGCCGCGTGGGCCGTAGTGGACGGTGCCGGTCTTGCCGCCCTCCAGCATCCCGCGGGCTGTCTCGATCACGGCCTTGTCCAACTCGTCGTTGCCGGCGCCGCCGACGTGGTCTTCGGAGGATACTAGCAGCTTGCTCCCCGTCCCCGGGCCGTCGATGACCGTTGCCACCGCGACGGGCGACTGCTCCGCGAGCGCCGCGTGCCAGCGGGAGAGCAGGTCTCCCATCAGTAGTCCACCCGCTCGACGAAGATGTGGATGATCCCGCCGCAGGTGAGCCCAACTCCGAACGCCTCGTCGTCTGAGATGCCGTAGGAGAGCAGTTTCGACTCGCCCGTCTCCATCGCCGCCATCGCCTCCTCGTAGACCGCCGGCTCCACGCACCCCCCGCTAACGGACCCTACGACCTGCCCGTCCTCCGAGACGGCCATCGAGGTCCCTGGCCCCAGCGGTCCCGACCGCTCGACTTTCACCACCGTGGCGAGCGCTGATTTTTTGCCCTCTTCGCTCCACTGTGCAACCTTGTCTATGACCGGGTTCATCTGGTACCTCCCATTGTTTTCGTGGATTCTATCCTTCGCGCGCCGACGCGGCGGCGACGGCGCGGGCGAGCTCCTCCAGGCTCTCGAAGTTGTGGCCGGAGAGAAAGACGTCCACGTGCGGCAGCGCCGCCGCCATGCCCGCGGCCAGCGGCTTGTAGCCGGGGGCGCTCTTCAACGGGTTTACCCAGATGGTCTTGTAGGCGAGGCGGCCCAGGCGTCGCATGCTCTCGGCGAGAACGCCCACGTCGCCGCGGTCCCACCCGTCGGAGAGAACCACGACGACCGCGCCCCGGGCCATCCCGCGCTGGCCCCAACGGTCCACGAACTCCTTGACGGCGTCCCCAAGACGGGTGCCGCCGGAGATGTCCTCTATCGCGCCGCCCGCCTGCCGAAGCGCCCGGTCGGGGTCGCGCGTCGCCAGCTCGCGCGTGATCCTGGTGAGCCGCGTCCCGATGGAGAACGCCTCAAGCCTCGCCCCGCTGACGACGCCCGCGTGCAAGAACCGCAGGAGAGCCCGGCTGTACGGCGCCATCGAGCCAGACACGTCGCACAGCAGCACGACGCGTCTCGGCTGGACGCGCGTCTTCCTGAAACGGTGCCTCACGGCCTCACCGCCGGTCCGCATCGCGCCCCGCATGGTCCGGCGGGGGTCGTGGCGCCCGCGCGCGGCAGGCTCCAGGCGCCGGCTGCGCCGCAAGGCCCCGGATAGGCTGAGGTCGGCGAGCAGGCGGTTGAGCTCGGCGAACTCGTCGGGCGAGTAGAGGGCGAAGTCCTTGCTGCGGAGCACTTCTATCGGGCTGTAGCGAAGCTTCACGGCTTCCTCGCCGCCCTCGTTTTTCTCCACGGTCTTTTTCGGCGGGAAGACGGACTGGTCGGGTTGGGGGACAGAGAAGCGGATCTTGGGCCGCGGCCGCGGCTTCGCGCCTCCCCCGGAGTCCCAGAAGAGCTCGAAAGTCCGGTCGTAGACGGCGGCGTCCTCGGGGCGGGAGGTGAGCGTGATCCTGCCGGCCCAGTACACCTCCTCCCGGCTCCCGGCGTCGAGCTCCTGCATCGCCCGCGCGAATCCCACGACCCGGTCCGTTCCGACGCGCAGACCCGCGCCCCGCAAGACGCGCCCGAAGGCGACCGCCGCGTCGAGCATCGGCGGGGCTTCTAAGGGTGGGGCTCCTTCAGGCATCGCCCCCCGCCGAGCGCACCCCGCCGACGAGGGCGCTCAGGCCGGCGGCCTTGGCCCGCTGCTGGTCCTCGCGGTACTTGAGCACGGATCCCAGGGTCGCCTCCACGAGCTTCTCGTCTAGCTCGCGCGCGCCCAGGGCCACGAGCGCCTCCGTCCAGTCGAGGGTCTCGGCTACGCCCGGGGGCTTGTAGAGGTCCATCGAGCGCATGTTTTCGGTAGCGGCGGCGACCTGGCGGGCGAGCTCTTCCTCCGCCTCCGGGACCCGCAGCCGCACGATCTCAACCTCCCGATCGAAGCCCGGATGCTCGATGTAGTGGTAGAGGCAGCGGCGCTTGAGGGCGTCGTGGACCTCGCGGGTGCGGTTGGAGGTCAGGACGGCCACCGGCGGCCTCTCGGCGGCGATGGTGCCGAGCTCGGGAATCGTCACGGCGAAGTCCGAGAGGATCTCCAGCAGGAAGGCCTCGAACTCGTCGTCTGAGCGGTCCACCTCGTCGATGAGCAAGACCGGCGGCATGGGGCCGCGGTGCTCTAGCGCCTGGAGCAACGGGCGGCTTACGAGGAACTCGCGGTTGTAGAGGTCCCGCTCCAAGTGCGCCCGGTCCTCCCGGCTGCCGAGGGCTTCCGAGGCCCGGATGTGGAGGAGCTGCCTGGCGTAGTCCCACTCGTAGACGGCCTGGAAGACTTCTATGCCCTCGTAGCACTGCAGCCGGATGAGGGGCGTGTCCAGCAGACGGGAGAGGACCTTGGCCACCTCGGTCTTGCCGACGCCGGCCTCGCCTTCGAGAAAGAGCGGCCGGCCGAGCTTGAGGGCCAGGAAGATCGCCGTGACGAGGCCCTCGTCCGCCAGGTAGCTCTCCTCCCGCAGCCGCCCGCCAAGCTCCCCGGCACGCGAAACGCCGGGGGGCATGGCCCCCCGGCGTCCGTTAGGGGCGTCCGTCAACGGCCCAGGGCCTCCTCCACGGCCCTCTTGCTGAGGACCCGCGCCAGGTGCCGCCGATACTCGGCCGAGGCCGCGATGTCCGACGAAGGGCTCGTGCCCTCGTCCGCGCTCCGCGTCGCCTCGGCGACCGAGTCGGTGCTGGCGCCCGAGAGGGCGTTCTCCGCCGCGGTCGCCCGGACGGGGGTCGAGCCCATGTTGGTGAGCCCGATGCGGGCCGAGCCGATGGAGCCGTTGGACCGCTCCACCACGGCGGCGGCCCCGACGACGGCCCAGTCTTGGGCGCGACGGTTGAACTTCTTGTACGACCAGCCGGCGCCGTTGAGCTTGGGGACCCGGATCTCCGTCAGCACCTCGTCCGGCGACAGGTCCGTCTCAAGGTAGTCCTTGAAGAAGTCCCCCGCCGCCACGGTCCGCTCCCCGTTCGGTCCCCTCATGGAGAAGGTCGCGTCGAGAGCGAGGAGGGTCGTGGGCAGGTCGGATGCCGCGTCGCCATGGCTTATGGAACCGCCGATGGTGCCGCGGTGTCGCACCGAAGGGTCGCCCACGAGCGAAGCCGTGTAGGAGACGATGCCGCAATGCTCCTGCAGGAGCGGGTCGCGCTCGGCGTCGCAGTGGCGCGTCATCGCGCCGATGGCGAGGGTGTCGCCCTCGTCGCGGACGTAGTTCAGGCCGTCGATGCGACCGAGGTCCACGATCACCGCCGGGGCGGCGAGGCGCAGCTTCATTATGGGTAGCAGGCTGTGGCCGCCGGCGAGCAGCTTGGCCTCGTCGCCGTGCTGACCCAACAGTTCGATGGCGTGGTCGACCGATTCGGCGACCTCGTAGTCGAAAGCCAAGGGGATCACGTACGCTCACCTCCAGTCGGTGCGTCGGGGTTGGTGCTTCCCGCTTCGGGATCCATCGAGGTGGCGCTGTCCGTCCCCTGGGCGGGTCGGCTCGAGCGGTCCGCGTCGCGGGTGCCGGCCTCGGCCGCGCGGCCCTCGGAGTCCTGGATGGCCTGCCACACCTTCCACGGGGAGGCCGGCATGTCCACGTGGGTTATGCCGTAGGGGGAAAGCGCGTCGACCACCGAGTTTATGACCGCCGGCGGGGCGCCGATGGTCCCGGCCTCGCCGACGCCCTTGACGCCGAGGGCGTTCGAGGGCGAGGGCGTCACCGTCCGCTCCAGGGTGTAGTTCGGGAGCTCGGGGGCGCCGGGGATGAGGTAGTCAACCATCGAGCCCGTCGTGAGGTTGCCCTCCTCGTCGTAGACGGCCTCCTCGTAGAGGGCCTGCGCAACTCCCTGCGCGATGCCGCCGTGCAGCTGCCCGTCTACGATGGGCGGATTGATGACCGGACCGCAGTCATCCACGCCGAAGTAGTCCCGGATCTTGACGAACCCGGTCTCCGTGTCCACCTCCGTGACGCAGATGTGCGCCCCGAACGGGAACGTGAAGTTCGGCGGGTCAAAGAAATACTCCTCCGAGAGCACAGGCTCCATCCCCTCGGGCAGGTTGTCCGCCAAGTAAGCGGCCCCGGCCACCCTCTGCATCGTGACGTTCTGCTCAGGGGATCCGGCGACGCTGAACTTGCCACCCTCAAACTCGATGTCGCCTTCAGCGGCCTCCAGCATGTGCGCCGCTATCTTCTTGGCCTTCTCCACGACCTTCTGGGACGCCAGGTGCACCGCCACCCCACCGACCGGCAGGCTCCTAGAGCCGTAGGTGTCTCGGCCGTAAGGCGCGATGGCAGTGTCGCCGTGGTGGACCTCGACGTCGTGCACGTCCACGCCCAGAGCGTCGGCGGCGATCTGGGACCAGCTGGTTACGTGACCCTGGCCGTGGGGCGTGGTGCCGGTGACTACCTCGACCTTGCCAGAGGCCAGCATCTGGACCTTGGCCATCTCCCAGCCGGCGCCGCCGGCCCCGAGGGAGGCGAGCACCTGGGAGGGGGCGAGGCCGCAGATCTCGGTGTAGGTGGAGAACCCGATGCCGAGTTGCATCGTATCCCCCGACTCGCGCCGCCGCTGCTGCTCGGCGCGCAGGCCCTCGTAATCGGCGAGCTCTAAGACCCGCTCGAGCGTCTGCTGGTAGTTGCCGGAGTCGTACTGGATGCCGGCCGGCGTCGTGACGGGCTCATCGAACGGCTCGTAGAAGTTGCGCCGACGCACCTCCGCCGGGTCGAGCCCCATCTCGTGGGCCAGCATGTCCATGATCCGCTCGACGGCGTAGGCGGCCTCGGGGCGGCCCGCGCCGCGGTAGGCGTCGGTCGGGGTCTTGTTGGTGAAGACACCGGTGCACGAGAAGCTGTAGTTCTCGAAGGTGTAGATGCCCGGGTACATAAAGGCGCCGAGCAGCGGGATGCCGGGGGTATTGATCTGGAGGTACGCGCCCATGTCGGCGAGAAGCTTGACCTTCATGCCGAGGATCTTGCCCTGGGAGTCGGCTGCCACCTCGATGTCCTGAACCTGACCGCGGCCGTGGATGGTCGCCAGATAGTTCTCGGAGCGATCCTCAATCCACTTGATCGGGACGCCGAGCTTTCGCGCCAGGATGATGGCGATGACCTCTTCCGAGTAGACGTTGAGCTTGGAGCCAAAGCCCCCGCCTACGTCCGGTGCCACTATCCTGAGGCGCTGCTCGGGTACCCCGCAGTACTCGGAGAGCACGGCCTTGGCGATGTGGGGCACCTGCGTCGAGGTGTAGACCGTGTACCCACCGTTCACGGGGTCGGGGTTTGCGACCACGCCCCGCGTCTCTATGGCGTTAGGGATCAGGCGCGGCTGCAAATACCGGCCCTTCACAGTCACGTCCGCCTCCCTGAAGGCGTCGTCCACGTCCCCGGTCGCGAGGTCCCAGGTGTACGCTTCGTTAGTCCCGAATTCTTCGTGGACCAGAGGCGAGCCGCTCGCCACTGCCTCTTCGAGGTCCGTCACAACGTCGAGGGGCTCGTAATCCACCTCGATGAACTCCAGGGCGTCTTGGGCCTTGTAGCGGTCGGTCGCCACCACGACGGCGACTATGTCCCCGGCGAAGTTGACCTCGTCGCGCGCGACGGGGTCGTGGTGTGGGACCTTGAGGTCGTCGTGGACGATCCAGGCCACGAAGGTCCGCGTCTTCTCGTCCACTGGCTGCCCGTCCGTGTTGTCGGCGGTGTCGGTGACGCTGGTCTCCCCCTGCGAGCGCTCATGCATGCTCAGGTCGTAGCCGGTGACGGCGGCGGGGTTCGCCTGCGGGTTCTTGTGGTACTCGGCCGCGAGGTCTTCGCCCGTGAAGACCGCGATGACACCAGGCTGTTCTTTGGCCGCTGAGGCGTCTATGCTGGTGATCTTCGCGTGGGCGTAGGGGCTCCTGAGCATGGTCGCGTGGAGCATCCCAGGCAACTTGATGTTGTCGGTCCAGTTGGCCCGCCCCGTTACCAGGGCCGGGTCTTCCTTGCGGGGTACGCCGCCCCCGACGTACTTCTGCGGTGCTTCGGTCACGAATGCTCCTTATCTAGGACGCCGCGGGCGTTGCCGTCGAGTGCTGCTGGACGAGCTGGACGGCCTTGACGATGTTCTCGTAGCCCGTGCAGCGACAGAGGTTGCCCTCAAGTCCTTCCCGGATCTCCGCCTCCGAGGCGTCCGGCTTCTCCTTGAGCAGGCTGATGGAGGCCATGATCATGCCTGGCGTGCAGTACCCGCACTGCAAACCATGCGCCTCGTGAAAGGCCTGCTGCATCGGGTGCCACAGCCCGTTCTCCCGGATCCCCTGAACCGTCGTCACCTCGTAACCGTCGGCCTGCACCGCGAGCACGGTGCAAGACTTTACGGACTCCCCGTTCATGTGGATCGTACAGGCCCCGCAACTCGTGGTGTTGCACCCCGTGTGGACGCCCCCGATCCCCAGGTTTTCCCTCAGGTGGTGGAGCAAGAGGAGCCTCGGCTCCACCTCCGCCACGTGGGCCTTGCCGTCCACCGTCATCTGGATCCTACGCAACCCCTGTCTCCTTTCCCTTGTATCCCCAAAAACGGGTACCCCCGGTACCCACCCGAAAAACAGTGTCCCCTACCGTCACCGGTCAGCCGTCAACGGGATCACATACAGCACACTTTCCCTGCCGTATAAGGCGGTTCTATGCCCTATTCCCCTTTCTTCCCAGAGTGCGGGCAGTGTAGCACAGGCGTCTTTCCCCGTGCATTGGTGACCCAAGCCGTTGGTCCCGGACCGCTACTTCACAATCCGGAACCGCAGCGTTGCGGTAACAACCTCGCAACGGTGCGGTCCTGGAACGGAACGGGGCGGCGGCGTTATCATGTCTTGGAGATTTCACACCGAGAGGGGCGGCAGATGGGCGAGCAGACGGCGTTGAGGGAGAATTTGCGGGCGGAGGCGGAGAGGCTCGTGGCCTCGGACGCGTCCGACGAGGAGGCGCTGACCGGGGTGGTGCGGATGGTGCACGATGCGCACCCGTCTTGGGACTGGAGTGGCATCTACCTGTTGAGGGGCGGCGTGCTGGTGCTCGGACCCAGCACTGCGCCGGCGGACCACGACCGGATCGAGGTCGGGGAGGGCGTCTGCGGGACGGCGGTGGCAGAGGACAACAACCAGGTCGTCGAGGACGTGCGCGAGGTCGAGAACTACCTGGCGTGTTCCATCCACACCCGCTCGGAGATAGTCGTCTTGATCAGGTCCGAGGGCAGGATCGTCGGCCAGTTCGACGTAGACTCAGACACCGTGGGGGCTTTCTCCGCCGAGGACGAGCGGCTGCTCGACGAGCTAGCTGGGTTGGTGGCGCCGCGCGTCGCCAGCCTCGCCGCGTCGCACGAGTAGGGTTAGCCCGCCTCGCCCAGGAGCTGTTCGAGGGCGGCGCGCATCTCGTTGGACAGGGCGGTGGCCTTGCGGCTCTCGCGCTCGACGTAAACGTGTACGAAATGGCCCTGGGCGGCGGCCGAGGCGTCGTCGTTCTTGAAGAGCCCGATCTCGTAGCGCACGCTGCTGCGCCCCAGGCGCGCGACGCGCAGGCCGGCGTGGACGTCGTCGGGGAAGGTGATCGGGGCGAAGTACCGGCACTGCGTCTCGACCACTAGGCCTATAACCGGGCTCTTCTCAATGTTCAGGACGCCCGAGCGGATCAGGTACTCGTTGACCACCGTGTCGAAGTACGAATAA
>CADCUZ010000152.1 GCA_902806015.1 uncultured Rubrobacteraceae bacterium
CACCTCCCCGACGAGCTGACCTACGCCGACGGCGCCCTCGTGGCCTGCGGCTTCGGCACCGCCTACCAGGGCATCCTGCGCGCAGGCGTCTCGGGTCGCGACCGGGTCCTCGTCGTCGGGCTGGGGCCCGTCGGGCTTGGGGTGGTGATGCTCGCGGCTTCGAGCGGGGCTGAGGTGATCGGGGTGGACCTTGTCCCCGAGCGCCTGGAGCTCGGCAGGCAGGCGGGCGCCGCCCACGTCCTGATGGGCGGTGAGGAAGCGGCCGTCGAGGTCCTGGATCTCACCGACAGCCACGGCGTCGAGGCGGCCGTGGACTGTTCCGGGAGCGGGCCGGGCCGGCTCCTGTGCCTGGAGGCCGCCCGCACTTGGGGCCGGGTGGTCTTTCTCGGCGAGGGCGGCACGGTCGAGTTCGAGCCGAGCCCCCTGCTGCTGCACAAGCAGCTCACGCTCTACGGCTCTTGGGTCTGCGGCCTCTACCAGATGGGGGGGCTCCTAGAGCACCTGGCACGCAGGGGGCTGCACCCGGAGAGGACCGTGAGCCACGCGTTCCCGCTCTCTGAGACCAAGCGGGCGTACGAGGCCTTCGATGCCGGAAAGACGGGCAAGGTCCTCATCTCCTGGGAGGACGGATAAGCGGCCCCGACGGTACCCCGACCATCCGTATCCACCCGAAACCCCGAGCGTCCGGGGTCCAGAAGTGAAAGGGTTCGGCGCGGAGTCGGCCTCCCCGCTGCGACGGCACATGGGCTGATCCGCCCCGACCGGAGAAGGGCGGAGGTTACGCGGGATCTTCCCCGGGTACAGCTAGCCCGGTTACGCGAGGTGTCGGCGAGGCCAGAGGAGACTGACGTGGGCAGAAGGGGCAGGCGCAAAGGGTCCCAGGGACGCGCGCAGGGACGCGTGCGAGAACGCGTGCGCGGAGGCGGTTCGGGGCGCGGCGGAGGAGGCGCGGACCGGAGAAGGGGGGGCTTCGACGTGGGCGCCATGGGGGATCTGGCGGGCCGCCTGACGGATCGCTCCGGGGGCGGTTCGGGGCTCGCGGGTGCCGCCGCGGGGCTCGCGGGGGGAGGCTTCGCCGGTAGGCTTCTGGGAGGCGACGCGGGGGGGTCGGATGAAGATTTCAGGAGGGAGGTCGCGGACCAGCTCGCCCTCGTCGACGAACGCCTGCAACTTCTAGAGGACCAAATGCAGGAGCTCCGCGAGATGCTGGGGGGCGCGGAGGCGGCCCCCACGCAACCCGAAGGCGAAACAGACCCCGGTAGCAACCCGTAGCGGTCGAAGGCGTCCCGCGGGTCGGGCGCGTGGCGGTGCGGTCTGACGAATCACGGCCTCGGGGGTCAGGTTCCGCCTTCCAGGACGTCCTCGATCGCGTCCTCCACTATGTCGGCCGCGAGTATGGCCTCCAGGCCGTCCAGGACGTCGTCGGCGTCGAGCACGTAGGTCTCGTACCCTTCGGTCTGCGCCCGCTGCCTGAGGGCGTCCATCACGTTTAGGAGGCATCCCGCGCCCCACTTGAGGTCCTCCTCGTCGAGCCGGGAGGTCGCCACGCTCACCACGGCGTCTACGGCCGCCGGCTCAAGCCCGCCGGTCTCGGGGTCCGTCAGCAGGAAGTCGTTGGCGCGCAGGACGTCCTCGACCAACCGCTTGGCGTCGGGCATCGGGGGGACCTCGAACAGGGGCAGGTAGGCCGCGGATATCACCCTGAGCGCCTTTACCTGGTGGTTGTGGTCCCTCTGTGAGTAGTCCTGTACGACCCCGAAAAGCTCGGGAAAGCTGTCTCCGTCCGTGGGCTCCGTCATCGTCCGTCCTCCCGTTCCATTTGGTTGGTCGCGCCGGGCCCCGTCCGATCCCTGAACCCAGCCCGACGCGCAGTCTATACCCCCGGAGGCGGAAAGCTATCCGCGTGCGGGATGGATCCCGGTCGGGACCTCGCCTCGACTACGACCGGGCGTGCGGTATACTCCTCGCGTTACGCGATAAAGAACATACGTCCACGATCACAGAGATGCCGACTGTTCGAAGCGCATCTCTTTTTTGTGCCTTGCGCCTCTCCCTTCGTGCCGAGCGGTAGCCCACGACGTACGCTCCTTATTGTGGCGACTACTGCCCAACGAAAGAGAGGAATCGCAACACCTTGGCAAACACCCTACAGGAGGTCCAGAGGGCCTCGTTCGCAGACCTACTCATCTCCGACGGAGTCCAGAGGGCCGTCACCGAACAGGGCTGGGAGACCCCGACGCCCATCCAGGCGTTGACGCTGCCCGAGCTTTTGGACGGGGAAGACGTCGTCGGCCTCGCGCAGACCGGCAGCGGCAAGACCGCGGCCTTCGCCATACCCCTGATCGAGGCCCTCGACGGCAAGGTGCGGGGGGTTCAGGCGCTCGTGCTCGCGCCGACGCGGGAGCTCGCCGCGCAGGCCGCGACGGAGATCTCCAGCCTCTCCCGGTACAACCCTATACGTCCGGTCGTCCTTTGCGGGGGCGTGCCGATAGGTCCGCAGATCAGGGCGCTCAGGAACCGCTCCGCCTCCGTGGTCGTGGGCACACCGGGACGCATCCTGGACCACCTCCAGCGCGGAACGCTGCGCCTGGACTCGGTGCGCTACCTCGTGCTCGACGAGGCGGACCGGATGCTCGACATGGGATTCGCCCCCGACGTCGGGCGCATCCTCTCCCACACCCCGGAGAAAAAGAGGCAGACCGCCCTCTTCTCGGCGACCATGCCGGACGCCATACGCGGCATGGTCAAGCGCCATATGCGCTCCCCGCGGTACCTGACGGTGGAGTCAGAGGCTCCCACGGTCGATACCGTCGAGCAGGTTTACTATCGCGTGGACGGCCGGGACAAGACGCGGGCCCTGCGGGCCCTCATCGACGCGGAGAAGGACCCCGTGGCGATCGTATTCCGCAGGACCAAGCACGGGGCGACCAAGCTGCACCGCCAGCTGGAGAAGGGCGGCTACAAGGCGGCACTCCTGCACGGCGGCAAGACCCAGTCCCAGCGCACCAGGACGCTCGCCGGCTTCGCCTGCGGCCGGACCCGCATCCTGGTGGCGACCAACGTCGCGGCGCGCGGGCTCGACATCCCGAACGTCTCGCACGTCGTCAACTACGACCTCCCTGAGGACACGGAAACCTACGTTCACCGCATAGGCCGCACGGCGCGGGCGGGCAAGGAAGGGGTGGCTGTCACGCTCGTAGGCGAGGCCGAGGTCAGGGAGTTCGGCAAGATCCAACGCGACCTCCCCGTCGAGGTCCGCGAGAGCCGGCTGCCCCGATTCGCCGAGCCGGCGGCGTAGTAACCCCTTAGGCACCTTCCGACGACGGGGGTGCGGCACCCGGAAATTTCCGCGTTTAGAGAGCTACCGTATCCAGTGCCGGAGTAGCGGTCCTTCTTCGCCGAGAGGGGATCCGACTCCGGCACCGGGACGTTGCGGAGGTTCTCCAGCACCCCGGGTCGTTCGCCGGGTTCGCCTGTGCGCAGGTCGTAGTTTTCCTGCCCGTGCGGGTAGGCTCCGACCACCGAGAACGCGCCGTCCGAGCCCTCGTTGCAGTGCCCAACTCCCGCGGGGATGACCACCACGTCGCCCGCCCGAACCTCGAGCGTTTCTCCTTCGGGCCCGACGAAGGTTACGCGAGCCGCGACGCCCACCACGCACAGGACTTCGTGGGAGACCGAGTGGTAATGGTGGTAGGGGAAGACGCCGTCCACCCAGGCGCCGCCCCAACCGTTTTCGGCGAGCAACGCTCTGCAGCGTGAGGCCTCTCTCGGCCTCTGACAGCGCCTGCGGGTAGACGAGGAGGGGCAACGTCGGGTTGTTCGGGATGCGCCCGTCGTCTTCGAAAGAGTGGTCATGCGTCTGGATGCCCCGCGGGTCGTTCATGCGATCCCCGTTTCGTGTCCGATCCGCCGGCTCCCATCATAGACCAAGCCGCGCGACGCTAGCCGGCCTTCCTGCCCCGCCTGCCGGCCCGCAGGAAGGCCCCGGGTGAGGACGACGTTACCCGGGGCGTCGGCGCCGCGGTCCCCGCGAGGGCCTTGCGCAGGCTCTCCGCACGGGAGACGAGGAAGGCGAAACCCCTGGCGGCGGTCTGCTCCACCCGGCCTTCTAGCAGGAAGGCGCCCTCGCGGTGCAGCAGGTCGCCGCACCTCTCGTAGGCCGAACGAAAGAGGGTAGCTTGCAACAGGCCTCGCTCATCCTCTATAAGCAGGAAGTACACCCGGTGCCCGCTCTTCGTTGGGGGGCTCTGGAGACACTCTATGAGACCCGCCGCGCGGGCGCGGGTGCCGTGGGGGAGGCCCCTGATCCTCTCGCTCGAGACCACCCCCAACTCCTCCAGCGCCGAGCGGTAGGGGAGGAGGGGGTGCCTGCGAACGTTGAGCCCTAGGACCTCCCACTCCATTCTCTCTTTCGCCGTGTCCGCGAGGGGCAGGTGCCCCACGCCGCGCCCCTCCCTTGAGGCCCACCAGCTCGCCGGGTGCTTCAAAGGTATCTCCGGTTGCTCCCCGTGCCTCCTCTTTTTCGGCAGGGTGGCCGTCTCGCCGAGGAGCCGCGACCGTCCGGCGTCTGTGGGAAGGCCGTCGAGGAAGCCGCCGCTGATGAGGTTCCCTAACGAGTCCTTCTCGACGGCGGTCCTCCCGTACAGGTCGGCGACGGAGGCGAAGGGCCTCTCGCGGCGTTCGGAGACGATGGACGAGACGGCCTTCTCGGAGAGGCCCTTGCAGTAGCGCAAGCCCACGCGGAGGGCGGCGCCGCCCTCCGCGACCGTGAAGTCCCCTTCGGAGAGACGTATGTCGGGCGGGAGCACGATCAGCCCGGCCCTGCGAGCCTCGTTGAGGAGCAACCTCGGGCTGTAGAAGCCCATCGGTTGCGAGCCGAGAAGGGCGGCGAAGAACTCCGCCGGGTAGTGGCGCCTCATGTACGCGCTGGCGTAGGAGAGCTCCGCGAAGGAGGCGGCGTGGGCCGCCGAGAAGCCGTAGACGGAGAAGCCCTCCATCCAGGAGAAGACCTCGTCGGCCCTGGCGGGCGGGACACCGTTGCTCTCCGCCCGGCGGAGGAACTCGCGGCGGAGCCCGTTCATCGCGCCCGGCCCCCGGTCTTTGGTCATCGCGCGCCGCAGGAGGTCCCCCTCCGCCAGGGTGAAGCCGGCGACGGCGTTCGCCACGGCGAGGACCTGCTCCTGGTAGACGAGGACGCCGTAGGTGAGGCGCAGGGCCTCTTCGAGTCGGGGCAGGGTGGCCGATGGGGGTTTCTCGCCGTTCTTCCTCCGGACGAAGGGGGCGATAAGGTTCCCCCTCACGGGACCCGGCCTGAAGAGCGAGATCTGGGCCACCAGGTCCGCGAAGCGCCGGGGCTTTAGCCGCCGGCTTAGGTGCATCTGCCCCGGAGACTCCAGCTGGAACATGCCGGCGTTCTTACCGGTCCGGATCAGGGCGTAGGTCTCCCCGTCCTCGGGCGGCAAGTCGTAAGGATCCACCTTCTCGCCGGTCCTCTTCGTGGCGAGCTCCCCGGCCTTGCGCAGCGCCGTGTGCATCCTCAAGCCCAACAGGTCCAGCTTCGGGATGCCGACCCTCTCCAAGTCGTCCTTGTCGTACTGGCAGCGCAAGAGCCCCCCCTTTCCCGAGGGCTCCAGCGGCACGAGCTCCGAAAGGTGACGCTCGGCCGTCCCGAAGACCATGCCCCCGCTGTGCGTTCCCGCCTCCCTGATGCGCCCGGTCAGGCCCGCCGAAAGTTCCAAGAGGAGCCGGTACCGGGCCGTGTCCTGCAAGGGATGGCCGCGCATCGCGGGCTCGGTGAGCGCCTCTTTCCAACCCGAGAGGCCCGCGTAGACGCGGTTGCGGTCCGAGAAACGGGTCGGGACGTGCCGGCTGAGGGCGTCGATCTCGCGCGGCGGATGCCCGAGCGCCCGGGCGGCGACCCGCACGGCCCCGCGCAGGGACATCTTCTGGACCGTGGCCGCCTCCGCCGCGCCGTTCTTCTCGTTGTGCCGGATCATCTCGAACCTGACCTCGTCTCGTCGGAGCGAACAGAAGTCCAGGTCTATGTCCGGCGGGTCCTTGCGTCCCTCGTGCATAAACCTCTCGAAGAGGAGCCTGCTGCCGAAAGGCTCCGGCTGAGTCAGCCCCAGGCAGTACGAGACCAGGCTGTTCGCCGCGCTCCCCCTCCCCGTCACGGGGATGCCCCTAGCTTTCGCGATTCGCCGAGCCTCGCGCGCCACCAGAAAGTACGGCGCGAACCCGAGGGAGTTTATGCACCCCAACTCCCGCTTGAGCCGCGCCGCCACCTCCCCGGGCGTCGGCCCCTTGCCCCCTCTCCCGTAGCGTCCCCGCGCCCCCGCGAAGGCCATCCTCCTGAGGGCTCCCTCGGCCGACACCCCCGGCGGGACCCTGGCCGCCGGAACGTGCACCTTACCGGACAGGTCCACTGTCCCGGCGCACCGCTCCGCCACCGCCGCGGCGCTCGTCAGGGCATCCGGATGGTCCGAGAAGAGCCGACGCATCACCCCGGGTGGCTTGAGGTAGAGTTGGTCGGTGGGACGGTACCCCGGACCGGGCAGGGGGCGCAGGTGCGAGGCCGCGACGAGAACCTCGTGCAGCCGATGGTCCCCCGGCTTCAGGTAGGCCACCTCCCCAGTCGCGACGACCGGCACGCCGGCCTCGCGCGCTAACCCCGCCACGCGCCCCATCCCGCGCCGTCCCCCGGCCGTGCCGTCGTCCGTGAGCTCCGCGTGGAGCCGGTCCCCGAAGGCCTCCCGCAAGCCCCGCAGCACGCCCTGCGCCTCCCCGCGCCTCCCGGCGAGCACGAGCCGGGGCAGGAGCCCGAAAGGCACGGCCCCCGTCAGGCACACTAGCCCTTTGGCGTGATCCAGGACCACCGGCAACGGGCACGCCGGCCTGCGCCGATCCTCCGACGAGCACCTGTAGGCCGTGATGAGCCGGCAGAGCGAACGGTACCCTTGCATTCCCTCTGCCAGCAAGACCACGTGTCCGCCCCCCTCCACGCCGACCTCCGCCCCCACGATGGGGGAGAGTCCGGCCTCCCCGGCGGCCTCGAGGAAACGGGGGATGCCGTACAACCCGTCCCTATCCGTGAGCGCCATCGAGCGCATCCCCGCCGCCCCCCCGACCAGCTCCTCCGGCGTCGCCGTCCCGTAGCCGTAGGAGAAGCCGCTGCGCACGTGCAGGTGGGCGAAAGGGGCGCTCAATCCTCCACCCCCACGAGGAACCACCCGCCGGGATCTTCCCGTGCCAGGTCGACCACCGACCCGCAGGAGAGGAGTACCCTGAAGACGTTCCTGTCCTTAGCCTGCCCCTCGTCCCACCAGGCGGACACCTCCCGCCAGCGGGCCAGGACTTCTACCACCCGCCTCCTCTTCCGGCGCCCTCGCCGCCTGGAGGCCCAGGAGATCCCCACCTGTCCCAAGCAGCGCTCCACCCTCACGGGCTCGCGCGGGGCCCGCGCGGATCCGCCGGACCCCCGCCCCAACTCCGAGGCCCGCCCGAGCCACGGCGCAGCCAGCAGGTGATCCGCCACCGCCCGTCTCGACTCCCGGGTCGGGAACAGGGGTTCCTCGAACCCCTCCGGTTTCGGCGGGTAAGCGTGTATCTCCGCGACGCTCGCCTCCAAGAGATCCTCCTCTCCCGGGAGCGCCAGCAGCCAAGGCCGGGACGAGCCGGGGGTGGGGAGGACCCGCCCCACCCGGTATAATCCGGGCGAAGGGCGTCCTCGCCTCCTCAATCCCTCGAGGACCGTTACTGGTTGGTCGCCGTTCGGTCTCCGAGCCCGGGTGGGGGCGCTCCTCTTTTCTTTTTCACGCTACCACAAACAGTAGTTTGTAGTCCAGGACAAAATCCGCTAGAGTGTCCTGGGGCGCGTCGAGGAAGGGAGCGATCATGGTCCCGGAGAACTGGGATAAGAGGCTGGAGATGCTCCGGCACTTGGCCCGCATGAGCGCCGGGAGAGGGGGGGCGCCGACCGTGCGCGAGTTGGGGGAGGCTGTCGGGTTGCGGAGCTCCCAGACGGCTTACAAGCACCTCAAGAGGCTCGAGGAGGCGGGATACGTCGAGCGGGAGGGCGCGTCGCGGAGGGCGCGGGGCGTCCGGCTCACGGGGAAAGGCTGGGAGGTCTTGGGGGAGATGCCGCTGCTGGGGCGCATCGCTGCCGGGCGGGGCCTCGAGGCCGTGGCGCTAGACGACGAGTCCTTCTACCTGCCCCCCAAGTTGCGGTTCTCCCGGTCCGGAAAGAGGCGCTACGCGCTGCGAACCGTCGGGCAGAGCATGACGGGCGCGGGCATCGAGGATGGGGACGTGCTCGTCGTGGAAGAGGACGAGGATCCTGCCGACGGCGAGGTCGTCGTCGCGCTGCTGCGGGGCGGCGAGGAGGTCACTGTCAAGCGGATCTTCCGGGAAAGGGGCGAGGCCGGGGAGTTCGTGCGCCTCCGGCCGGAGAACGGGGACCACGAGGACCTCGTCGTGCCAGCGGAAGAGGCGGAGGTGCAGGGGCGGGTAGTCTACGTCGTGCATCCGCCACGGGGGAGGCGTCGCTAGCGTCCGAAGCGAAGCCCCCATAAAGTGAGATAACGGACGAGCACGCGGGGTACCTGGAGCGGTACATGAACGAGGCCCGTTACCCGGGCGCCGTCGCGCTGCCGGTCTTGAGCTTCGACCACTCACCCGCTACTGACCGACAAGCGGACCACGCCGGATTCTATCTGCAACCACACCGTGATCCGGAACTTCTCCCGGCGGTTCGGCATGCCTTCGTGGGGGTTTAGGATCCTGGACTACACCCGGGAGGACGTCACCGCCGGGGGCGCCCGCTACGACGTCGTGTTCGACGCGGCCAACGTCCTCTCGTTCGGGAGGAGCCGTCGGCGGGCACTGCGTCCCGACAGCGTGTTCGTCACTGTGAACCCGTTTGTCGGACTTCTCAGCCTCGGGTGGCTGTCGCGCCTCAGGGATGGGCGGCGGATCGAGTCGATCCAGGTCCGGCCCGGCGTCGCAGATTTGGAGTCCTTGTCGACCCGGATCTCCGCCGGCAAGGTGAAACCCCTGATCGATCGTAGCTACCCGCCGGCCGACGCAGCCGCCGCCCACCCCCGCAGCGAAGGCCGCCGAGCGCAGGGCAAAAAATTCTCGTCGTCGACGAAAAACTCGCCGCCGAGAGGGCGTAACCGACCCCGGATCGGGCAGACCAACCGATAGGATAGCAGCCCGCGCAAGTACAATTCATAGCACGAACGACCCGCCAATACGGCGGCAAAAAGAGGGGAGGCAAAGGGGATTTGGACTTGCGGCAAGCAACCGGTAAGGGGGGTTCGGGGACGGGCCCGCCATCGGCGCAGAAGGGCTCGTAAGGCGGTTCGGGGAGAACGCCGCGGTGGACGGGGTGGACCCCCGCGTGGAGCCTGGCGAGATCTACGGTTTCCTCGGTCCCAACGGGGCGGGCAAGACCACCACGGTGCGGATGCTCGTGACGCTGCTCTCGCCGACCGCCGGTCGGGCCACGGTGGCTGGGCGCGATATCCTTGCCGAGCCGCACGAAGTCCGTTTACGGATCGGGGTCGCGTTGCAGGGGGCGGCGCTCGACGCGCAGCAGACGGGGGCCGAGATCCTGCGCCTCCAGGGCCGCCTCTACGGCCTGACCGCCGGCGAGACGAAGCGCCGCCTCGCCGAGCTCGGCGAGCTCATAGACCTCGGTGATGCCCTGGATCGGCACGTGGGCGGCTACTCCGGCGGGAGCGCCGCCGCCTCGACCACGCCGCCGCCCTCGTCCACAACCCCGACGTCCTCTTTCTCGACGAGCCGACGAGTGGTCTCGACCCCGTCAGCCGCCAGAAGGTCTGGGAGGAGGTCCGCCGCCTCAACGACGAGCTCGGCGTCACCGTCTTCTTACCACCCACTAACTTGAAGAGGCGGACCGTCTCGCCGACAGGGTCGGCATCATCGACGGGGGCGCATAGCCGCCGAGGGCCGGTCGGAGGACCTCAAGCGGTCCGTCGGCCAGGACCTCGTCGTCGTGAGCACCCGCGGGGAGCCCAACGGTGCGGTCGAGAAGCTGCGGGGCCTGGCCGCGGTCGAGAGGGTGGAGGCCCGCGAAGACGGCCTGACCATCGCGACCCCCGACGGACCGCGCGTCGTCGGGAAGGTAGCTGTGGCGCTCGAGGAGGCCGGGGTCGTCGCGGAGAGGCTGACGCTCCGTACCCCGACCCTCGACGACGTCTTTCTGGAAGTAACCGGCAACCGGCTGCGCGGGGACGAACGCACGGAAGGGGGAGACGGATGATCTCCAGCGCGGATCGTATCTCGGGGGGCGGGTCCATCGGGACGCCCGGCAGGTTTCTGGCGGGACTTGCTGAGCGTCGCGGGGAGGGCCTTGCGCGCCGTGCCGCGCGAGCCGGAGGCCCTGATACCGGCCCTCATCGTCCCGATCTTCTTTTTCGCCGTGAACGTCGGGTCGCTGGCGGACATCTCCTCGTTCGCCGGGGTGGACGACTTCGAGGCCTTCCAGCTACCCGTCGCCACCGTCTTCGCGGTGACCGGCATCTCCCGGGCCTCGGCGCTCGTCACAGACATCCAGTCCGGCTACTTCGACCGGCTGTTTGTCTCGCCGGTCGACCGCTACAGCCTGCTCCTCGGCCTGATGGCCGCGGACCTTGTGCTCGTCATGGCGCTGTGCGTGCCCGTCCTCGCTCTCGGTTTCATCCTCGGCGTCGGCTTCGCGACCGGCCCCGTCGGGGTGCTCACTTTCCTGATCCTGAGCAGGCTCTGGGGACTCACGTTCACGGGCTTTCCCTACGCCATCGCGCTCCGCACCGGCAACCCGGGGGCGGTTAACTCCTCCTTTATCCTCTTCTTCCCTTTTGCGTTTCTGACGACGACGTTTCTGCCCCAGGAGGCGCTCATGGGCCGGCTCGCCGCCGTGGCGGACTACAACCCGGTGACGTACCTGCTGGCGGGCCTGCGGGCCCTGATCTCCGACGGCCGGGTCCTCGCGGACCTGCTCCCCGCCGTGGGCGCCGTGGCCCTCGTCGCCCTCGTCTCGTTCTACCTGGCCTTCAGCGCCCTGCGCTCGCGGGTCCGCGGCTCCTAGAGAACCGGGCTTGTCCGGCATCCAGGAAAGGGCCAGCTGGTGGTCCTACGACCGCCAGCGCCTCGGTGGCAGACTGTAGCCGCCGAGGCAGCCCTGCGCGCCGTGGTGGGCGTGTACAGCTAACATCGGACGGCCCCCCCTCTCGCTGCGCGCCCGCGCGAGAACCTTCGAGGCGGCCTCCCTCCGGCGCCTGGACGCCAACCGCCGGGTGCTCAGGCCTGCCCGTAATGCACGGCTCCAAACACCTCCTCCTGCGCGAGGCCGCTCACCTCGCGTTTCGCGCCGTACCCGAACCGCCGTCGGGCCCGAGAGGGCGCCTGAAATACTTCGGCATCTCCCAAGGGCGCTACGCCGCGCTGCGTGAGGCGGGGCTCACCGCCACGGACCGGCCGCTCACGGCGCGGGATCTTCTTGGACAGGAGCTGCGCGCGACGACCGGTCACGACGGCAGCCCGACGCCCGTGTTGAGCGGCATGGCGCAGGAGGACGTGCTCATGCGCGTCGGCGCCGGAGGCCCGCAGCTCCAACGCGCAGTGCTACGTCGCCACGCAAACCTGGCTCGGCGGCGAGCTGCCCGACGCGGACGAGGCCCTCTCCTGGCTCGCCGGCGCGCACCTGCGCGCCTTCGGCCCGCCCGTTTCGAGAACTTCCGGTGGTGGACCGGCGTCCCCAAAGGCCACGCCTCGGCGGTAATCGCGACCGTGGAGACCCTCGAGCTTGAGGACGGCTATTTCCTGCTGGCCGAAGACCGCGAAGCCTTCGAGGCGGCCGAGGACCCGGACCGGGACGGCGTAGATATCCTGCCGAGGTGGGCCTGCTACACGATGGGGCACCCCCGTCGGCCGGGGGCGTTTCGTGCATCCGGACGTGCAGGGTCGGGCCTACACGTCCGCCGGGGACGGCCTCGGCCTGGTACTGGCCGGGGGGATGGCTGACGGGGCGTGGGAGGCGCGGTTCTGCGGAAAGCTCATGGAGGTCCGGCTAAACATGTTCGAGCGCCCCGGCGCGCGGTCGAAAAAGGCGGTCGAGGAACGGTTTGGGGAGGTCGCGGCCTTCCTGGGCGCCCGGGGCGTGTCTTTTTCCTGCTCCCGGCTTTGGCGGGAACGGCTTCACCCGCTGCGCCCCGAGGCGGCGATAAAATCCGGCGGTGAACGACACCAACGGCGCGGGGGGCGGGGAGTGCGGGCTCTGCGGTCGCACGGTGGAGCGGCTGACACGGCACCACCTCGTCCCGAGGACGCGCCACAAGAACAAGAGGAACAAAAAGACCTTCGACCGGCAGGAGATCCACCGCACCGTCGGCCTCTGCCCGCCCTGCCACCGCCACATCCACACCGTCCTGGACAACAAAGAGCTGGAACGCGAATACAACACCCTGGAAGTCCTCAGGTCCCACCCGGATATCCGGAAGTTCATAGCCTGGATTGGTAAGAAACCGCACGGCACCGCCACGGCGCACCCCCGACTTGACCCTCGCCGGGGAGATAACAGCCCGCCGTGAAGCGGGGACCGCCGTGGGATCCCGCCGCCTCCCCCACCCCGGCTCTTTATCCGCCCAAAGGCCGGCCCCCGACGCCCGACCAACCGCCGGTCTTGCGGGCCCAGCTCCCACCCGAACGACGAGGCCCTGGCGGAGAATTGCGCCTTGCCAGCGTCGAGACCCCAAACTGGCCCAGGACGGTCTCGAGTTCTTCAAGCCCCAGTAGGACAACGCCGGGGCGGCGCAGGGATGGTTCGCCAACGGCGTGCGATTGCTGCAGCTCCAGCAGCGCAACGCTAGTTTCGTTCAGGGGTGGTCGAACGGGGGCGTCGGGATCCTGCGGGACTAGACGAAGCACAACCTCCGCACGGCTGACGCCTTCGCGCGCAGCGCCCGCAAGCAGCTGGAGGGCCTGCAGACGCTCGGCCGGGAGTGGGTCGGAGCCTACCAGAGCTTTTTCTCCCCCTTCGCCTACGCCCGAGAAGATCTGAGGGCCGCGCAGTAGGGCCTGCAGGCCACCCAGCACGGTCTGCGAGTCGTCGAGAAGGCCACCGAGCGGACCGACGAGGTCCTGCGCCAGACCGAGGAGGCCACCCGCGACGCCGAGTTGCGGTCCGCCGTTCACGGCGAGCTCAAGGTCGAGAACTACGAAGAGTTGAACGTCGAGGAGGTCCCCAAGAAGCTCGACGGCCTCCCCGTCGGGGAGCTCAAGAAGGTGCGCGAGTACCAGAAGCGGAACAAGGGTCGCGAGACCCTCATCGGGCAGAGCAATCGCAAGATAAAGGCCGCTAGTAGGGTAGGCTCTATCGATCCGGGTTTCCGAGGGCCGAGAATAATCCGCGGCCCTTTCTCCTGCCCCGTTGTCAATCCCGGGGACCCGGGCGCTTCTCGGCGTTCTCCCCGGGTCGCTATTCGTCGCCGGGGACTACTTCGGCCCTCGGGATACTCCGCGTCGGGAACCTGAGGCGTTGGCGCGCACGGTGGCCCTTTCGTCCCGCTACGTCGCGGCTCGAAGGCCGGGGTACGGGCCGTAGCCGCGGAGCATCCAGACCTCGGGCACTACCTCCGCCACCACGCCGCCGTCGTCGAAGATCCTGACCGTCGAGCTTTCGGAAACGGCCACGGCGACGGCTCCCGTGTGCCTGGAGATGGAGGCGGCGGCCATGTGCCGGCTGCCGAGGCCGAGGGGGATCTCCAGGTCCTCGGAGGCCGCGTCGAGGTAGCGGGCCGCGGAGACGACCACGCCCCCGTCCGAGACGACGAAGGCGCCGTCTAGCTGGGCGAGCTCCTTCAAGGTCTCGCGCGTGTCGGGGTCTTCGACGTGCTTCTTCTCGTCGGGGTGGCCTGCCAGGGGGTCGAGGATGAGGGGCCGTGAGCAGCCGAGTACCGCCTCGTGGTCGCCCACGGCGAAGAGCGTCCCGATCTTGCGGCCCTCGCGGCCCTCGCGGGCTATCTCCACGGCTAGCTCCACGACCTTCTTGAGGGTCCTGTTGTTGACGCCGCGCTCTTCCGAGCAGATCTCGCCGATGGGATCCTCGAACCGGTCCCCGACCCCAACGCGCCGGATCGCGCCGGCCTCCCGGGCCGCCGGACGGTCCGGCTTCCCGTCCTTTGCCGCGGCCTCCTCGACCGCCCGGAGCAGCGCCTCTATCTCCACCGGTCCGTCGTGCGGGACGCCGTCCAAAAAGATGCCGGGCGTCCCGCGCACGCCGTCGCGTATGCCCGAGAGCCGGTCTTCCTCGACCCGTCCGGCGTGGCGGCTACCCGTCATGTCCTCGTCGAAGCGCGCGAGGTCCAGCTCCAGCCGCACGGCGTAGGAGCGCAGGTCCCCTTCTTCGAGGTCATCCTGGTTCTCGTAGAGTAGGTCGTGCATGGGCCAGAAGCTGCCCTGGGCCCCTGCCGCCTCGGCGGCCTCGGCCGCGCGACGGGCGAGGGGGTGGACGGAGTCTAGCGGGTAGTGGCGAAAGACGAGGCGCACCTTGTCGCCGGCCCTCTCGACGAGCTCCTCCAGCACCGGCTTGGCCCGCGCGCAGTAAGGGCACTGGTAGTCTCCGTACTCGACGAGCGTCACCGGCGCGTCGGCGGCTCCTATGGCGTGGGCTGTGTTCCTCGTCTGCGTCTCTGTCATCTTCCCTTCTCCGCTCGATCTTCTGTTGGCGCGTCTCTGAGAGTGTTCCTCCCGAGCCGGCCCAGGGCGTATATGGCCACCCAGAGCAGGAAAAACCCGACGACCTGCCCCGCGTTCACCCCCACCCCGAGCAAGGCCCAGTTCAGGGCGACCGCCGTGGCCGGGAAGGCCAGCTCCGCGAGCGTGGCGTGCGAGGCCCGGGTGGAGGAGAGGCCACGATAATATAGCAAGAGCCCCAGCAGGCCCGGGACCAAGGCGAGCAGCAACAGCCGCCCCGGCCGGGAGGCGAAGCCCGCGCCCATCTCCCCAAGAGACCCCTGCGCCAGCGCTATGACCGTCAGGGGGACAAGTGCCAGCAGCAGCCGCGCGCCGGTGAGGGCGTGGAAGTGGACATCCCTCAAGACAAATCTCCCGAGCGCGGTCGAGGAGCCCCAGAGCAGGGCCGCCCCCAGCGCGAGCAGCGCGCCCGCGCCGGCTTCGGACCCCAGCGCCGCGAAGGGGGAGAGGTTGCCGAAGGAGACGAGGTACGCGCCGACCATCGCCGCCGCGAAGAGGGGCCAGTAGGCGAGGCCCAGGCGTTCCTTGAGGACGAGGTGGGCGAGCGCTATCGCGAAGAGCGGCTGCGTCTTTTGGAGCAGGATCGCGACCGTCGGGTCGCCGGCCGCGAAGGCTGCCGTAAACAAGACCGTCGCCAGCGCCGAGCCGCCCCACCCGATGACGAGCAGGGCCAGCCAGCCCCTGCCGCCGAGCCGCCGCAGCGCCCCCCAGCCCAGGGCCACGGCCGGGACGGAGTAGAGGAGCAGGATCAGGTGTTCCCCCAGCACGATGGCCACCGGTGACATCTCCCGCAAGAGGGGGACCCGCAACACCCCGTCCGTCCCCCACAGCGCCGCCCCCAAAGCCACCAGCAGCACGCCGGCCCCGATGCCCGCCCTACCCGAATAACCCGCGTGCCCGTGCCGGGCGATCCGGGCGGGCACTACGCGTAAAGGGACACGTAGAACACCGGCACGGACGGGGCGACTATGCTAGGCACCATAACGCTCCTCGTAGAGGATCTCCGAGAGCGGTTTGCGCGTCGAGCCCTGTCCTCGGCGCACATCTTCCTTCGGGTAACCCCGAAAGATTGTGGTCCTGACCTCCGCCCCTCCGGGGCGCCGAGAAGGTGTTTCGCCGCGGAGACGCCCCCGACGAACCACCCGATGGCGGAGCCGACGCCGCGCGCCCGGGCGGCGAGCATGATCCTCTCGCACAGGTCCCCTCTTCGTAGGCCTCCTGCTCCTCGCGCTCCCCGGCCATCACCGGCACTATGCCTAGAACGGCGCCCGCCAGGTGGCCCGCGTAGCCCTCGACGCCCGCCAGAGCGCCGAGCGTCGCCCGGTCCCGGATGACGATCTCCCACAGCTGCTTGTTGGAGGCGCTGCCAAATGAGGCGGGCGACCTCAAGAACGTCGTCTATTACACACCGTGGCACGGGCCCGGGACGGAACTCCCGGACCTCCCGCAGCGATAGCAGAAAAGCGACGCGGTTCGCGGCTGACTTCCCTCCGTTCATCCCGCCACCTTACCCTATGCCGGCCAGCGTCTCACGGGCCCTGTCCGGGACCATCGCGACGTTGTAAACGGGGGAGCCGGGCTCCTGTCTTCCGCTCTCGGCGAGCGCGCCGGCATCCACCGAGGCGGGGCCTACCTCCTCTATGAGGCGCGAGACTACCCTTTCGGCCTCCTCGTCGTCGTCGCCGGCGACGAAGATGGCCTCCCGCTCGCCGAGCGGCGCCTCCGGGCGTCCATTGTCCTGGAGCCTCTCGTAGCAGATGGTGTTGGAAGCCTTGACGACGCGGGCGCCGGGCAGGTGCCGGGCGCCCAGCTCGCTGGATGCAAGCCCCCGTGCTCGATCTCCCTGTCGCGCCCCGAATAGTAGTTCGAGGTGGTCACAAAGAACTTGCCCGACAGGTTCCCGGCAGGCAAACCCTAGTAACGGCTGAAGGGGATCGCCTCCATCACGATCTCCCCGAACCTGCCGGCTACTAGACGGTCGCGGCCCGGGCGTTCGGTCTGAGCTCTTCGACGAACCCCCGCAAGGTCTCCGGCCCGCGCGAGTTGCTGACGGCCACCCGGTGATCGGCCCCGAAGAAAAGCCTGGCGACGGTGCCGCCGATGTTGCCCGACCTATGACCCCGATGTCCATTTTTTCTTCTCTTCGTCCTCTTTCCGGACTTCATTGAGGTACAGGATCGGGTCTTCCGTCGGGTCCGGAGCGACCTCGTCAGTTCTTGGAACCTCGCGGCCCGAGAGCCGCCTCGCTTCATCCCACGTCACGCCCGGGCTCCCGAGAGGGCCTCGTCGATCTGGGCTTCTATGCGGGCTTTCGGCAACGCGCCGACGACGCGCCCGACCTCTTCGCCGTCCCTGAACACCAGCAGCGTGGGGATGGAGCTCACCCCGTAGCGCATCGCCACCTCAGGGTCTTCGTCCACGTTGAGCTTGAAGACGTCAAGGCTGCCTGCCCGATCCCCGGCGATCTCGTCCACTATAGGACCGACCACCCCGCACGGCGCGCACCACGCGGCCCATAAGTCCACCAGTACCGGCCTCCCGGACCCCAGGACCTCCGCGTCCCAATCCACTGCCCCAACTTGCCTTACCTCGGACATCCGACCACTCCTAACTCTCTAGCCAAACCCGACACCCGCAAATTATGCTCCCGACCCCCCGAATAGTCAAACCATCGTTTGTGTATTTGACTATTTGACCAAAAAAAGTCCGCGGAGTAAAATCGGTTCCATTGTGGAAAAGTTGGGACAAGATTTAGGTGGGACGGATCTCGAGCGTCGGGCGAAAGTGTTCGCGGCGCTTTCTGACCCGAACAGGTTGAGGATCGTGGAGTTGCTCCGGGGGCGGGAGGAGTTGTGCGGCAAGGAGGTTGCGCAGTCGTTGGGGATCAGCCTCTCGCTTTACTCCCACCACGCGCGGGCGCTCAGGGAGGCCGGCATCATTACCCGCCACAAGCGGGGCCAGACCGGGTATTGTTCCTTGGACCGGAAGCTGCTGGCGGATGCTTTGGGCCCCCTAAGCCGCTAGGGACACGTGTGTGCCGGTTTGCAGTCGGGCCCGTTTGGGGCCGTTAGTGTTGCGAGAAGCATCCGAGTAAGACGGACGGAGGTGCCGGATCTTTACTACCGAAGAGGCGTCCGGGAGGGCGGAGAGGGAGCACGCCTACCCGAGCGACCTGGCGGCTTTCGTGCGGGAGCGATGGGGGCTGTATCCGAAGGGCGCAGGGGAGACGGACGATGGGCACGCGGGGTTGCCCGAGCCGCCGGTCTTGGAGGCGCTCCTGTCCACCTGCTACCAGGCGAGCCTCTTGCGCGAAGAAGAGCGGCCGGTGATCTTCCGCACGATCTTCGCCGACCCGCAAGACTTCCCGGAAGGTGACGGCCCGCCCGACGGGCTGCACCGGCTCGAGTTCGAGGAGCCGCGCCCCTTCGACGAGCACGAGCTCAGGCGGCTCTCCCCGGCGGCAGACTTCGACCGCTCCCTCGTAGGAGTCTATCGGGACGACGGGGAGATGAAGGTCTGGGGCGTCGTACACTCTGGGCCGCGCTGGCTCCGGGGCGTGCAGGGCGGCCGGGAGCCCTCCGCGCCCCTGCCCCCCGTGCCGGTCGTCGAGATCGAGGGACCGGGACGGTTGCAGGTAAAGAAGGGCTCCGTGACCGTCGCGGAGCTTGAGGCCGGCAGCCTCTCAGACTCCTACGCCGATGTCTTCGCCAGCCGGTGGCTCCCCGATCTCTTCGCGCCCGTGCGGGCCGAGCTCGTAGAGCTCCACGAGGAGGCGCGCCGGGAGGCGGCCTCGGTCGGGGAACCGTGGGCGCCGCTCGACCCGGACCTCTCGCGCAAGGTCGCCCAGCAGATGTTCCGGCGGCTCGTCTCTACCGTGCGCGACGCCCGCCACGGCGGCACCATAATCATCGTCCCGCCTGGGAGGGCAGGGGAGGTGCTCGCCGGGGATCACGTTTCCCTCAAGCATTCTTTCGTGGACGGCGAGCCCCGGCGGCGTTTTAGGACCCTGATCGTGCGCATAATGAACCGCCTGGCGCAATCCCACGGCAGGGGCGAAGGGGTAGCCTACCCCAGGGCCGTCGGCTGGGAGGAGTACGTCTGGAGCGAGGACCGCATGCTCGCCGAGCTCGACGAGGCGATCTTCGAGTTCGCCCACCTCGTCGCCGGCCTTGCCGCCGTTGACGGCGCGGTCGTCATGACCCGCCGCTTCGAGCTGCTCGGCTTCGGGGGCGAGATCTCCGGCGAGCTCGAGCCCGTCCACTCCGTCCGCAAGTCCTTCGATCTCGAAGGCGAGAGCACCATCGAAGAGGGCACCCAGGGGGTTGGCACCCGCCACCGCTCGGCCTATCGCTTGGCAGGGTCCCTTCCCGACGTCCTCCTGGTCGTCATCTCCCAGGACGGCGACGCGCGCTTCGTCAGGAGCATAAACGGCGCTGTGACGGTTTGGGATCAGGCCTAGGAGGGTTCTCGTGTAGGGGCGGCTCGCGAACCGCTCCACGTTCGGCGGTCAATGCTCGCGAGGTCTGCGCCTGGCGCCGTTCGGCTCGGCCCGGATAAAAACCGTCGCGACGGAGAGCGGCCATGGAGAGAAGGCCGTTCCGAGGTCGGATTCGTCGGCCGCCGCGCCCAAGAGGGCGGGACCGACGCCGCTTACGCGCCTACCGTCGGCGTAAGCCGTAGCGGGGGCTCCGGGAGCAGAGCGCCCCTCGCGGAGCGACGGGGCGCGCTCTGCCCTAAACTTCGGGCATGCGCTTTAGGAGAGACACACCCTGTGCAGGGAAGCCGTGAGCGTGGGCGAGGGACGGGACGTCCGTCCGGCGCCGCTCGCGCTCGTGGTCCGCACGCTGCTGGATAGACCGGGAGTGCTGCACGGGCTCACGAGCGTCATCTTGGAGTATGGGGCCAACATCACCTACGTGGACATAGCGGAGCGGCGCGAGGACGGGTCCACAGTCTACTTCGAGCTGGAGGACGTGGCGGAAGGCGAAGCGGGAGCGGTTATCCGCGACTTGGAGGCCCTGCCCATCGTGGAGGGGATCGAGCGAGCGCCGTCGTTTGCGAGGATCTACGGCAAGAGGATCATCGTCGTCGGCGGCGGCGCCCAGGTAGGTCAGGTGGTCGTGGGCGCCGTCGCCGAGGCCGACCGCCACAACATCCGCGGCGAGCGCATCTCCGTGGACACCATCCCGCTCGTCGGCGAAGAGAACCTGGCCGCCGCCACAAGGGCCGTGGCCAGGTTGCCCCGTGCGGTCGCCCTGGTGCTGGCGGGCGCCCTCATGGGCGGGGACGTGGCCCGGGCGGTGTACGAGATCCGGGAGAAGGGCATCATCGTCCTCTCCCTGAACATGCCCGGCAGCGTCCCCGACGCCGCCGACCTGGTAGTAAGCGACCCGGTCCAGTGCGGCGTTATGGCCGTGATGGCGGTTTCCTCCTCCGCCCGCTTCGATATCGCCCGCCAGCGGGGACGCCGCTTTTAGGTGGGCCTTCGGCTTCCCTCTGAACCTGAAGGTGGCCGGGCACGCTTGGAGGAGGTGGCCGTCCGCGCGGACGGTTAGATAGAGGAGGCCACGGTCCTCGCGCACATAGGCGACGATGACGACAACCACGACCGCGACGGTAACAACGACCAGGACAGCAACGGCGGCGGCGGCAACCACGACGACGACGACTAAGCGATGAGGGCGTTGTGTGTGGCTGAACGCCCAACCAAGATCGTCAGAGACGTAAGCATAGGGGCGGGGCTCTAGAGCCCCGCCCCTATACATTCCTCCGAACCCCGTACGGACGGGTTTCCAAGAAACCCCCTTCTAGGTACTCGGGTGAACAGGGGAGGAGCCGCTGCGTGCTAGCAGCCTCGGCCTCCTTTTGCTCTGTTCACCCGACTGCTTGGAAGAGGGATGCTGCGAACCGCGCTTGCACGATTCCTGCATAGACCCCGGTATCAGGGCGGGGTACAGCTCCTCGACTCCGCTCGGGCGCCGGTGGCCGACCACAGCATAGGGGCGACGTGCATAAAGATTCGCACCGGATGCCGTGCGTCCGGGGTGGACGCTACCTGCCCTTCGCCCTCTACTTGGCATCATGACCGAGACGAAACGTTACGCTGAGGTGCGTCGAAGAGTGTTCTCTAATTCAGCGTAGCCCGACCGGCGATGCTACGTTCCTAAAAACGAAGAGCACAGTACCCGAAAGGCAGGGCGACGATGAAGGAGATCCAGCAAGAGCGCGTCCGTCAGCTGAACGAGAAGGACATCAACGATGGCGACTACGTCCTGTACTGGATGCAGGAGGCTCAGCGAGCCGAATATAACCACGCGTTGGAGTACGCGGTGCAGAGGGCTAACGAAATCGGGCGGCGGCTTCTCGTGCTGTTCGGGCTGACGGCTGATTACCCGGAGGCGAATCTTAGGCACTATGCGTTCATGCTAGAGGGCCTTAGAGACGTGGAAGAGGCCCTCCAGCAGCGCGGAATCAAGTTTGTAGTCCGTCCGGGTTCGCCGGACGAGGTAGCGCTAGAGCTCGGCACGCACGCGTCGATGATAGTCTGCGATATGAGCTACTTGCGCCCGCAGAAGCGGTGGCGCGAGAGGTTGGCGGTGGAGGCCCACTGCCTTGTCACACAGGTTGAGACCGAGGTCGTGGTGCCGGTCGAGCTTGCCTCCGACAAACGTGAACACGCCGCACGCACGCTCCGACCGAAGATCCGGAGGCATCTGGACAACTTTCTCTCCGAACTCGAGCCTACGGAAATCGAGCAACGATCCCTGGATATGGAAGCGGGAGGCCTCGACCTCGCAGACATAGGCGCCATCCTCGACGGTATGGA